>NZ_JAKRFA010000003.1:0-185171 GCF_022348305.1 Alteromonas sp. MmMcT2-2
AAGCTAAGGTGTAATCACGCTGTGTGCGCTTAGGCCTTTGATTACTTGAAGTTGTCATAAAGAAATCCTCTTTATGTCAACGTATTTTAGGACGGGACAAGTGAAGTATAAAAAGCGGCTTTAGAAGCCGCTTTTTTGTATAAGATTGATTGCATAACATGAGGTGGCGTTAGTTTATTTCCCAATTACGCCACATGCTACGCGGTCACCACCGCCACCTAACTTTTTAGGTGAATCAGAGTAATTGTCGCCACCTGCGTGAATCATTAAGGCGCGGCCTTCAATATCATCTAACTCAAGCTCTGGTGCAAAGATAGGCTGGGTTGCGTTTCCATTTTCATCAACATAAAGCACGGGTAGATCACCCTCGTGACCCTTTTCAGACCAAGGAGCACGGTGTTTACCGGTATCTTCTGGATCGAAATGGCCGCCCGCTGCGCCGCCCAACACTTTTTTTCCATCTTTCATTGCTGGTGAACAATCACCATTTTGATGAACATGAAAACCATGAATGCCCGGGGTTAACCCTGACAGATTTGGCGTAAATACTACACCGTCATCATCATAACTGCTCACCACTACTGAGCCCATGCTCATCCCTGTTTCCAGGTTATTCATTATCACTTCTTTTCCATCACTATCATGATGACCTGCGAAACTGCTCGCACTTAACATTAATGTCAGTGAACCTGCTAAGGTAGATAGTAAACGTTTCTTCATCGTGTTCTCCTTCACTCAATTATTAACGAATTTGTTAAAAGCATTGAAGTGAGATGAGCATAAAGTGAACCATTGTGGCGCATAACTCAGGGATACTACGCAAGACTAGGAATACTAGGGCGTTGAAGCGACAACCGAGTTGTGTGTTAGCGCATAGCTACTGGCATTTACGGAAATCATTATATTGGTTACGTGAAAAAGTTACCGACCATTACCTTATCTTTTTGGCTTTTCCTTATTATTTTCACTCTTTTTGAAGGTAGCCTCTTTATATAGTCTTTGGATATGGAGCCTCTCCATAAGTAGGCGGTACTGTCATACAGAAGTTACAGTGTTAAAACTCAGTAACAATATGGCAGTAGCACTTTTTTCCTATTCGACTTACAGTTAGCTCACATTACATAAGCAAGGGCATAGGTATGTATACACTTTACGGATATCCGAAAACTCGCTCGGTTCGCGTGGCATGGGCACTGGAAGAGCTAGGTTTACCTTTTGAGTACAGCTTAGTTGACTTAAAACAAGGGCAACACCTGTCAGAAGAATATAAAGCCATCAGTCCTGCCTCTAAAATCCCAGCGCTTTCGACGCCAGAAGGTACCTTGACGGAATCGGCGGCTATCGTCACTTTTTTAGCTGAACGTCACGGCTTGCATGAATTCATTCCAGAGCCTGGTAGCTTCGAGCGAGCCAAATATGAAGAAATGATGCTGTTCCTTACCAATGAGTTAGAGCAACCGATTTGGAATTTAGCAAAGCACACCTTTGCGTTGCCTAGAGAGCAAAGACTTGAACAAATGCGTGATGTAGCGGTGTGGGAGTTCAAGCGCGTGTTGCCCGTATTTTCTTCTATGCTGGGCGATAAAGAATTTGTATGCGGCACCATGTTTACCATGGCCGACATAATAGCCGGTCATATTTTGGCGTGGGCAAAAGGCAGCAAGCTAGATATCACGCTAGACGGTAAAACAGACAATGTAGCCGCGTACGCACAACGTGTATTAGGCCGTGATGCGTATGAGAGGGCGTGGCGAAAAGAGATGGCTCATTTGCCTGAATAAATGGTGCAGCCCGAAAAACCTTACATGAATAGATACCGTGTGAACCTGTGACTTATCAAGTAAACGCTGAATTGTATCGGCGGTATGCCTGATTTCTGGCGTCAGGTACGCATTATTAGGTTTAAATGCGCTTATCACGCGATATAAAGAATCAAGAAAACACATAACGACAGCGCTTTTTTTGCGAAATAGCATGCAGAACAAGGGCGAAACAACAAGGAAATAAAAAATGAAAGCATTCAAAACACTACTTGTAAGTAGTGCAGTAACTATGGCACTGGGCCTTAGCTCAGCTGTGGCACATGAACACGGCAGCGCTAATGTGCAGAGTTCATCAAATAGTACTTCAGTGTCAAAAGAAGC
The DNA here is from genome assembly GCF_022348305.1 of Alteromonas sp. MmMcT2-2. Taxonomy (NCBI): domain Bacteria; kingdom Pseudomonadati; phylum Pseudomonadota; class Gammaproteobacteria; order Alteromonadales; family Alteromonadaceae; genus Alteromonas; species Alteromonas sp. MmMcT2-2. Next base: position 2,145 of record NZ_JAKRFA010000003.1, read on the forward strand.
GTCTGAGCACGAAAAACTTTTTGCGTTATTTGCAGCCGCTGACCAGCGTGATATTGAGCTAAACCCAATCATGGCCATTTTTCGCGGCGACATGCGTTACGCGGACAGAATGGGCGACTTCTTAACAGACTCTCACGCTTTAGCGGGAAAAACAGCGACATTGCTAAACTTGTCAGAGCTTAAACAAATTGACCGCAGTAAGTTAAGCGACACCGATAAACTCGCCTACGACGTATTTAAATACAACGAAGAGCGCTCGCTAAAAATGTCTACCGACGAGATTGAAGCGCTAACGGAAGTGCGTCCTGTTAATCACTTCAGTGGGTTCCACACCTTCTACCCGACTTTTGCGAGCGGAAAGGGCGCAGCGCCATTTAAAACAGTAGAAGATTACGAAAATAACTTATCTCGCCATAAGGATTACATTGCTATTTCTGACCGCGCTATCGGAAAGTTCCGCGAGGGCATGGAAAGCGGTGTTCTTGAAACTAAACTTACTATCGATCGCGTGATCAAGCAGTTCGATACTCAGCTGGCTATCCCAATTAAAGAGTCACAGTTTTGGGGGCCAATTACTATGTTCCCAGAAAGTTTCTCTGACGAAGAAAAAGCCCGTTTAACCGCTGACTACGAGAAAGCGACGCAAGAGATTTACGATGCAACCACGCGTATGCGCGACTTCCTTCGCGATGAGTATTTGCCTATTGCACGTGAAAGCATTGGCCTTAGCGATATGAAAGGTGGTGCAAAGCTTTATCAATTGATGGTGGAAGGTTCAACGACACTACCAATGACGCCTGATGAACTGCATAACCTTGGTTTAAAAGAAGTTAAGCGTATCAAAAATGACATGCTTGAAATTAAGGACGAAGTGAAGTTTGAAGGGACATTAAACGAATTCTTCGACTATGTACGTACCGATCCTAAGTTCAAGCCTGAAAGCCGTGAAGCGCTAACACAGAGCTATTACGATATTGGCCGTGAAGTTGATGAGAAAATTGATCAGTATTTTTCACTGTTGCCGAAGTCTGAGCTAGAAATCAAACCCTACGACCCTGCTATCGAGCAATTCAGTGCGGGTGGATCATATCAGCCGGGCACGCCAGACGGCTCTCGTCCAGGTACTTTCTACTTTAATGCCTACGATTTGCCTAGCCGCTTAACCACCGGCAACGTTACCTTGTATCTACACGAAGGCGCTCCAGGTCACCATTTCCAAGTGAGTCTAGCGCAAGAAAATGAAGCGCTACCTTCATTCATGCGCTTTAGCTTCCTACCAGCCTTCGGTGAAGGTTGGGCGCTGTATTCTGAAACGCTAGGATATGAAATGGGGTTCTTTGACGATCCATGGAATCGTTATGGCACGCTTCAAGATGAGCAGTTGCGCGCCATGCGTTTGGTGGTAGACACAGGTATTCACGCGAAAGGTTGGACCCGCGAACAAGCCATCGACTTTATGCTTGATAACTCAGGCATGACCCGCACAGAAGTTGTTGCCGAGGTAGAGCGTTATATTGCGATCCCGTCGCAAGCGCTATCTTACAAAGTGGGCGCGCTTAAAATTCAAGAATTGCGCGCGCGCGCGGAGAAGGCATTAGGTGATGATTTCGATATCCGTGAGTTCCACGCACAAGTGTTAAACACGGGCGGCATTCCACTTGCTATTCTTGAGCAGAAAATTGATCGCTGGATCGCTAGTCAAAAAAGTTAAGGAATAATATTTTTATTTAAACTTTTTACAGCGCAATCAGCGTTAGGTTAAGAGCAGTACGACGCCGATATTTGACGTAAAGCCAGTAATATTCAGTATTACTGGCTTTTTTCTTTTTGCGACTAATGGCAGTGATATTGTTGAAAAGCTTCACTAGAGTAGTTAGTGAACAATATTCAAAAATTATCAGGGAGCATGCAGTGGAGTTAGGACTATTTTCGTTAAGTTTAACGGTTAAGGACATCAGCAAGTCGAAGACGTTTTATGAGGCCTTGGGCTTTGAAGCCATGCCTTCATGCGGCTCGGTGGAAGATAAATGGTTAATGATGAAAAATGGCACCACCATGATTGGGTTATTCGAAGGGATGTTTGAAGATAACATTATGACCTTCAACCCAAGTGATGTTAGGGCACTTCAGGCAAATCTAGTTGAACAAGACATCGCTTTAGACGTGCCTGTGAAAGGCGATAGCGGCCCCGGGCATCTAATTGTTAAAGACCCGGACGGCAACGCTATCATGTTCGATCAGTTTTAAATTCGCGCTGCCAGTTCAGCGCCTTGACGGATAGCGCGTTTAGCATCAAGTTCAGCCGCTACGTCAGCACCGCCGATAATGTGCACGGTAAATCCTGCCTCTTCTAGAGGTTGTTGCAGAGGCTTAAACGGCTCCTGACCAGCACATACAATGACGTTATCGACCGGCAATACTTTGGGCGTGTCGTTAATCAGCACGTGCAGGCCTTCATCATCTACTTTCTCGTAGCTCACACCATTTATCATTTGAACATTGTGGTGTTTCAATGATTGCCTGTGGATCCAGCCCGTAGTTTTGCCCAGTCCTTTGCCCACTTTAGACGTTTTACGTTGCAATAGATACACTTCGCGATCTGAAGGCTCTATGGCTTTTTCCTTTAGTGCACCCGGTGCCGCATAGTCTTTATCTATACCCCAATGCGCCAGCCATTTTTCTTTATCTTTGGCTAAATGTTCGTGTTCAACCAAGAACTCTGCTACATCAAAACCAATGCCGCCGGCGCCAACAATAGCCACTTTCTTGCCTACTGGCTTGTGGTCGCGCAATACGTCTAAATAACTCATCACTTTAGGGTGGTCGTGCCCTTCAATTGTAAGCGTACGAGGATTAATACCGGTGGCTAGCACCACTTCATCAAACTTCTCATCGGCAAGGCTTTCTGCGTTAATCTCGGTGTTAAGGTGAACCGTAACGCCCAGGCGAGCTAGCTGATTGTCAAAATAGCGTAGGGTTTCGTAAAACTCTTCTTTACCCGGCACTTGCTTGGCGTAATTAAATTGACCGCCAATTTCACTGGCTTTATCAAATAGATGTACCTCGTGACCGCGCTCTGCGGCATACATGGAAAACGCCAAACCCGCAGGCCCTGCACCTACTACCGCTAGTTTTTTCTTATTGTGAGTAGGGGGAAAGGTAAGTTCGGTCTCGTAGCACGCTTGTGGGTTTACCAAGCAACTTGCACGCTTTTGTTCGAATGCATGGTCTAGGCAAGCCTGGTTACAGGCAATACACGTGTTGATTAGCTTAGACTCATTGCGCATAGCCTTCGCTACAAAGTGAGCGTCAGCCAAGAAAGGTCGCGCCATCGATACCATATCAGCATGGCCTTGTGCGAGTACCGATTCTGCAACTTCAGGCGTATTGATACGGTTAGTGGTAATAAGAGGGATAGACACCTCTTTTTTCATGCGTTCGGTTATCCAGGTAAACGCCGCGCGAGGCACCGATGTGGAAATAGTAGGTACCCGCGCTTCGTGCCATCCAATGCCGGTATTAATTAGCGTAGCGCCTGCTTTTTCGATTTCTTTGGCTAAATATACAACCTCGTCCCACTTAGCGCCGCCTTCGACTAAGTCCAGCATAGACAGGCGATAAATAATAATGAAGTTAGTGCCCACTTTCTCGCGTACACCTTTTACTATTTCTATTGCCAGACGAGCCCTATTTTCTAAGCTGCCACCCCATTCATCATTTCTATGATTGGTGCGTTCACAGAAAAACTGATTAATGAGGTAGCCTTCAGAACCCATAATTTCCACGCCGTCATAGCCTGCTTGCTGGGCAAGGGCTGCACATTTTACGTAGTCTTTAATTGTGCTTCTTACGCCACGTGAGGACAATTCGCGAGGCTTAAAAGGGGTAATAGGCGACTTCATAGGTGAAGCCGAAACAGCAAGTGGGTGATAACCGTAACGGCCTGAATGCAAAATTTGCATGCAAATTTTGCCGTCTTCCTTATGCACAGCGTCGGTAATAACACGGTGCTTTTTCGCGTGGCGAGAGCGGGTCATTCTGCCAGCAAAGGGCGCTACCCAACCTGAAATATTAGGGCTAATACCACCTGTTACGATTAGCCCCGCACCACCTTTTGCTCGCTCAGCGTAAAACGCAGCAAGTTTGTCAAATCCGCCTTTCTCTTCTTCCAAACCTAAATGCATTGAACCCATTAGGGTACGGTTGCGAAGTTGAGTAAACCCCAAATCCAACGGAGATAATAAGTTAGGGAAGTAAGGTGAGAGTTGTTCTGAATTGTGGGCAGACTGTGGTGTAGCTGTCTGAGACGAGGGCGTATTCATAATTGTTCTCTTTTTATTTGCTATGAAGGCAGTTAGTGCATGTCGCTCTTTGCTGCGGCGCAGTGCTCATCTGTCTTTCATGACTTAAGTGCTAATGGTTACACATAATCCGACTACACTAACTTGCCCGACCAGTTGCTTTGATTATTTACCACCACATTCAATTGGTAAAGTGCAGTTACCCTATTTTTAACATAATAAAAAAGCGAGATACCGGGCTAACGGATATCTCGCTTCGTTAATCAGTGCTTTTCATCACAAGCATGAGTGCGTTACAGGTGAGCGCTTACTTATGATATTGGTATTATTAAAGCAGTGCTCGCCTTATAAATTACTCGTCAACGTACATTTTTTGCTGAAACTTCAGCGTTTGTTTGCTGCTACCTTTTTGAACGTCAATCTCAAACCTAAAGGTTTCCTGATCGCGAAATGGCAGCACGGCAAGGTAATAGATAGCATCACCTTCTTCCACCTTTTTGAAAGTCAGCTTACGCGAGTTACCTAACAGATTCTTAGCTGTACCTGTGACATCTGCCCGTTGCGCTTCACCGGAAACTTTGTCTAACACCGAAATGTTAACCAACGCATTAAACTTACTTCTCACAATGCCGTAGCTAGCCGCCACTTCAGGTGTGAGAAATGGCGTACTCACCACCATATAGTGAACATCCCATTCACCAAGCGTTTGCTTCTGCTCGGCAAATGCGGAAACGCTTAAGCATGACATAGCCATCACAAGAAGTGCGACGTAAGCTTTTTTGATTTGATTCATTCTACCCATGATAGAAACTACCTCTGCCTTCATCTTATTTTCAATTCTTACCCATTACAGCTTGTTTTGCTCTATGAACCAAACTGCAAGACCAATACTTTCCCTAACAGTGTCTTGAACTGACATTAGCTACATAGGGAAAGTGTCTTGGATCAGAAGCTGTAAAAACTGTAATGCGATGATGGCAATAAGCACTGACAAGTCCAAACCGCCCAATGGTGGAATGACTTTGCGTATTGGCGCTAAAAACGGCTCGGTTAGCTGATACAGAACATAGTCAACCGGAGACTGACCTTGTGACACCCAGCTCAAAATAGCGCGTAGTAGCAACACCCAGAACATTAACGACAGGGTTTCTTTTATCACGCCAATCACTGATAAAATCGCAATGCCGACTGGGTTTAGACTACCGCCAAACATTAACCCTAGGGTTATTAGCTTGAGCGCGCATACCGCTACCGCTAACACAAAAGTAGCGGTGTCGAACCTGCCGATTGACGGAATAATACGGCGCAACGGCCCCACGATAGGGTGGGTTGCTTTTACTACAAATTGACTGAGTGGATTATAAAAATCTGCCTGAACCATTTGTAACCAAAGGCGCAGAATAACCACCATCAAATAAAGGCTAAATAAGGTATCAACCAAAAATACCGTTGCGTTCATGTTGTGTTTTTCCTAAAACGTTATAGCTGTTTTGCCATTTCTTCAGCACGTGCTACGGCGGCGCGCATCGACTTGCTGACAATATCTTTTAAACCTTCATTAATGAAAGTGTTAACGGCTTCTGCGGTAGTGCCGCCCTTAGACGTAACTTGGGCACGAAGCTCGCTTAATTCAAGGTCTGGGTTGTTACAAACCATTTCGGCTGCGCCTAACATGGCTTGTTGGACCATTAAGCGAGATTGCGCTTTGTCAAAGCCCATGTTCATGGCTTCTTCCTGCATATTTTGTAAGAACAAGAAGAAATAAGCTGGGCTGCTGCCCGCTGCGGCGATAACACCGTTAATACCCTCTTCTTTATCTACCCAAACGGTTTTGCCAACGCTGTTCATTACATCGTCAACGTATTGCCTGTCTGACTCAGAAACCGTGTCGTCGGCATACATCCCAGACATGCCTTTGCCTAACAAGCTCGGGGTGTTTGGCATAATACGAACAACAGGGTATTCACCACCTAGCATTTCTTGCAATCTGGCTACCGGCAGCCCAGCTGCAATGCTCATAAACAACTTGCCCGAAAGGTCATTGTTTTTCTGAAGCTCGCCGCACATATCGCCCATTATTTGTGGTTTTACCGCAAGGACTATGGCATCAGCGAATTGGCAGGCTTCATCATTAGATTGTGTGGTGTGAATACCAAACTCGGCCTTCAGGCCGTCTAACTTTGGTGTGGAAGGGTTTGCCGCAAGGATGTTTTCTTTCGCGTACCCAGATTTGATAAGACCACTGATGATGCTGCGGCTCATGTTACCCGCGCCAATAAATGCTAATTTTTTCTGTTGCATGTAAATCCTATTTGTTGGTTGCGTTTAAGTCTGTGTAGCGAGGCGAAGCGCTATCCGTTGGGTTAGCGCGCTAGTTTCGCTTACCGAAAATAGCGGTACCGATGCGCACCATAGTCGACCCGTGTTGAATCGCTTCTGTCATATCACTACTCATTCCTACGGATAGGGTATCAAAATTGCTCAATGATGTATGGTAGTGGTCGAATAATTCTTTTAGCTTAGACAGTGTGGCGCGCTGTTGTTCTTCACTAGGATCAGCTTTGGGAATGGCCATTAGTCCACGCAAGGTCAGGTGCTTTTGAGAGTTAATAAACTCCACTAGCGCATCTAATTCACTTAGGGCTACCCCTGACTTACTCTCTTCGTCATCAATATTAACCTGAATGCACACGTTTAACGGCGGCATTGAGTCAGGCCGCTGTTCGTTTAAGCGACGAGCAATTTTTTCTCTATCTACAGACTGAACCCAATCAAAGTGTTCGGCTACCACTTTGGTTTTATTCGATTGGATTGGACCAATCATGTGCCACTCTATATCGCTTAAGTGAGAAAGTTCCTGAACCTTTTCAACACCTTCCAGCACGTAATTTTCGCCGAACATACGTTGTCCGGCTTCATACGCTTCCATGATATCTGATACGGGTTTTGTTTTGCTAACCGCTAGCAATTTAACGGAATTTGGTGGACGATGTGCACTGGTAGCGGCTTGGTCTATTCCTTTTCGTGCGGAATCTAGTCTTTCTGCTATTGTTTGCATTATTCACCTTGTTTTGGAGAAGTGGTTGTGGATATTACCGAACTTTTGGCTTTCAGTGTTAAGAATAACGCCTCAGATTTACACTTATCAGCGGGCCTACCACCAATAATTCGTGTAGATGGCGAAATGCGTAAACTGAATGTGCCAGCCCTCGATCACAAGCAAGTACATGGTCTCGTTTATGAGATTATGAATGACATGCAGCGCAAAGAATACGAAGAAAACCTGGAAACCGATTTTTCTTTCGAAGTTAATGGCTTGTCGCGCTTTCGTGTTAACGCGTTTGTGCAAAACCGAGGCGCCGCCGCAGTATTACGTACTATCCCCAGTAAAGTATTAACCTTAGACGACCTTGGCGCGCCTGAAATTTTCAAGGAAATTATAAATCAGCCTACCGGCATTGTACTTGTGACAGGTGCCACCGGCTCGGGTAAAAGTACCACGCTTGCGGCCATGGTCGACCATATCAACACCCATAAGCGCGAGCACATTCTTACCATTGAAGACCCTATCGAATTCGTGCACGACAACAAGCTTAGCTTGGTAAACCAGCGGGAAGTACACCGCGATACGCACTCGTTTAATAACGCACTGCGCTCGGCGCTTCGTGAAGACCCAGACGTAATTCTAGTCGGTGAGCTACGTGACTTAGAAACCATACGCCTTGCCATTTCAGCTGCCGAAACCGGCCATTTAGTATTTGGCACTCTTCACACCAACTCTGCACCAAAAACCATTGACCGTATTATCGATGTTTTCCCGGCAGAAGAAAAAGCCATGGTGCGTTCTATGTTGTCGGAATCATTGCGTGCGGTTATTTCACAGACACTGCTTAAGAAAGTAGGCGGGGGCCGAGTTGCGGCTCATGAAATCATGGTGGGGATCCCCGCTATTCGTAACCTTATTCGAGAAGATAAAGTGCCGCAAATGTACTCGGTTATTCAAACGGGTCAGGCTCACGGTATGCAAACCATGGATCAGTGTCTTCAGCGCTTAGTGGCAATGGGGGTTATTACCAAACAAGACGCCGCAGCAAAGTCAGTTGATAAACAGTCGATGAACAGTTTCTAGAGGCCAATATGTTAGATTCACTACTACAAAAAATGGTCGATACCAACGCATCGGATTTATTCGTCACTGCGGGGTTTCCGGTAAGTGCCAAAATTAACGGCAAACTTACGCCAGTGACGGAAAGCGCGACCTCGGAAGAGGCATCGCTGGCGCTGGTTCACGAAGCGATGACTGAAAAACAGCAGAATGAGTTTCACACGACCAAAGAATGTAATTTCGCCATAGTACGAGAGGGCATTGGTCGTTTCCGCTGCTCTGCATTTTGGCAGCGTGACCAAGCGGGCATGGTGATTCGCCGCATCGTTACTCAAATTCCGAAAGCTGATGATTTGGGTCTGCCGCGAGTATTAAAAGAAATTATTATGGCTAAACGCGGTCTTGTTCTATTTGTAGGTGGAACAGGCACGGGTAAGTCCACGTCACTGGCTGCGCTTATTGGGCATAGAAATGAAAATTCGCACGGGCATATACTGACTATTGAAGACCCCATTGAATTTGTGCACGAGCATAAAAACTGTGTTATTACCCAGCGCGAGGTGGGCATAGATACTCAGTCTTTCGACGACGCCCTTAAAAGTTCGCTACGTCAGGCACCTGATGTCATTCTTATTGGTGAAATTCGTTCAATGGAAACCATGGAATATGCCATGTCGTTTGCTGATACCGGGCATTTGTGTGTGGCTACGCTGCACGCTAACAACGCGAACCAAGCTATTGAACGTATTATGCATTTAGCGCCGAAAGATCAGCACGATAAGTTGCGCTTTGACTTAAGCTTAAACATCCGCGCCATTGTTGCGCAGCAACTAGTACCTACGCCAGACGGCAAGGGTAGGGTTGCGGCAATAGAAATATTGCTTAATTCGCCGCTAGTGCGCGACCTAATACAGCGCAATGAAATAGGCGCGTTAAAAGAAGCAATGAAAAAAGGCAAAGAGCAGGGCATGCAGAGCTTTGATATGGCCCTGTATGATTTGTACAAAGCGGGTAAGATTGATATGGACCAAGCGCTGCACCACGCCGACTCGCCTAATGACCTGCGCTTAATGATCAAGCTTGATACCAGCGACGGTTCTAGCTTAGGTACACTGTCAAATGTATCTATTGATATGGATGACTAATTGCTTTCGCTTTATGCTGAAATCCCTTTAGGGGGAGCTGCATTTGAAACGCTTACTGAAATAAAGCAGTAGAGAGACACGTTTTTCTCGCATGATGAGCAGCCCACGGGCTGCTTTTGTGTTTAACAAGAGGGTAGCCATTGAAAAAACTCTTCACTTCACAAGACGCTTTTGAACTTCAAGCGGTTCGCAGCGAGCTTGACGCTTTATCTATTCCTTATATGGTAAAAAATGAGTTTGCCAGTGGCGCAATCGGAGAGCTGCCTTGGCAAGATTCTCAGCAGGAAGTGTGGCTTGTTGACGATAGCTGGTATGCAAGAGCGTCGAAAGTTATTGAGCTCTTCATTCAGAAATCAAACGATAAGGCATTATCTAGTGAAGACTGGATTTGCGGTGAGTGCAGTGAACAAAACGGCGCTGCTTTTGATGTCTGCTGGCAGTGTGGGGCAGAAAAATAATAACAGCAAGAGCCAGCAGCATACAAAGGTCAACAGGCCTTAACAATTATTCGTACTGACTCTCGCTCCAGCTAGCGAATATTACACAGGCCGACACACTATCAACCTTATCTTTAGTCAGTTTCTTATAGCCACCTAACTCAAACAGCATGGCTTTAGCGTCTGTGGTAGTCAGTCGCTCATCACAGGTGTCAACGGCCACTTTAAAACGCCCATGTAGACGGTTTGCAAATTTGCGGGCGCGTTGAGTCATCTCCTGCTCAGTACCATCCATATTAAGCGGTAAACCCACCACCACGATATGCGGTTGCCATTCTTCGTAAAGCTTTTCTATTAACGTCCAGTCAGGAATACCGTCTCGTGCCTTCAGCGCTGCAAGAGGGGAAGCCGTACCGGTAATTTCCTGACCTACCGCCACGCCAATGCTTTTGGTACCAAAATCAAACGCAAGTACCGTACGATTTCCTATATCAGGCATGTCCCGCTCCCGGTGCTAGCTGCCATACATCCACACCGAGTTTATTTACTGTTGCTTGCCATTTCTTGTGCATAGGCGTGTTAAACAGAATTTCTTCGTCAGCTTCGATGGTGAGCCATGCGTTTTCCTGCATTTCCTTCTCAAGCTGACCGGCTGTCCAGCCCGCGTACCCCAAAGCAATCAAAACGTCTTCAGGGCCTTCATCATTGGCAATAGCAGTCAAAATGTCCTTGGAGGTGGTCACCATAACCCCTGGTGCAAGCTTTAAGCTAGATGCCCACTCTCTTTGCGACGAGTGCAGCACAAATCCTCGCTCTTGGCTTACAGGACCGCCAGCCAGCACGATTTGCTCTGCTTTGTCGTCAGACACAGTGAGTTCTTTGTCAGTCTGTTCAAGAAGCTGCTTCACGTTCATGGTAGAGGGTTGATTTACTACAATACCCATAGCACCTTCAGCGTTGTGTTCACAAATATAAATGAGTGAGCGAGAGAAATACGGATCGTCCAAACTAGGCATCGCGACCAGAAAATGATTTTGTAGGCTTTTTAATTCCGTCATAGTTTGTCTTTTATCTACTATCTTTTGCTCTGTGAGGGCCTTTACACTATTGAAGCTAAAGGCGCTCTATCCACTCATATTTGCTTTTTACGATACGAACTGCACTGTGTTACCAATACAACCTTACTTTATTTACTGGCTAAGCGCTTTTCAATGGCGTCAAACAGCGCACCCATTATATTAACATCGTAAGCTGCTTCTATTTCTCTTACGCAAGTTGGGCTAGTAATGTTTATTTCAGTAATTTTGCTGCCAATAACATCAAGTCCTACAAATAAAATGTTATTTTCTTTGAGCGTTGGCGCGATGGCTTCGGCTAGGGCGCGGTCAGAATCTGAGATTGGCTGAGGGCGTCCTGTACCGCCAGCGGCTAGGTTACCTCTGGTTTCCCCTTTTGTAGGCAGTCGCGCTAAGCAATACGGCATGACTTCACCATCAACGATGAGTACGCGCTTATCGCCGTCTTTAATCTCTGGAAGGTACTCTTGTACCATCATGTAGCGCGTGCCTAACTTGGTTAGGGTTTCAATAATAACGCCTAAGTTATTGCCATCAGGCTTCACTCTAAAGATAGACGCGCCACCCATACCGTCTAAGGGTTTGCAAATAATGTCTTGGTGCTTGGCGTGAAACTCACGGATAAGCGCTTGGTTGTTCGTGACTAAGGTATTGGGAATGTGTTCTGGGAAGTACGACGTAAACAGCTTCTCGTTGTAGTCGCGAAGCGCTTGAGGGTTATTTACAACTAGCGCTCCCGCGTCCTGCGCAAGCGACAGCACCTGAGTCGCATACAAAAACTCGCTGTCAAAGGGTGGATCTTTGCGCATGAGTAACACATCAATGTCGCCTAAATGCAAGGTCGACTCGTCTTCAATGGTGTAGAAATCTGTAGCTTGATCCTTGACCGATACGGTTTTACCTAAACCCATAGGCTTACCATTGTCTAAATACAGGTCTTTTAATTCAAAATATACGACCTTTGCACCGCGGCGCTGAGCTTCAAGCATCATCGCAAAGCTTGTATCTTTATGTGGCTTAATGCTCGCGATGGGGTCCATAATTACGCCAACGGTATATTGCATAATGTTTTCACCTTGAATGTTGATAAAATGCCGGCTCAGATGGCCCAGCTGATTGTAAACATATATGGGGGCACACCTGAATTCTTCAAGTTACTGAGCTAGCACTATGCTTGCTATATAGCTGCCTAAAATACTGACTTAGAAGTCGCCGTGCTGAGCTTGAAGAATACTTAGGCTTGTAATCGCTGCTGTCTCGGTGCGCAAAATACGTGGGCCCAAACTTACCGACTGATAGCCGTTTTCGTTTGCCTGATGAATTTCTGTTTCAGATAACCCACCTTCAGGGCCAATAAGCAAACGAAAACCTTGAGCATTATAAGGTTGCCTTGCCAAGCTTTGCTCTGCGCCAGGTGCAAGCACTAATCTTGTGGTATTGGTGGATGAAGACAACCATTGGTTAAGACTTACCGGCGCATTAAGTACGGGAATGATGTTGCGGCCACTTTGTTCGCAGGCGCCGATAATAATCTTTTGCCACTGCTGAATTTTTTTCTCCCAACGAGACTCGTCGAGCTTTACCGTACAGCGTTCAGTGATGACCGGCGTTATTTCTGTCACGCCTAGCTCTACGCTTTTTTGTAATACGGTATCCATCCTATCGCCCTTAGAGACACCTTGACCCAAATGCAGATGGAGAGGGGATTCTTTTGCTAATGATAAGCAAGCATCAGCTTCTACCGTTACTTTTTTTCGCTGCACGCTAATGATTTGTGCACTGTATTCATTGCCGTCGCCGTTGAAGAGTACGATTGGTCGATTGGGCTTTATGCGCAATACCGTCGCGATGTGATGTCCAGCATCTTCGGTTAACTCAAACTCTTGTTCTAACGGAATAGGATTGGGGTAATAAACTCTTGGTATACGCATAACAAATCAGATGTGTAGTTTTAACGCGTATAATACGTGTGTAGATACAGGTTGCAATGCTGTCGACGACATCGCGTAAGTAAAAATGCAAAAACTTACACAAACGACAGCATGCTGCCTATTTAAGAATCACATGACTCGTTTTCTACGCCGCTGTTGGCGAAGAGTTTCTCGAAGTTGATTTCAACACAGTGGATGAAGGCTTCGATTGAGGTGCTGGGCGGTAGTCCGCTCTTGCATACTTAGTATGTTTTCCTTTGTCGGTGCGAAGTGAATATAAAAATAGACACAGAACAACCGAAAACAGGGTTATGAGAAGCAACATGCGTTAATCCTTTACGTGACATAGTTTGCTAAAGCTCCTTCATGAAGTTGCTCAACACACACTGATGAGGCGTAGTGAACAGTCAACTTTCATGAGACTTTAGTCTAAAACTTTGAGGCTAAAAAATCATCAAAAAAAATGTCTTATAACTCGGTAACTTCCAAAAAATGGAAAAGAAACACAAAGCGCATTTAAGCTTCGTGATGAAGGATGCGCTTGTTGAGTGACAAGCGTGTGACAAGCGAATAAAAAGTGTTCATTTTTTGTTTTTTCATTCTAGCGCCTATGTGCCACCTATAAGGCATAGAAACTTGTCGATTTAGAGCTACTAGACCGTCAAACATCCGCCTTGCCTAGATGGCCAACAAACCGCGGCAAAAATGTACAGAAAAGGACAGTAGATCCTAAAGTAAAACAAATGAATTTCCTCTACTTTTGTATAAGGCTAACGCTTTTAAACACCCATGTAGCTTAGACTTTAGAGCAAATTTACTGTGTTTGAGCCCATATTATATTGGTCTTAAATCAAATAGCTGCTACCGTATTTGAGCAATTATCAACTAACCATGACAAGGACCATATTATGGAAGAAAAACTTTCGCTTTTCTCTGCAAGCGATGTTGAAAGGTACATAAACGATTACGCCATCCCGTGGGGGATTAACATTCTGATGGCAATCGCGATTTATGTAATAGGTAGGATCGTAGTTGGATTCATTTTATCTGTATTTAGACGCCTAATGGCCAAGTCTAAATATGACAACATGCTAGTGGACTTCCTGGAAGCTATCCTTAGCGCCATTCTAATGCTGTTTGTTATTGTCGCTTCGCTTGATCAGCTAGGCGTAGATACAACGTCATTAGTTGCTATATTAGGTGCTGCTGGTTTAGCTATTGGTTTGTCATTGCAAGACTCGCTTAAGAACTTTGCAGCTGGCGTAATGCTTCTAGTTTTCAAACCATTTAAAGCGGGTGATTTTGTCGAAGCTGCAGGTACTGCTGGTTCTATTGTTAAGATTGGTATTTTCACTACAACAATGAACACACCAGACAACAAAGAAATTATTGTTCCCAATGGCAATATTTACGGTGGCAACATCACTAACTATTCAGCAAGAGACACGCGTCGCGTAGACATGGTTGTTGGTATTGGTTACGACGCTGACCTTCTTAAAGCGAAAAGAATTCTTGAAGAAATGGTGGCGGCTGATGAGCGTATTCTTGCAGAGCCAGAGCCTAAAATTGCAGTATCTGAACTGGCCGACAGCAGCGTGAACTTTATTGTTCGTCCATGGGTGAATTCTGCGGATTTCTGGGGTGTTAAATTCGACTTCACTGAAAACGTTAAACTGCGTTTTGATGAAGAGGGTATTTCAATTCCATTCCCACAAATGGATGTACATCTTCACAAAGCAGACAGCGAATAATTTCGTTGGTTTCAAACAAAAAACGCTGCATTTCGCAGCGTTTTTTTATTCTAAGATTAAGTACGACGTAACACGCCGCGATTACGAACGTTTTAACTCTCGCTGAGCGGGTAATGACCTATACGAAATGGTATTACTTACTTTTAGCGACAGTTCGGGCGGTAAGCAGTAGCTTGATAGTCTGCATAGGCGTTAGGCATGTTCGCTTGTAAATTATCAATTCTGGTTTGAGGTGCTGGGTGAGTCGACAAAAGTTCCATTGGGCGGTTGCCGCCGCTTGCTGCGTCCATGTTTTGCCACAAGTTTACAGATTGTCTTGGGTCAAACCCAGACTTCGCCATTAGCTGAAGACCAATGACATCGGCTTCAGATTCATGAGTTCGGCTAAAAGGAAGTTGGACACCGACTTGAACACCTAATCCGATCGCAGCCATGATGGGACCTGACTGGGGCACTTCATTCGCGGCTAAAACTTGGCCTACCGCCTGACTGCCCATATTTATCAATGTTGACTGCGACATTCTCTCATTGCCATGCTCTGCAATAACATGACCTACTTCATGGCCAATGACAGCAGCAAGTTGATGCTGGTTTTCTGCAACGTTGAGCAAGCCTGTATAGACACCAATTTTTCCACCGGGTAGCGCAAATGCGTTAACTTGTTCATCGTCGAATACAACGACTTCCCATTGACCATTGAACACCGTGGCTGGTACTTGAGCAGTGATGGCATTTGCAACGCATTCTACGTAAGAATTTTGAACCGCTTTATTCGAAATTTTTAATTCTTCTTTCATGCCCGTGAATGCCTGATCACCCATTTGCGCGAGCTGAGTTTCAGAATAGAGCAACACTTGATTTCTACCCGTAGGAGATGTTGCACAGGCTGTTAAAGTAAGCGCTGCGGCAATAACTGCCGAAGCTGTGAATTTCAATTTCATGGTTAATCCTTTTTTATCACTGAATGTTCTCGCTTCGCTCACTTTTGCGCGCTAAAGCACTATCCCATTCAGTTTATACGTCTATTTGGCAATATTAGTATCAGATAGTGCTTATAAATAAAACTATACCTTTGAAAAAGCGAAGCGTGTTCCGCTGTTAAGCTAAACCGTTTTTCCTTACACGCATTAGGATATTTGAAATATATGCTTACAATTGCATGAACGAAGTGTGATTACTTTGAGCCTACTGCTCCGTGCTGTCCATATTTAAAGCGGCGTGTGTGCCATCATTGTTATAGAAAAGTTACGCGCTTTTGCCTATTTAATATTTGTGTCATAAACTGATTCTAATTTATACATAGAAGTTACATAAAATTTCTGGTGTACTAAGGTTAGGGATCCCTGTTTTCTTCCTTCGCTTTGCGAGAACAAGGTGGAAAAATCCTTGGGTTTCTCGAGCCTCATAACGTACGACAAAAATACAAATAAAAAGGAAATCAAATGGCAGTGCGTAATAAGTTTAAATACGGGTTACTTGCATTTTTAGTATCAGCGGCGCTCACGGGATGTGGCCTTGATGGTGACGACGGTGCGCAGGGCGAAACAGGAGCTCAAGGACCTCAGGGTGAACAAGGTGACCCAGGGACAGACGGAAGTGATGGTACCGATGCGTCAATCGGCATTGCAATGGGTATCGTTGGTCGTGCTTTCTTAGGCAATCAAACGGCCGCAGAAATTGTTCAGTACCACGCTGAGACCAATACGATTTACGCGACAAACGGCGAGACGAATACAATAGCAGTTATTGATGCCTCTAGCGTAAACACGGCCACTATGGCTGATCCGATAAACACCACTACGCTAACGCTTACCACTATCGCACTGCCTGCCGATATAAATGGTGTGACTTTAGGTAGCTTAACAAGCATTGCGGTTAGCGGTGACCTTATGGCTGTTGCTGTACCTGCAGACGTTAAAACTGATAACGGTTATGTGTTGTTCTACAACGGGCTAGACAGTTCTGCTCCAGCCTTTTTGGATTCTGTCGAGGTTGGTGCACTACCGGATATGGTCACTTTTACGCCAGATGGTGGCAAAGTGTTGGTAGCGAACGAGGGTGAGCCTTCTGATGACTACACCATTGACCCTGAAGGTTCTGTTAGCGTCATTAATATTCTTGCAAGTGGTGAGCCAGAAGAAACGGGGACGACCGTTGGCTTTACTGCTCTAAACGGTACTGAAGCAGACTTGATGGCGCAGGGAATGATGTTTCCTAACCCAGCAGGACTCACGATTAACGGCACAGCTATTACCTCAACGGTAGCGAAAGATCTGGAACCAGAATACATCACCGCTACTAACGACGTTGCATACGTTAGTCTTCAGGAAAACAATGGCCTTGCGATTATTGACTTGGAAGAGTTAACGGTAGATGTCGTCGGCCTAGGAACTAAGTCTTGGGCTGGACTTAATATTGATATCCAAGAAAATGATGCGGTGAGTTTTGGTCAGTACACAGGTATTTATGGTGTATACCAGCCTGATACCATTGCTAACTTTACGTGGAAGGATGCGACTTTCATTCTTACCGCTAACGAAGGCGATGCCCGTGAGTACTTCTTTGACGCTGCTGATGAGGCGGCATGTACTGCTGCAGGTGGTGTTGATTTTGACGAAGATGATGGCTGTCTAGCTTATACAGACGAAGTTAAAGTAGAAGATCTTACCGCTGCCGCCAACTCTGAATTAGCTATGCTACAGGCGACAGGCGAAGCGGACGACTTACGTGTAACTTCAGCTATGGGTGATGCTGACGGAAACGGCGAGTACGATGCAGCGTACGCTTACGGTGCACGTTCATTCACAATCTGGGATCAAAACGGTTTAGTGGTTTATGACTCGGGTGATGATTTTGAACGTATTACAGCGTCGGTTCATGGGGCGCAGTTCAACAATGGTGACGATGAAAATGCAAGCGACTCGCGCTCAGAGAATAAAGGTCCAGAGCCAGAAGCGTTAACCGTGGGTCAAGTTGGCGATCGCACTTACGCGTTTATCGGCACAGAGCGCATGGGCGGTATTTTCGTATACGACGTTACTAACCCTTATGACGTTCAATTTGCAGAATATGTAATTAACCGTGACCTAACCGAAGGTTTGACAAGCGACGATGTCATTGGTGACTTAGCGCCAGAAAGCCTGGTTTTTGTTAGCGCTGAAGACAGCCCAAGCGGTGTGCCTCTTCTTGTTGTAGGCAACGAAGTTAGCGGCACAGTAACGGTGTGGCAAATCAACCAGCTGTAAGCTCCCGCGTTGATTACATGAAACCCCGCTTTGAAGCGGGGTTTTTTATTGGTAGCTTGCCAGACCTTCCCGAAGGCCGAGTTTAACGTGTCCTTACTCTTTGTTGTGTCACCTTGATGTAGAGCCACTATACCTGCGAAAACACGCCACGGTTACGAACATTTTAAGTCTCGCTGAGTGGGTAATATCTATGCGGGCTGGTAATAAACGGAGGAATAGAGCTTTCCTTGCGTTCACTATAGTTACACCGTTTAAGGATTAGGGTAAGCTATAACCCATAAAACGCAGTCGTGTTTTTAAAGGTAAATACGATTAGGCTCAATTGCACTGGTATAGATGCGTTTAGGACACAGAGTAACGCAATGCTCAATACCACCGTAGTGCTATCAAATAATAGAGAATGCCTATGTCTCAGCAAGTTGTGATTAGTGGTGTGGGTGTATGGCACCCTAAAGACAGTATAACTAACGAAGAGCTAGTAGATAGCTACAATGCTTACGTAGATGCGTTTAACGAAGAAAATAAAGCGCAAATCGAATCAGGTGATGTAGCAGCAATGCCTTATTCAAGTGCAGAGTTTATCGAAAAAGCATCAGGAATTAAAAGTCGCTACATCTATCAAAAAGAGGGTGCGCTAGACATCACTCGAATGAAGCCTAAGATTGCCCCTCGAGCAGATGACGAACTTTCTCACCAAGCTGAAATTGCCGTCGAAGCAGCCAAGTTAGCTCTGGCATCCGCCAATGTTACGGCCGATGAAATTGATGCTGTGATTGTGTCGTGTGCATACACCCAGCGTGCTTATCCTGCGATTGCAATTGAAGTACAAGAAGCTCTTAATATTGAAGGGTTTGGTTTCGATATGCTAGTTGCTTGTTCTGCAGCAACGTTCGGTATGCATCGCGCCTATGAAATGCTGAGCGCGAAAAATGCGACTCGCGTGTTGGTTATTAACCCTGAGTTGGTCTCACCGCAAATTAACTACGCTGATCGCGACAGTCACTTTATTTTTGGCGATGTGGCTACGGCGACGGTGCTTGAGCTTGCTGAAACCGCCAAAAGTGAGCACGTGTACGACGTGCTAAGCACCAAAGCATTGACGAAATTCTCAAACAATATTCGTTCTAATTTTGGTTACATGACACGTGCCGAAGACGTTGATCCGTATGGACCTGATAAGCTGTTCCATCAAGCGGGTCGCAAAGTTTTCAAGGAAGTGTGTCCATTGGCAGCAGCGCATATTGAAGCGCATTTAGCGAGTCACGACATTACGCCAGAAGGCGTCAAGCGTTGGTGGCTTCACCAAGCTAATATCAATATGAACACCTTGATTTGCAAACGCCTGTTAGGTCGCGATGCTGACCGTACCGAAGCGCCAATTGTGTTGGACGAGTTTGCCAACACTGCTTCTGCGGGTTCTGTGATTGCGTTTGGTTTAAACCATGAAGACCTGGTTGCCGGTGACGTGGGAGTACTTTGCTCTTTCGGTGCAGGGTATTCAATTGGCTCACTAGTGATCCGTAAACGATAGTTTTTATCATAGCGCGGGCGATGCCTGCGCACCGTACCTAGCTGAAAACGTTATGTGCTGTATATCGAAGGTTTCAGGGACGTTGCATCAATGCGCCTCCCTGTATTTCATCTCCTAAATAATGATAATAAAGGTGAGATAAAAGGATGATTTCAGATGTAGGCTATGGGTTAAATAGTCTGGCGCACTTAGCCCTTTTATTGCTGTTGTTAACGGTACGTAAACCCGGCGTAGCCAAGCATTTATTGGTATTGGCGACCGCAGCTACCTTTTTATGGTCTACAACCTTAATCACTTCGCTATTTGGACCTATCTCGCTAAGCTGGTTACTCAGCGCTGACGTGCTTAAGCAGCTCGCATGGTTACTCTTTTTGGCTGGCTGTATACAGACCAGCTTTAGTAATATCTTCGACGTTCTAAAACGACCTGTAACGTTAATTATTATTGCCCCCGCACTAGCAGCATTGCTAGCCCCTTATCTATTGGTAGTAAATCCCGCGTGGAGCTTTCTTGTACTGATCGTGCTGTCATTAGAAGTGCTTGTTCTTCTGGAAGTTGTATATCGACAGGCGGGGCGTGAGCAGTGGGCGTTTAAACCAATCATTATTTATCTGGGAGCAACCAACCTGTTTGAGTTCGTTACTTATGCAAACGCTACCATGGTAAACCAGGTTGAAATTGGCTACATAGCGGCACGAGGCTATATTTACTTCTTGTTAATGCCCTTACTCGTCATATCGATACGACGAATTCATCACTGGGGCATTGATATCTTTATCTCGCGGGACGTGGTATTGCACAGCTCTCTACTCTTAGTGGCGGGCGGTTATCTTTTTGTGATGGCTGTTGTCGGCTACGCCATAAATTATATGGGAGGCAACTGGGGAGCGACGGTTCAAATCATATTGGTTGTGATGTCATTCGCATTGCTCGCCACTGTATTCTTGTCCAACGGCTTTCGCACTAAGATAAAAGTATTTATCACTAAACATTTCTTTGCGAATCAGTTCGACTACCGCGTTGAATGGGTGAAATTAACGCAGTGGTTAACACGTGCAGGGGATACCTCATCAGATGTTTACAACGCTGGCCTAACAGGAATGCTTAACGCCATTCAATATGAGTCAGGTCTGCTGTTTAAAGTAACGCAGAATGGCTATGAATGCGTGGCTAAGGCATCACCTATTACAAACACTGCGTCAACAGATAACAATGAATCGTCAACTGATTCGAGAGAAAACAACGCTACCTGTACAACGTTGGAAACGCTTGCAAGTTACAGCGACAAAAATGGCTGGATCATTGATACGGACGCCTACCTCGTCAAACCATTCGATTACGAGGGGTTAAAGCTAGATAGAGATGCACTAAAAGCATGGGGCTACCAACTCTTCGTACCTTTCTTAAAAGAGGGAAAACTGTGGGGATTTGCTGTTCTCGCGTCAGGAGACAATGAAAAAATCACTTTAAATTGGGAAGTGAAAGACTATCTAACCGCCGTATCTGAGCAAGTAGGCACGTACATGCAGCACCACGAGGCCGCTCAAGTGGTAGCAGAAAACGCCCAATTTGCGGCATTCAATCGAATGTCTGCGTTCGTTTTACATGACTTAAAAAATGTACTAGCTCAAGTCGACCTTATTCTTGCCAATGCTCAACAGCATAAACATAACCCTGAATTTATCGAAGACACCTTCGAAACCTTGGAGCATACTAAGGCAAGAATGGAAAAAATGCTCAAGCAGCTGACTGATAAGAAGGCCGTTGAAGAAGGTGTAAACTCAGAATTTTTGATTTCGGAGCTGGCCAAAGATGTGGTCAACAACCGCTGTTCAGGTTTACGTCCGCTACCAACAGTTCATGTGCTAAAAGAAACGGCCGTGACGGTTGATAAGGATAAGGTGGCAAACGTGCTTTATCACCTAATCAGCAACGCTCAGCAGGCAACCCCAGATGACGGAGAAGTCGACGTGGTGATTACTGGAAATTCTGACAACAAAACGCAGCTAGTTTTGATAGAAGATACAGGGTCAGGTATGGATAAAGCGTTTATTGAAGAGCGACTATTCAAGCCATTTGATACCACGAAAGGCAATGCTG
Source organism: Alteromonas sp. MmMcT2-2 (assembly GCF_022348305.1). NCBI lineage: Bacteria > Pseudomonadati > Pseudomonadota > Gammaproteobacteria > Alteromonadales > Alteromonadaceae > Alteromonas > Alteromonas sp. MmMcT2-2. The sequence goes on from NZ_JAKRFA010000003.1 coordinate 23,767, forward strand.
GTATGGGTATTGGTGCATATGATGCAAAAACATATATCGAGTCTATCGGTGGCAAACTAACTGTTCAAAGTGAACCTGGACGCGGTAGCTGTTTTACGCTGTATTTTCCGATAGGATAGGGTGTATAACTAAAAAGTGGATATTATCAAATCCACTCCCTTTCGATGGATGAAGTAGAATAATAGGATGATGAAATGACCGATACCATTTTGGTAGTAGATGATGATTTAGGTATCCAAAAGCAACTTAAATGGAGTCTTACCGATTACAACGTTGTTTTTGCGGACGATCACACATCTGCCATAGCCCAGCTCCGTCGTTTTGAACCTAAGGTTGTTACCCTAGATTTAGGGCTTCCGCCAGATCCAGCGAATGCGTCGGAAGGTTTGCGTATTCTTCACGACATCATTGCGCTAGCGCCTAGAACCAAAGTTATCGTTGTTACAGGTAATAACGATAAACAACACGCATTAAAAGCAATCGATTTTGGGGCATACGATTTTTATCAGAAGCCTATCGATTCAGATACCATCAAATTATTGGTGCACCGTGCGCTTAACCTGTCTAAGTTAGAGCATGAGAATAGCATTCTTGCCCGCACCCGTTCTGGCATGTCCAGAATAGTGGGTAACAGCGAAGCCATTCAAAAAGTGGTACGTCGCGCTGAGAAAATTGCTAATACCGACATAAGCACTCTGTTACTTGGTGAAAGTGGCACAGGTAAAGAAGTTTTCGCGCGCAGTATTCATGAACACAGCCCTAGAAAAGACAAACCTTTTGTTGCTATTAACTGTGCGTCTATCCCAGAGAACTTACTAGAAAGTGAGTTGTTCGGTTACGAAAAAGGGGCGTTTACTGGCGCGAACAAAACCACCGTCGGCAAGATAGAAACAGCACAAGGCGGAACACTGTTTTTAGATGAGATTGGTGATATGCCCATTGGTCTGCAAGCTAAGATGCTTCGGTTTTTGCAGGAGCGCGTGATCGAGCGCGTTGGTGGACGCAATGAAATTCCCGTTGATATACGCGTAATTTGTGCAACGCACCGCGATTTACAGGCTATGGTGGCACAAGAAACATTCAGGGAAGATTTATATTACCGTGTGGGGGAAATGCCGATCATGATCCCTCCTTTACGTGAACGAGACCAAGACATTATTTTACTTGCACGTACGTTCTTGAATATTTATCGCGAAGAATTCAAAGCTAAAGCGAAGAGCTTTTCAGAAACTGCAGTTAACGCCATGCTAGCCCATAAGTGGCCGGGCAACATTCGAGAAATGCAAAACAAGCTAAAGTCTGCGGTTATTATGGCTGAAGGTACGGTAATTCAACCTGACGATTTAGGCTTGATGCCTGTAGATGCCCATGATGAGCCTGAAACGTTGAATCTGCGTGAAGTGCGAGAAATTGCTGAAAGTCGAGCTATTCGCAGGGCCTATCAAAAAGCAGATAAGAATATGTCGAAAACGGCAGAATTACTTGGCGTCACTCGTCCCACGTTGTATTCGCTCATTGATAAATACCATATGGAAGACATCAAAAATAGCGACTAGGGTAGGCATGACTACCAAACAAGAGAGAAATGTACTTCTCACCTGTTGATATCTGGGCGAACTCGCAGTTCGCCTTTATCCTTGTGTACCCACCTAAAATACAAACTGGCAGTGAGACTCTGCTAAGACGTCATGACCGCTGAAGGTCACCTCAACCGACACTTGGTTAGAGCCACGCTCAACAAAGATAACGCTCCCACAAATGTTACACACGTGGTGGGTTTCGTCATTAGCCTCGTGTAGTTCCGCTAGCGCTGACGGTGCACAGTCAATAACCAGCTGCTCTTTTTCAACTGTAACGCGCAGTTCACTGGTATCTGAATGGCTTAGCGTTTCGTCATCGGCGTCAAGCTCTCCGATATGATCAATTTCATATTGAATTGCTTGGCAGCTGCAGCTTCCTCTGTACATATCTCTATTCCTCTACTGCTATTTCTCGAGGGTCTCCGGCCATTTGATACTTGCCACGTTGTTGAACGATGTGGCAATTCTCGAACCAGGAAAATTAAATTTCGTATCTAGTGGAGTGGGGTATTCCCTTGGAATTTTAAGCGTTTCGATTACGCCAACCCATCCATTTCTCCCTGATAACTTAGTGGCATACAGCGCGTAATCGATAACAGCGAATGTACGTTTCCACGCGGTATCAAAGTCTTCCTCTCTATCTGGAGGAAGCAGCGAAAAGCCAATGCTACAAGTAATATTGATTGGTTTTTCTAAGCCGATATCAAAAGGGGTGCTTGCGACCATTTCTCGGCAGCGCTCGGCAACCTCAGGGAGCTCTTCACGAGTGGATTGGCGACAAACCACAAGAAACTCCTCGCCTCCCCATCGAATAATTAAATCCGTTTGTCTGAACACCTCTTTGAGGACATTGGCAAACGCTGATAGCACTTTATCGCCGGCAATATGCCCATAGTCGTCGTTGATGCGCTTAAAGTGGTCGATATCAATAAGTAAGCAAAGTAAGTCTTGTTTCGTCTTTCCTGTGCTGGGGCTTTGTTTCGCCGAGAACTGGCTGCGCCTTATTTCACCGGGAAGCTGCGATTCGAGGTAGTGCCTATTGTACAAACCCGTTAACGGATCGCGCAGGCTTACCTCTTCTAGCGTTTTATAGGCTCTTTCCAGTTCTTGATTTTTTTCTTGAAGATTGAGTGTTTGCTGGCGTACTTCTCGGCGCAAAATAATCGTTTGCTGACGTTGTTTGTAGCGGCTCCACACTAAAAACGTCAAGAGTAACGCTGCTAATGATATGCTCCAAAAAAGAGTCGTCTGCAGGTTTTCTCGCTCAGCTTGCGCTAACGCCAGCTGCTTGGATTCTTCCAGTTTTTCCAACGTCCTAGATTGCCTCACAAGCTCAATTTCAGCCTGCAGACCTTCAATGGCAGACTTGTTTTCCGAATCAAGTAGTACCTCGCGCAGCTGCTGCATAACAGATTGAATATCTAGGGCTTTTTTGAATTCGCCTAGTGATACAAAGGCGCTTAGCTGTAACGAAAGAAAACTAAGCTGTCCTCTAAGGTCTCTATTTTTTCTAGCGTCAATGGTACCCGTGCGAGCCTCTTCCAAGGCTAATTCGAAACTCTGCTCTTTCATATAGGCTTGCGCTAAAGCGAGTCTGCCTTCTTTGACCAATTTTGCCTGGCCCGATGAATCGGCAAATTGCATGGCTTCCTGCAATAACTCTCGCCCTTTAGCTGTATCGCCGTTTTCAACCAATGCTCTTCCCAATAGCATTTTTGCTTCGGCTATGGCCCCTACATCAGAGGTGGATAGCAGGAGTTCAAGACCTTCGTTAATTGCTCTTATTGCTTGGTCTACAGAGCCTGTTTTGAGAGATAAGGCACCAATACGAGTTTTGATCACACCAAGTAATCGGGTCTCCTGTGTTTCCTCGATACTGTCGAAAGCGTCTTGGTAGTAGGTATGAGCCAACGTAGCTTGGTTGAGCAAACTGTATATCTCTCCGATGCGCAGCAACGTAACACTCATTTCACTGGCCATGTTATTTTCACGAAAGTAACGTAGCGCTTGCTTTAACGGCTCCAAAGCGGTTTCAATTTCGCCTTGTTCTTGTTGAATTATGCCTAGCTCAAGGTTCAATTGAGCCTTAAGTAATTCATTACGCTCAATTTGAGCAATAGACATAGCGCGACGCACATAAGTCAGTGCAATGGCATAATTTGAGAGGTGTCTTTCTGAGGTGGCTAGTTGTAATAGCGTTGACGCCATTTTGTTTAATTCACCATCTGTGGTGTAGCGTTCTAAGGCGGCATTAAAAATGGCTTTTGACACCTCAAAACGCGATGCGTTTTGAAGTAAGAGTCCGAGAGCAGAAAATGTATCAGCAGACATTTGTTGCTGTTGTAGCGCTTGCTCTAAAAGCAACAGTGCCTTGCTATCGGCGTCAGCATATTGCTTGGCATTTAAAAGGTTCTCGACATCAGCAATCTCGGTCTTGAAAAGCTCGAACGCTTCTACCGTTTTTACCTGTGCGCCATGCACAGCAATTAGCAGGGCACACACCAGCACGCGCACGATGCTAAATCCTTCACGGCCCATTCGATTGTATCTCCTATACACTGTCAGAACATGCTGTCGGTGAGTATCTCAGTAGGCTAACGCCAAGGCAACATCATTATTGTGAAGGATAAAACGAATGAAATGCGTATTTGGATTTATACTTTAGTCTAATTTATGGTGTTATTTTCAATCCACTCTCGAATCAGTGCAGATTTGGCTTTACCTGTCTTTTGGGCAATGTTTGCAAGTTTTTCAATACATTGCGGCGTCAACGTAAAGGTAGCATGTCGCATACCTTCTGATTTTGCAGGCTTTCTTATCGGCACAACGCGGTCTGTACGAACGTCTTTTAAATCGTTTTTTGCCGCCGATGGTTGCTTTTTATCCACTTTACCTTGGGCATAAAGCAGCGCATCGTCGATAAAATCTTCTACAGTTCGTAGATTGGGCTTAGCTAACGGCTTCGACTTTTTGAGGTTGAGTAAACTCATAAGCATCCTCCACTTTGCCAGCTAGTAGCTCTTCAAACAAGGTTCTTATTTCTGTGGCCGCTTTACCTTCTGGTTCACTCTCAATAACTGACTGCCCTGACTCTTCTGAATCGTCATACATGTTTCTACTAAAAGTAACAGAGTTTAGGACGGGAATACCAAATGAGCGACACACTTCTTTTGCCTCTAGAATACGGTTTGCCAGGCTAGGTAGAGAAGGGCACTGTGTGATAACGAATGCGGCGTTCATTTTCGGGTTAACCATTTTACAGGTAGATAAAATATCTTCCATGTGAGGTACCGTTTTGAGATCGCGACGTTTGGGTCTAAGTGGAATCAGTATATGGTCAGCAACCGCCATTGACGAGCGAAGCGCTAGGTTATCTTGTCCACCACAGTCTATTACAACGTAATCGTAATACTGACGCAGGCTAAGTAATTCGTTACGTATTTTACCATATAACTGAACACAGTTAATTTCAGCGAGACGAGGGTTAGCTTTACGCTCTTGGATCCAGTCTGAGGTCGTTCGCTGCGGGTCACAGTCGACCATTAACACCTTGGCACCTTTTTCAGTGCGAAGATACACTGCAATGTTTTGTGCCAGGCAGCTCTTTCCGCTACCGCCTTTTTCTCCACCAACCAAAATAATCATGGTGATAACCCTCGAATATCGCTTATGTTAAAATACTGAGCGTTACGGTGGGTCGTGAATGGTGTCACGACCGTACCTAACCTCCACTCAAAGCATAGGCAGGCTATCAGCTAGGTTCAGCATCAAAATCGATATTAACGAATGTAAGACAATACCTATTGATTTGTGCAAAAACTCATTCTAGTCTTCTTACTTTATAATTGAGATTACCGATAAGAGGTTGTTATGTCAGAAAGTCGCTTCACTTCCAAAGAAGGCCAAAAAGTACCTAGCGTTTCATTTCCGTGCAGAGAAGGTGAGACGTGGGTAACGAAAACGACAGATGAATTATTTTCTGGCAAAAATGTTGTGGTCTTCTCACTTCCAGGTGCTTTTACACCAACCTGTTCTTCTACCCACTTGCCTCGCTATAACGCTTTAGCGAAAAAGTTTGCGAAACACGGCATTGATGAGATTGTTTGTGTATCGGTAAACGATACTTTCGTTATGAATGCATGGGCCGCAGATCAAGAAGCCGCTAACATAACCGTTATTCCCGACGGTAACGGAGAATTTACCGATGGCATGGGTATGCTAGTCGATAAAGCGGATTTGGGTTTCGGCAAAAGAAGTTGGCGTTACTCGATGCTAGTGAAAGATGGCGTGGTAGACAAAATGTTTATTGAACCTGATGTAGCTGGCGACCCGTTTGAGGTGTCGGATGCAGATACCATGCTGGCTTACATTGCGCCAGAGGAGCAAACTAACGCACCTGTTTCTATTATCACAAAACCGGGTTGTCCTTTCTGTGCTAAAGCGAAAAAACTGCTTGATGAAAAAGGCTACGAGTACGAAGAAATAGTGTTGGGCAAAGATGCATCACTAACCAGCTTAACGGCGATTAGCGGTCGAGAAACTGTGCCGCAGGTCTTTATCGGTGGTAAACATATCGGTGGTTCTGACGATCTAGAGGTTTACTTTAGCTAACGTAATATACGTATTAATCGTCATAAGAAACGGGAGCATGGTAAACTGCTCCCGTTTTTTATTAATTATCCGTAGCGGAGAATAATAGTGTCATCGAAGTTTTTTGTAAAAATGCTCATAGGTATTGTTGCGCTTTTAGGTGTAAATATGGCTATAGCCGCAAATTTATCTATACCCGATACGAGCGAAATGAAAAGCAGAAGTTTTTCAGACCTTCAAAATCAGTTCAAAGCATTTTACGAAAAAGAGTGGGGCCAAACCCAGCCGTGTAGAGAAACGGCACTCAATCGTTTTTCGGTATGCAGCAACGTATTGCGCAATGAAGGCAATTCGCCTTTCATGCTGACCAACAAATCAAGCAGCAAGGTGGCAGTGCTTATCCACGGCTTAAGCGACTCACCTTTCTTCATGCGTGAAATCGCCAACATCTTATTTGAACAGGGTTTTACTGTGCTCGTGCCGCTTTTGCCTGGGCATGGTAAACGAGATGCCGATGATGACATGTCTGACTGGGATTTAGCTGAGCGCTGGCAGGAGCATGTTGATGAAGTCATTAAATTGGCTGAAAGCATGGGTGATACTTTGCTTGTAGGCGGCTTCTCTACAGGTGGCGCACTGGCGGTTGAACATTATCTGGATAGTACAGGAAGCGGAGTAAATAATATTGATGGTCTTATGCTATTTTCTGGCGCGCTGGCGCTGTCTGATAATGCTGAAAGTATGTCTCGAATTTGGGGCATTAAACTCTTAGCCAGAATTATTGATGGAACCTATCAAACTCATGGCCCCAACCCTTACAAGTATCCAAATGTGGCAGGTTTAGCAGGGTTGGAATTGATGGATTTAATAAACATCATTCGGGACAAAGTCGAGGAAGGACAGCAAATTGAAGTGCCGCTATTTGCCGCTCATTCTCAAGCTGATGTAACCACGCCAATTCTCGGAATAGAGCAGTTAATGGACGCAAGTAAAGGTCCGAATAGCTTTTTCGTTATCGATGAATCGTACGGGTTGTGCCATGCAGATTTAGTTGTGAATACAAGCTTGCTCAATAAAATGAATTTCAACGCAAGCATGGTTAATCAGCAAGAAGAGTGTGCGGTACCTAAAGCAAACCCGCTATTTTCAACCATGGGCCTTATGTTGCGAGATTACCTGTCTCAGTTTGAATAAGTTACTGGGGTCTGTTGACCTTTGGTGTACAACAAAGGTCAACATGCCCTAGCTTAGCGAAATTAACGGCTGGCTTTACTGCTTGGTTACATCACGCTATTATTTCGTTGCACTATAGACAGCAATATTTTGAGTACAGTATTTGAGAAAGTTCCGGATTAGTTTAACGCGCAAACGGTATAGGTCGGCGAATGCAAGTTCGTTTATCCTTACACTGTTCTTATTGATGGCCCTTGTGTCGTCAGGTAGCGCTGTATCTATCGAACATTCATACGAACATGCCCATTCAATGTCGGTGGTGACACCGCAGTCGGATGCTGCTCATGCTAACCATCAGGTTCGAATGCCTGAGTCTGCTAATACACATTGTCAGCACCAAGAATTGTCATCACAACATGCGGATTTAAGTGCTAAAAACAGCAAGAGCAAACCCGCTCAGCTCGAGGGCGTCCAAGTTAGCGATGCAGGCGTGAAAAGCGTGAAAGCATCGCAGATGAGCGACATGCCTTGCTGCAAGGATGAATGTAATTGCCCAGCCGATCTCTGTTTTAATCTTAGCGCTAGTGCGCTTATTCAGCCTACCGTTGAAACCGAAATATCGGTAGCCAGAATGGCTGCCACTGCACCTATACTGGGGCAGCGCTCATCTCCTCACTTCGGGCAGTTTCGCCCACCTAAGTCACTTTTCACAGCATAGATCTATCTCGCGGATTTATTTCGCAGCAGAGACGTTTTTATGTCACGACGTCGTCTTGTCGTTTTGAGATGTCTCTAATCTTTTATCTATGTAACGCGTGGTAAGCCTTTTTGCTAATCCCCTTTGTCGAATTTAGCGAAGAGCGGGACAACGTCAACACGCCTTACACCTGAAAAGTGATGTTATACATGAGCAACTATTCGGTACCCAAAAAAGTGAACGAAAGCGCTAACAGACCTTGTAAAGTAAGCGCTTTGTTCGCCTTAATTTTTGTGCTTTCTTCTTTTTTGATGGCTAATAAGCCCGTTGTCGCGCAGACCCTAAGCCTGGAACAAGCGCTGCAGTTAGCTATTCAATACGACCCTTTGCTTAAAGGGAATGCGCATCGAAAGGATCGCTTTAATGCAGAAGCTGAAGCGTCATCATATTGGGCAAATCCTCAGGTTTCAGCGTCTGTACAAAACTTGCCTACCGACGGCTTCGCATTTGACCAAGAGCCTATGACGCAATTTAAAGTTGGTTTGAAGCAGCAGTTACCGCGAGGCGATGAAAACCTCTACAGCCAGCAAAAGTATCAGGTTATGGCTGATCAAATGTCGGTAGAGAGCCAAGCGAGAAAGGCGTGGCTTAAACGTGAGGTTACCCTTACCTGGTTAGATTGGGTCTATGCAACACGTCGCATTGGATTATTGGACAAAGAGAAATCATTGCTTACACAGCTACTCGATTTTACTGACTCCAGATACAGCCAAGGCGTTGGTGCAGCGGCGCAACAAGACATACTGCAAGTGCGCTTGGCATTGTTGTCACTAGACGACAAATATGTGCAGGCCTACCAGCAAAAAAATGAAGCGAGATCGGCACTTTCAAAATGGTTTGGTGCGCCGCTAGATGAATCTGTAAGCGCGCCCCTGACTCAATCAACACGAGACGCCATTGAAGTCGATGCCATTTTAAACGACAGCAACCTAAGCCTTTCTTCGTTCTTAACGGTTATTGATAGCAGTGAGCCTTTTTCAATACTACAGCATCATCCTGAGGCTATGCTGCTTCAAATTCAGACCCAGATAGAAGCGCAAAATGTGAACATAGCGCGAGAGCAAACTAAGTCTCAGTGGGCATTTGAAGCAAGTTATGGATACAGACAAGATGCGCAAAATGGCGCGAGCCGGGCTGACTTTGTGTCATTGGGTGTTCAAGTAGACCTCCCGTTTTTCAATAAGTCTCGTCAAGACGCTTCAATAGCCGCAGCGGCTTCCAAAATGAGTGCGTCTGAAACGGACTTCCGCTTGAAAGTGAACGAGCTTGCCGCGAACGCAGAGGTGCTTAAATCACGCTTGTCAGCGCTAAGTGAGCGCAAAGCGCTTTATGAAACGGCGTTAATTGATGAAACACAGCAACTTTCTGAAGCTGAGCTAACAGCTTACACCACAGACACCGGTGATATCGGTGATGTTGTCAATGCCAACCTCAAGCAAGTACAAGTGCAGGATGATTTACTCAAAATCGACATCGAGCGCGCCAGAACACTGGCGTCACTTGCTTATTTGTACCTGCCCACTCACGTCCATTATTCGAATAAAGAGTAGTTAATATGACATCTTCAACTCACCCTGCGCCAGATACAAAGAGCACGCTAATAAAAGGTTTGCTAGTAGGTCTGCTATTTGGCGGCCTGATAGCGTTCGGCTTGGCCTCACTATTGTTGTCTGATTCATCAAAACACGGAAATGGTGAAAGTGCCCACAGCGGAGTAAACACCCACAGCGATAAAAGTGCCCACAGCGATAATAAAGCCCCTTTATATTGGGTAGCGCCTATGGATGACAGCTATCGCCGTGACAAACCGGGAAAGTCACCGATGGGAATGGACTTGGTGCCGGTATACGCCAATGACGACGCAACATCTGCGAAAAGTAATGAGCGTACGCCTGGTACCGTAATGATTCCGCCAAATGTACAGCACAATATAGGTGTTAAAGTCGCGCCCGTTACCATTGGAGCACTTCAACAGACCGTAACGGCGGTGGGCAACGTTGCTTACGATGAAGATAGCATTGTGCACATCCACCCTAGAGTATCAGGTTGGGTCGACAGGCTTTTCATTAAATCTCAAGGTGAGCAAGTAGAAAAAGGACAGGCACTTTATACCCTGTATTCGCCAGAATTAGTTAGCGCACAAGAAGAATACGTTTTAGCTCTTAAGCGAGGAGATTCACGTTTAATTGAGGGTGCAGCCGAGCGCCTAAAAACTCTAGGGCTATCAAAGGGCGCTATCGAAGAATTGCAGAAAAGTAGACGGGTAGCACAAACCGTCACATTTAACGCGCCGCAAAGCGGTGTAGTAGAAGCGCTGAATATTCGGGAGGGGTTTTACGTTCAGCCCGGGACAACCTTGATGAGCATCGCACAGCTAGATACGGTGTGGGTGATTGCTGAGGTACCTGAAAAATACGCGCAAATCATAGCGCCTCATAATAGCGCTGTGGTTACCCTCGACGAAATGGACCATGGGTCCGATGCTAAATGGGAAAGTCACGTAGAGTATATTTATCCGTCTTTGTCGGAAACAACGCGAACCCTGAAAGTGCGCATACCGCTAAACAATAACAACCACACGTTAAAGCCCAATATGTTTGCCCACGTTGGAATAAAGCCTACTCAACGCAAGGCAGCGTTACTGGTTCCTCGCAGCGCCGTTATTCGCACGGCTGAGGGCGCAAAAGTGGTACTCAGTGATGGCGATGGCAATTTTAAGTCGGTACGCGTAACGCTGGGGCAAAGCGATAGTACACATTTTGAAGTCGTTGAAGGCTTGCTCCCAGAGGATGATGTGGTGGTATCAGCACAATTTTTGATTGATTCAGAGTCGTCGAAAAGCAGTGACTTTGAGCGAATGAAAGCGCCCGATCACCAGGCCACGACAACAGGTACAATTGAGGCAATTGAATTGCCAGCTGACACCGAAACGAATGGCGCTTCGAATAACGCAACGTTAGTAATCGCTCGCGGGCCGATTGAAAAATGGGGGCGGGGACCTGCGACAATGTCATTTGCGGTATCAAAGCATATTGACTTATCTCAGTTTAGTGAAGGTGACAACATCATGTTCACCTTTGTGACTGGCGAAGAATTCACGGTTATTGATATGCGAAAGCGTAGTGAAAATGCGGTGGACAAGGGCATGGTGCATGACTCAGGTCACAGCAATCATAAACATGATGCAGGCAACCTGAAGAGTAATGGAGAGCAAAGCGATGCTCACAAGTCGATGGTTCACAAGTCGGCAGAACAAAAATCGATAAATCATAAGGAGCATATGCACCATGATTGAATCGGTAATTCGCTGGTCGGTAAACAATAGAATACTGGTATTGCTGAGCGCTATTATGCTCAGTATTGCTGGTGTCTGGGCGGTGAAAGATACCCCCGTTGATGCTATCCCTGATTTATCTGATGTCCAAGTCATAGTGAAAGTAAGCTATCCCGGTCAGTCGCCGCAAGTGGTGGAAGATCAGGTGACGTTTCCTCTCACCTCTGCGCTAATGTCAGTGCCTGGCGCACAGACGGTGCGAGGGTATTCATTCTTCGGCGATGCCTACGTATATATAATCTTTGATGATGATACAGACATGTACTGGGCTCGAAGCCGTGTTCTGGAATACTTAAGCCAAGCGTCTTCGCAACTTCCAGAAGGCGTGACACCTCAGTTAGGTCCAGATGCGACAGGGGTAGGTTGGGTTTACATTTATGCGTTGGAGAACGATGCTAGTCAGCCAAATGCGCTAGATGCTGGTGAGTTAAGGGCGTTGCAAGACTGGTTCTTAAAGTTTGAGCTTCAGTCAGTTGAAGGCGTTTCTGAAGTTGCGTCTGTTGGAGGGATGGTTAAACAATACCAAGTTATTGTCGACCCTGAAAAATTACGTGCCTACAACATTCAGCCATCCATGATAGAAATTGCCCTTAAACGGGGTAACCGCGCGTCAGGCGCTTCGGTTATTGAAATGGCCGAGGCAGAGTACATGGTTAGTGCGCAAAGCTACATTCAGGGCATTGACGACATACTGTCGTTGCCTACAGGCGTTATCAAGGACGGCGTTAGCATAACGATTAATGATGTAGCACAAGTGGTAGAAAGCCCGTTGATGCGCCGCGGTATTGCTGAACTAAACGGGAATGGCGAAACCGTGGGTGGCATTATAGTGATGCGCTATGGCGAAAACGCAAAAGCCACTATCGATGCGGTTAAAGCTAAGCTGGATTCATTAAAAGCGAGCTTGCCGGAAGGGGTGAATATCGTTCCCGTGTACGATCGCTCCACCCTTATTGATAAGTCCGTCGATACCCTCACCAATAAGTTGGTGGAGGAATTGCTGGTCGTTGGTTTGGTATGCGCTATCTTCTTGTTTCACATACGTTCATCTATGGTTGCGCTAATCAGTTTGCCTATTGGTATTCTCGCCGCGTTTATCGTAATGAAGCTGCAGGGACTTAATGCCAACATCATGTCTTTAGGTGGCATTGCTATCGCTATTGGTGCAATGGTGGATGGCGCTATTGTTGTGGTTGAAAATTTACACAAGCACATTCATCAGCATGCTGTTTCATCAAGTCAGGGAGCCTCAGCGAGTCAAAGGGATTCAGCAAGTCAGGTTGGGTCAGGGAGTGCCCAGTCGCGAACATCTATACCAACCTTTGCGCCAACATCTGCAAAGCTTTCGGCAGTCAAACGTTGGGAACTGGTGATTAAGTCGACCACTGAAGTTGGCCCAGCTTTATTCTTTGCGCTCCTAATTATAACCGTATCCTTTATTCCTGTTTTTGCGTTAGAAGCACAAGAAGGGCGTCTTTTTGCGCCTCTTGCCTTTACCAAAACCTATGCCATGGCAGCAGCTGCGGCGCTGGCAATTACTTTAGTTCCTGTGCTGGCGGGTTATTTCGTACGCGGAAAAATACGATCTGAAGCCCAGAACCCGGTAAATCGAGCTTTAGAACGTGTGTATCAGCCATTGCTAACGCGGCTGCTTAACTACCCACTGCTCACCTTGGCGGGGGCATTTTGCTTATTGCTTTCCATGTACTGGCCGTTAAACCAACTAGGTAGCGAATTTATGCCCGAACTGGACGAAGGCGATTTGATGTATATGCCTACTACCTATCCGGGTATTTCAGTGGGTAAAGCCAGAGAGCTTTTACAGCAGACGGACAAGCTTATTGCAACCTTGCCCGAGGTTGAAACGGTATTCGGGAAAATTGGACGCGCAGATACGGCCACAGACCCTGCACCATTGACGATGATTGAAACCTTCATTCAGCTTAAACCGAAAGCCCAGTGGAGGGCGGGCATGACCACTGAAAAGCTCAAAGAAGAGCTTAACGCTCTGGTGCAATTTCCAGGGCTGACCAATGCGTGGGTAATGCCAATTAAAACCCGTATCGACATGTTGGCAACCGGGATAAAAACCCCTGTTGGGATCAAGATTGCGGGGCCTGACCTTGCGGGCATTGAAGCCATTGGAAAGGATATAGAGACACTGCTTAAAGACCTGCCCAATACAGCATCAGTATACGCTGAGCGTGTGGTGGGTGGCCGTTACGTTTATATCGATATCGACAGGCAGTTGGCGGCGCGCTACGGCATGACGATAGACGATGTTCACAGTATTGTAGGCTCGGCAGTGGGCGGCAAAGTGGTTACACAATCAGTGGAAGGGCGTGAGCGTTTTCCTATTGCCATGCGCTTTTTACAGCACTACCGCGATACGCCTGAATCTTTAGCATCCATGCCTTTCCTCACACCAAGCGGTGTTCACATTACCCTTGGCGATGTGGCGACCGTGCGTATTGACGACGGGCCGGCTGGGATTAAAAGTGAAAATGCCCGATTAAACGGATGGGTATACATTGATATCTCGTCAGACTCAGCCACGGGTATTGACTTAGGGGGTTATGTAGATAGCGCAAAACGTCATTTGTCAGAGCAACTTGATTTACCCACTGGATACTCCATTAGGTGGGCGGGGCAGTTTGCTTACCTTGAGCGCGCGAAAGCAAAACTGTCGGTGGTTATACCGCTAACGTTAGCCATTATCTGCCTTTTGCTTTATCTGGCATTTAAACGCCTTCGCGATGTGGCACTCATACTCGCGACCTTACCGTTGGCGCTGGTGGGCAGTGTATGGTTGCTTTACCTTCTTAACTTCAATCTGTCGGTGGCGGTAGGTGTTGGGTTTATTGCCTTAGCAGGTGTAGCGGTAGAAATAGGCGTTATCATGCTGGTCTATCTAAACCAATATGTATCAGATGCACTCACTAGCCACGAAACAGAAAATGGCAACACTAAAAAAGATGCGCTTGTGAAAACGGCTATTGTCCATGCCGCCTCGGCAAGACTTCGCCCAGTTATGATGACATCGCTTTCTATTATTGTTGGCTTGTTGCCTGTGCTTTATGCCACTGGAACTGGTAGTGAAGTGATGCAGCGCATTGCGGCGCCTATGGTAGGCGGTATGGCGAGTGCACTGGTATTAACACTGTTGGTATTGCCAAGCGCGTTTTACTTAATTGTGTCACGCAAAAAATAATAGAGTTGAAAGTGCAGTAGAGTAGATAAAGCATGGGGAAGCGATAACACGCTTCCCTACGCTTCATTTTTAAAGCATTGCGCGACTAGTGCGCTGCCGCATAGTCTTCCACTTGTTGCCAAACGCGCAAAAGGTTTCCGCTCAATATCTTTTCAATGTCGGTACGGCTATAACCTCTATCCAGCAATCCTTGTACTAGGTTTGGAAAACTCGCCACGTCTTTAAGCCCAATGGGGAGTGAGTCACCTACACCGTCATAGTCTGAACCAATACCCACGTGATCAACACCAATCAGTTTTACCACGTGATCGATATGGTCAAGCACTTCATCAAGAGTTGAATAAGGGTATGGCACTTCTTTGCGATAATTCTCTTCAAAGTTCTCTAGCTTAGGGCTGTCTTCGCCTTCTTTTTCAACCAAGGCTTTGCGCGCTGCAGTAAGGCCATTACGCCACTTTCCAGCTTCTTTAGATACAAAACTAGAACCAAAGTTAATCATAATAACACCGCCATTTTCGCCGAGTTTTTTGATCATCTCGTCGTCCATGTTGCGCTCAAAACCGGGGGTAAAGCGGCGCAGTGAAGAATGTGACGCTATAACTGGCACCTTTGTTAACTCAATAACTTGGTAAAAGGCGTCGTCAGACACATGGGAAATATCCAGCATAATACCAATGTTGTTCATTTCGCCCACTAAGGTTTTGCCAAACGGGCTAAGGCCTTTCCATTTTCTGCGCAGGTCATACGAAGAGTCAGAAATGTGGTTAGCTTGACTATGAGCAAGGGTGATGTAGCGAATCCCGCGCTCGTAAAAAGCCGTTAGATTCGCCAAGTCACCTTGAATAGGAGAACCATTTTCCATGCCCATTGGCAGTGAAATTAACCCTTTTTCAAATTGGGCTTTTACGTCAGAAGGGCTTTTAGCAATGGCAAATTTATCAGGTGCACGGGCAACAATGGCTTCTACTGAATCGATGAGCTCATGGGCAAGCTGCGTAGATTCTGGAGAGTTGTCTAAACTAGCAGGCACGTAAATACTCATAAAAGGGGCGTTCAAACCACCAGATACTGCACGAGGGTAGTCGAAGTCGCCGTCCTGCGTGGCTTTAGTGACATCAACCCACTTTTCCTTGACGCGATAAGGAACATCAATGTGTCCATCAACAATAATAGTTTCTTGTGCGATCTTGATAGCTTTTTCAGATGCTGAATAAGTAGAGGTCTCAGCAAGTACATAGTGTGAAGCAAAAAGCGCAGAGATAAGTAATGCGCAAGATGAGAGTGGGAAGCGCCCCTTCATAGAAAATCCTTATTTTGTTTTTTTATCGCTTAGGTCAACAACCGCTAACTTAATAGCAATACGAGACTAAAGGATAATGAACACCGCGACAATAGGCTTTTACTTGCTAAGCATTTACCCAGATTGCTCTCGCTAAGCCCTAAATTAGTCGATATTGCTCATTTTTAGAGCGCTTGTGCTTGTTTACTTCAAGTTTACATTGCAATAAAAATTTAAAACTTGTTATGGTGAAGACTGCGTGACTTCATTGCGCGAATACGGGATACTCCCAAGCGCTCCGCCAATTATCGATGACTACTATGCATCAGCGCGGCCGACGTAATTTTTTAGTGGCACCCGCTCTTCTCACATAATCAAGCCGGGGCCACAGCTAACAAGTATGAGAAATAAATATGGCTATTAATTTTGTACCGCTAGATAAAGAAAAGCATAAAGACCTAAAGGTTGCGGTAAATACATCTTTCAGCTTTGCGAAAAATACACACCTTGCAGCAGCAACGATCCGTGAATTTGCACAACTAGCTGCGACAATGCCGCTAGTGTTCATTGAAGACACTACATCAAAGCGTCACCACGTTGTGACTATGCTTGGTATGGAACAAGGTCAAAACCTTTTTCTAACTGGCGACAGCTGGAAAGGCCCTCACGTTCCAATGAACATCCTTCGCTATCCATTCGACGTGCGTCCAGACGGCGACAAGCTTGGCGTTTACATTGATGAAAACTCTGACCTTATTTCTGACGAAGGCCAAGCGCTATTCACCGAAGCTGGTGAAGCAAGCGAGTTCCTAGATAACCGTCAGAAATTCCTAGCAGACCTTGCGAATAGCGAAATGCTAACTCAGCGTTTTGTTGCGAAAGTCGTTGAACTGGACCTTCTTGATCCAATTCAAATTCGCCTTACTTACCAAGATGGTAAACAGCGCAATGTTACCGGCATGATGAGCATCAACGAGAAGAAGCTTCTTGAGCTGCCAGAAGAGCAGGTGCTTGAGCTACACAAGCAAGGCTTCCTAGGTGCTATCTACGCAGTAATGATGTCTGTTGGTCAGCTAAACCGCCTTGTTGAGCTTTCTAACGACACAGAAAACCCAATTCGCAGCATGCAGCTTTCTGCGGTTAAAGCAGAAGAAGCAACACCTGAAGCGGCGCCAAACGCGTAATCGCTCCCTCATTTTGAAGTTTAAAAGCCCGCAAAGTTGCGGGTTTTTTTGTACCTAAAATTCACGTTCAGACTTCGTCACGTTTCGTTCAGAAACCGTTAAGTTTTAATGTCTTATCTTATGCGGGCTGGTTATTACAGTTCCCAACACATTTTTTAAGGACAAAAGACATGAACACTAACACTAATAAGCTAAAAACTACGCTAACTGCACTATCATTTATCACGGCTTCAGTATTTACAGTCTCAGCAGCACATGCAGCTACACAAAACGAAGTACAGGTTACCGCTGTCGATCCTGAAGGATTCGATGACAACCTCTACGGTGCAAGGTATGTGCGCTACCTGGAAGAAGTTAGCGGAAACAGCGGCGCTTACCTTATAAACCCTTATCTTCAGCGTGTATCGAGTTTATCTGGTGGTTACGCCAATTTAGATGGTGCCGACTTTTTTAATCTTGGAGCGACGTTTTACATCGATGAAAACTTAATGTTAGCAATCGAAGGGGTTCATAGGAAATGGAACAATGGCTATGGCGAATCTGATAGCACCGACATAAATGCTAAGCTGGGTTACAACTTATCACGTGAGTGGCAAGTTGGCGCAGGTTTGACTTATCAGCACTTCAGCACTGAATATGTCTTCGAAGATGACGTGTTTGAAGCTAGCGGTAACGAATCTTCTGCATTAATTTTTACTCGTTACACAACTGTTGGAAAGGAGGGTAAAGGCTGGGACTTTATGGCCGAGTATATAGCTGAAAGTAATGACGTTTTTTATGGCTCAGCTCGTTACTTTTTCAATAAAGGTTTTAGTGTTGCTGGCTTGTTCACCTATTCAGATGCGCCAGACGGCTTTGTAAATGAGAAGGCTGTTGGAGTAGCACTCGATTATTGGGTTAATGAACAGTTTTCAATATCAGCAAGCTATGAAACGGATATTGATGGGGAAGAAAGCAGTGACGTTGCTTCACTCTCAGCATCCTATCGTTTCTAAGTTAGGACACCTTGATTATTGCTATGCGTCAGCACGCGTTGGTGTAAATGCAGTGAGTTAGCACTAGTCGTGTTAACTCACTCGTTTTTCAACATACAGATGAGGCGCAGCTGGTTGAATTTCGACTCAGCTTACGCGCAATACCGCTGAAAACAGCGTTAAACATAATCGTGAGATCTCGCCGCTCATTTACAGTCAAAAACAGCAGTTCATCGATTAATTACACCTTTATTTTTTCTCACCTGAATATTTTTTAATCTTTTTTACACGCCTAATCATACACTTCCTAAAAACACTGTATATCCAACCAGTTTAAACCCAGTGTTTATGCGGCCTTCACGCCTTTTTTCTACTTGACAGTGGGGATCATTGATACCTAAACTGTATCTCAGTGGGTAAATGTGGCGAATTGTGGATCAAATCATCATCACTTTGCAGATTAGTACTCAAAAAACAAGAAAACCAAGAGCAAATAATAAAAGGCTAGGGGAATGTTCCGCGGCGCTAACGCAATCAATCTGGATACAAAAGGCAGACTGGCTATACCGACGAAGTATCGTCAGTCGCTGCTGGATGATTGTCAGGGACAACTGGTCTGCACAGTCGATACACAACAAAGTTGTTTGCTACTTTACCCACTTCCCGAATGGGAAGAGATTGAGCTTAAACTCTCTAAACTTTCAAGCATGATCCCAGCCGAGCGTCGCTTGCAGCGATTGCTACTAGGTTATGCTTCTGAAGGTGAGATGGATAAAAGCGGGCGCATTCTTGTTCCTACTCCACTGCGAAGTTTCGCAAAACTCTCAAAAGAAGTCATGTTAGTTGGTCAGTTAAACAAATTCGAAATTTGGGATGCCGATATTTGGGCACAACAAGTTGAAGCTGATATAGACACCGAACGCAAAGGCGAATTTGAACTTACCGAACGATTACAGGACTTTTCTCTATGACGCAGCCTAGCGAATTTAAACATATTTCAGTATTGCTTGATGAATGCATTGAAGCCCTAGCGATTAAACCGAACGGTATCTACATTGACGCCACTT
This sequence comes from Alteromonas sp. MmMcT2-2, assembly GCF_022348305.1. Taxonomy (NCBI): domain Bacteria; kingdom Pseudomonadati; phylum Pseudomonadota; class Gammaproteobacteria; order Alteromonadales; family Alteromonadaceae; genus Alteromonas; species Alteromonas sp. MmMcT2-2. The sequence continues at coordinate 42,916 of NZ_JAKRFA010000003.1, forward strand.
TCGGCCGTGGGGGGCACTCAGCACATATTTTGGATGCATTGGGTGAACACGGGCGTCTCATCGCCTTTGACCGTGATCCGCAAGCAATCAAAGCGGCAGAACGTTTCGCCGATGATAAGCGTTTTAGCATTATCCACTCACCATTTGGTGATATGGCAGAAGAAATCGAAGCGCTGGGACTAACCGGTAAGATTGACGGTGTGCTTATGGATTTGGGGGTGTCTTCACCTCAGCTAGATGATGCTGAGCGTGGTTTTAGCTTCCTTCGTGACGGCCCGCTGGATATGCGCATGGACACCTCACGTGGACAAAGTGCTGCAGACTGGTTGGCTAACGCCGAAGAACAAGACATTACGCAGGTTATTAAAGAGTTTGGCGAAGAGAAGTTCGGCAAACGCATAGCCCATGCCATTGTAAACACGCGAAAAGAAACACCCATTACGCGCACAGCTCAGCTAGCCAAAATTATCGACGAAGCGGTTCCTGTAAAGGATAAGTTTAAACATCCGGCAACCCGTGCATTCCAAGGCATTCGCATTTATATCAATGCGGAACTTGAGCAACTTCGTGTTGGCCTTAAAGCCGCCACACAGGTGTTGGCGAAAGAAGGACGTCTTGCCGTTATTTCGTTTCACTCTCTTGAAGACCGTTTAGTAAAACGCTTCATTAAGGATCAAAGTAAAGGGAAATCAGTACCGCACAACTTACCGATTACTCAGGCTGAAATAGATGCAGATAAAGTGTTAAAAGCCTTGGGCAAAGCGATAAAACCTTCAGAACAGGAGATTGCGAACAACGTTCGCTCTCGCAGTTCGGTATTACGTGTGGCAGAAAAGTTATGACCAAAGCCGCGCCAGACAAGGCCAGCACTAATTTTAAATTACTGCTAATAATTGTTTCAGATTTGACCCGCAACAAGTTGCGGGTTTTGTTGTATTTAATGGTTATCACAAGTGCCATGGCAGTGACACTAAGCAGTCATCACAACAGACAGCAGGTCATTGCCCTTGAAGACCTTATGCAAGAGAAAGATGAGCTTGATGTCGAGTGGCGTAACCTGGTGCTTGAGCAACGCGCGTTGACCGAGCATAACCGCATAGAAAACCTGGTTGAAAAACAGTTAGAAATGTACCGTCCAACCGCAGACGATGAAGTAGTGGTGAAGTTAAAATGAGTACAACAGCACTTTCTCGCCAACGTAAAAAAACCGGTGCAAAACAAAATGTCACGCCAAGCTTAGTGCACTGGCGCTTTGTCGTTGTGCTTGTTGTTATTATGCTAGTTTTCAGCGTGCTCGCCGCCCGTGCAGCCTATATTCAAGTTATTGAGCCAGACGAGCTAATTCAACAGGGCGACAACCGCACACTAAGAACCCGTGATATGCCAACCTATCGCGGGCTCATTACCGATAGAAATGGTGTTGAGCTGGCGGTGAGTGTGCCTGTTCGGGCCATCTACGCAGACCCTAAGGTTATCCATGAAAACAACGGCTTCGAGGAAGAGCGCCGTTGGGAAGCGCTGGCAGATGTACTGCGCCAAGACGTCAATGAACTCAAAGAAAAAGTGGCAAACCCCAAACGCCGCTTTGTTTACTTGCAGCGTCAGGTGTCGCCTGCCATGGCAGAGTACGTTGATAAACTGGACATTCCAGGCATTTATCTTCGCCGTGAAAGCCGCCGCTACTATCCTACAGGTGAAGTTTCAGCGCAGTTAATCGGCGTAACCGATGTTGACGACACGGGCGTTGAAGGCTTGGAACGCATGTATAACGAGTGGCTAACGGGCACGCCGGGTTCTCGTAAAATACGCCGCGATGCGAAAGGCCGTCAGGTAGAGATCTTAGAAACAAAATCAGGCGAAAAAGCCGGCGACCTGCAGCTGACTATTGATCAGCGTATTCAGGCACTTGCTTATAAAGAAATTAAAGAAGCCATGATTTATTACCAATCAAGCTCGGCTTCCGCCATTGTCATCGATGTAAAAAGCGGTGATGTGTTAGCCATGGTGAATGCACCGTCGTTCAATCCGAATGACAGAAGCGATATTTCTGCGCACAGAATGCGTAACAGGGTTATTACCGATGCGTTCGAACCAGGCTCGGCGCTAAAACCGCTGGCCGTCCTTACTGCATTAGAGTTCGGTGAAGTGGAGCCTGAAGACTCAGTAAACACTCATCCAGGATGGATGCGATTAGGCGGCAGCCTAGTAAAAGATTCGCGCAACTACGGCGAACTAACGCTAGAAGAAATTATTCAGCATTCCTCAAATATGGGGACGTCGAAGCTGGCGCTTTCTGTGCCTAAACAGTTCCTGCTGGATACCTATTACAATATGGGCTTAATGAGCGATACCGGGCTTAATATGGCGGGTGAGAGTAGCGGTATCTTTCATGAGCGCAGCCGCTGGTCTGAATTTGAGCTAGCCACGCTGTCATTTGGATACGGCATTTCGGTTACCACTGCACAGTTGGGGCGTCTTTACGCAACGTTGGCGAACGGCGGTATTAAAACACCGCTTAATGTAATCAAGTCGCCAGAGCAACCTTCATGGCAGGCTCAATCTGAGCGGGTGATCAGCGAAGAAAACGCTAACGCTATTGTTCAAATGATGGAAAGCGTAACCCAGCGTGGCGGCACAGCAACAAAAGCGTCGGTACCAGGTTATCGCGTTGCTGGGAAAACAGGAACAAGCCGAAAAGCGGTGGCCGGCGGGTACGGCGAAGAGTACGTCAACATTTTCGCCGGTATCGCACCTGTGTCTGACCCCAGGCTAGTAACTATTGTATTGATCAACGAACCTGGCGGTGATTTGTATCACGCGGGGGATACCGCTGCACCTGTCTTTTCATCAATTATGGGTGGCGCACTGCATATGTTAAACGTTACGCCCGATGACAAGCAGGTTACATCTAGCCGCTTATTGAAAGGAGGTCAAAGTGGTAGTTAGTGCCTTTATTCAAAGTATAAAAGCTTTATTGGCGAAATTTGGTGTAGACGCCCCAGATATCCGCATTGAAGGTTTAACGCTAGACAGCCGAGAAGTGAATACACGCTTAGCTTTCTTAGCAATTAAGGGCCACGAACGTGATGGTCGAGATTTTATACCCCAGGCAATAAGTTTAGGGGCTCGTGTAATTCTGGCGCAAACTGAAGACAGTAGTGCCCATGGTCAGATGGAAATGCGTGACCACAGCGTCATTATCTCGCTGTATGAATTACCACAAATGCTCTCTGCATTAGCTGCTGCATTTTACGACTACCCTGCTCAGAAAATGACGACGGTAGCAGTGACAGGGACAAACGGAAAAACCTCTACAGTTCAATTGCTTACCCAGCTTAAGGATGCGTTAGGTACACGTAGTGCAAGCATCGGAACTCTAGGGAGCAGTGTGTTTGAAGGCGATGAAACCCAGTGGTCGAACACGCCGGCAGCAAACACTACGCCCGATGCCATACGTATGCAGTATTTGTTGGCAGACTTTGTGCAAAGTGAAGTGCGCCATACGGCCTTCGAAGCAAGTTCTCACGCATTGGTTCAAGGTCGGCTTGGTACAGTAAAAACCGATATCGCTGTTTTCACTAACCTTACTCGAGATCATCTCGATTACCACGGCACCATGGAAGAGTACGGCAAAGCCAAGCGCTTGCTGCTTCAGCAGCCAGGTTTAAAGGCTGTGGTATTAAACGCTAATGATGATGAAAGTAAGAAGTGGGATGGTGCAGCAGATAAGTCGATTACACGCATCTGGACAGGTATAGACGAAAGTGGTCTGGATGGAAGCGGTGAAAGTGAATACTTGCGAGAGCATAACAATCCTCAAAGTCGCCATTGTTTCGCCACAAATGCTTCTTATCATGCAGATGGATGTAGCTTTGAACTGGTGAGTTCGTGGGGAAGCGCTGCTATTTCGCTGCCACTATTCGGAAAGTTCAATATCAGTAATGTATTGAGTGCTATAGGTACGTTACTCGCTGAAGGTGAGCGTTTTGATGACGTGGTTAACGCGGTAAATGCAATCACGCCTGTACCCGGGCGAATGGAAGTTTTCCCTGTAACGGGTGCGGCTAACTTAGTGGTGGACTACGCGCATACGCCAGACGCTCTGGAGAAAGTGCTGTTAAGCGCCAAATTCCATACAACGGGCAAAGTGTGGTGTGTGTTTGGCTGTGGCGGAGACAGAGACAAAGGCAAGCGACCGTTAATGGGGCAGGCTGCCGAGGTTGGTGCTGACGCTATTGTGATCACCACAGATAACAGTCGCAGTGAAAGCCCTGAATCTATCGCCGAGGATATCATTGCGGGTTTGAAAAACCGTGAGCTGGCAGTGTCTATTCCCGATCGCGAGCAAGCTATTCGTCATTGCCTTGAGCATGCGCATGAAAGCGACATCATCATCGTGGCCGGAAAAGGCCATGAAGATTACCAAATTATCGGTGACAAAAAGACTAACTATAACGAACGTGCAGTTGTGGCGCGACTGCAACAGGAGTACAGCAAATGATAACAACAACGCTGTCATGGATAGCCGAAAAGGTTAATGGAAAATTATTGAAAGGCGCTGCTGACGTTGAAGTGTCTGCAGTAAGTACCGATACCCGCACCCTAGAAGATGGCGCAGTTTACTTGGCTTTGAAAGGTCCGAATTTTAACGGCCATGATTTTATTTCAACGGCGGAGAAAGCGGGAGCAAGTGCGGTTATTGCCAGTGAAGACGTAGCAACCTCGTTACCTGTCATCATGGTTGAAGATACCAAAGAAGCACTTGGTCTATTAGGTTCGGCAGTAAAAGCTTATGTGGCGCCCAAAACGATTGCGATTACCGGAAGCAGTGGCAAAACCACCGTAAAGGAAATGTGTGCCGCTATTTTGGAGCGAAGAGGCAATGTATTAGCCACAAACGGTAACTTCAATAATGATATCGGTGTGCCGCTAACCCTTCTACGCCTTGAACCTCAGCATGAATATGCAGTGATGGAGTTAGGCGCAAATCACATTGGTGAAATCGCCTATACCACGAACCTTGTTAAGCCGGACGTCGCGACTATCGTAAACGCCGCCGCTTCTCATCTAGAAGGCTTTGGAAGTTTGCTAGGTGTAGCGCGCGCCAAAAGTGAAATTTTTAAAGGCTTAGGCAGTGACGGCGTGGCGGTAGTCAATGTTGATAGCCAGTTTTCTGAATTTTGGCAAGGCAAACTTAAACAGATCAAAACGCTAACGTTTTCGCCCCAGCAGAAAAACGATGCTGATTTTAGAGCAGAAGATATCACTATTGGGCTAGATGGGTGCGCCGCATTCCACTTGGTTTGCCCGCAAGGAGATATGTCTATTCAGCTTACTATTCCTGGCGTTCACAACGTGGGGAATGCCCTTGTCGCTGCGGCATTAACGCTGCAAGTTGGCGCCACACTAGAAAACGTGCGCGACGGCTTACTTGCCATGAAGCAAGTTAGCGGCCGCTTGAATGTAAAGCAGCTTACCGAACAGGTTCGCCTGTTAGATGACACCTACAACGCCAACGTGGCGTCTGTAAATGCGGCAATTGATACGCTAAGTAGCTTTTCAGGTATCCGCGTTCTTGTTCTAGGCGACATGAAAGAGTTGGGTGAAAAAGCGCGTTTTTACCACGAGCAGGTGGGGGAATACGCTAAACAAAAAGGAATTAATTACCTGTATACCATGGGTGTTTTGAGTCAATCAGCCAGTGCTGTGTTTAATGAAAACGGTGGCCATTTCAGCGATGTTGAAAGTTTGTTGGCCGCAATGAAGAGTGATTTGTTAGTGCAGCAGCGCGATATTTCAATTTTAGTTAAAGGTTCACGCAGTTCCAAAATGGAACGTGTGGTAGAGGCGGTCGAGGCCTCTACGCTGGGAAAGCACGATAGCCGTCGGGAGCGAATAGCATGTTAATTTGGCTAGCCGACTGGCTGACACAATTCGATTCAGGGTTTAACGTATTTTCATACCTTACCCTTCGTGCAATTTTAAGCACGCTGACCGCATTACTTATTGCCATTCTTATTGGCCCTAAGATGATTCGTTATTTGCAGCGTATGCAAATTGGTCAAACTGTACGAGACGATGGCCCGCAAAGCCATTTGTCAAAATCAGGCACACCCACTATGGGCGGGTTACTTATACTCGCAGCAATTGTAGTAAGCGGCCTGCTTTGGGCTGACCTGACTAACCGTTATGTGTTGGTAACCCTTACCGTGGTTGTGGCTTACGGTATTATTGGGTTTGTTGACGACTACAGAAAAGTGATCCGCAAAGATTCGAAGGGGCTTATCGCCCGTTGGAAATATTTCTGGCAATCTGTAGTTGCGTTAGGCGTCGCATTCTACCTATACAGCAGTGCAACAATAAGCGCTGAAACCTCACTACTGGTGCCTTTCTTCAAAGAAGTGTTTCCGCAGCTGGGGGCGTTCTTCATCATCATTACTTACTTTGCCATTGTAGGCACCAGTAATGCGGTAAACCTTACCGATGGCTTGGATGGACTTGCCATCGTGCCTACTATTTTAGTGGCGGGCGCATTTGCCATATTTGCTTATGTAACAGGTAATGCGAACTTTGCCGAATACCTGAATATTCCTCATATTCCGCTCACCAGCGAACTGGTGATTGTGTGTACCGCCATGGTCGGTGCAGGCTTAGGCTTTTTATGGTTTAACACGTATCCGGCACAAGTATTTATGGGTGACGTTGGCTCACTAGCGCTAGGCGGCACACTAGGTGTGTTAGCTGTATTAGTGCGCCAAGAACTCGTGTTAATCATCATGGGTGGTGTTTTTGTTATGGAAACCCTGTCGGTCATCCTTCAGGTAGGTTCTTACAAATTGCGTGGCCAGCGTATTTTTCGTATGGCGCCTATTCACCATCACTATGAATTGAAGGGCTGGCCAGAGCCGCGCGTAATAGTGCGTTTTTGGATCATTTCAATCATTTTGGTGTTGGTGGGTCTTGCTACCCTCAAACTTAGATAAGCGGTAAAGAGATAAGTATTAATGTCGTATAACGTACGTGAGCATAGTTATGTAGTCGGTGGCCTAGGTGTTACAGGTCAGGCTTGCGTGCGCTTTTTGTTGCAAAAGCAGGCAACGGTTAAAGCATTTGATACCCGTGCTAATTTTACTCTAGTTACCGACCCTGATTCTGATCTTGATACCGACATGCAAGCGTTTATGGCAGAGAAGGTCACTTGCACTGCTCTAAGCGAAGATTACTTTGATGGTGTAGACACCTTGGTGTTAAGCCCGGGGCTTGCTCTGAATATTGAACAAGTGGCTTTAGCGCAAAAGTGTGGTGTTGAGGTGATCGGCGACGTGGAATTGTTTGCCCGATTAAATGCCTCCACGAGTGATGCTACGCCAGCTAAGCGCGTAGTAGGTATAACCGGCTCTAACGGTAAAACCACGGTTACTTTATTAGTGAACCATCTGCTCAAAAGCTGCGGCGTAAAAAGTATTGAAGCGGGTAACGTAGGTCGCCCTGTGCTTGAAGCGCTTCAAAGTGATGCAGATGTAGTGGTGATGGAGTTATCAAGTTTTCAACTTGAAACAACGTCTAGCTTGGTGCTCGAAGCTGCAACTGTCCTTAATATTTCCGATGATCACCTAGACCGTCACGGTACCCTTGAAGCCTATATCGATGCCAAGCATCGCATTTTTGATAACGCGAAATCTGCGGTTGTGTGGCGAGACGGTGAGTTTGTAGCACCTTACGAGCAGCTTATTACCGATGCTAAGGGGATTGCTGCATCAAATGCAGTATCTGATGGCGAATCTAATGCCGCGTCTAATGAAGAGTCGCTAGCGTCAAAAAATATCGTTGAATATGGACTGGGAGAGTCGACCACAGGGCTTGCGATTGCGTCTTTTGACGGTGACGATGAACAAAGTCTATATATAACGTTTAAAGGCGAAAAGCTTATTGCCCTTAGCGATATTCATTTGGCGGGCATGCACAACGTACTAAACATCATGGCTGCATTGGGTATCTGCCTTCAGCTAGGTGTTTCGCCAGCGCTCGCGGTTAAACATCTACACAGTTTTAAAGCTGCACCACATCGATGTGTGGAAATAGCCCGCGTAAACGACATCCGCTATATCGACGATTCCAAAGCAACCAACATTGGCGCCACGGTAGCTGCCCTTGAAGGGTTAGCTCCGACTATACAAGGGAAGCTCATTCTTATTGCAGGTGGTGACGCTAAAGGCGCTGATATAGCCAGCCTCTCGCCTTATCTAACTAAATATGTATCGCACGTGTTTGCTTTGGGCAAAGATGCACACCTGTTTGAAAAGAGTTTTGCGCATACAACTCGTGTGGCAACGATGAAAGACGCCGTAAAAGCAGCAACAAGACTTGCAGCCCCTGGTGATGTTGTGCTGCTTTCGCCTGCGTGTGCAAGTTTAGATATGTTTAAGAACTATATGCATCGCGGTGACGTGTTTAAACAAGATGTACACGACCTACTTAATCTACACAGTCAGAGCGACGACGCTGTGGAGGCCACATCATGATTGCTGCCTCTACCAAACTTAGCGCGTTGTTTGCCGCGAAGCACGACGGACAACCTTCGGCAACGCATCCCTATGACGTGACGCTTATCTTAATTGCGCTCGCGCTAATGAGTATTGGCATTATTATCGTCACCTCGGCGTCGATGCCGGTGGCCGATAGGCTGCACGACAACCCCTTCTATTTTGCTATTCGCCACGGTATTTACATTGTTGGGGCGATCGTTGCCGCTATGGTAGTGCTGAATTTGCCCATGCAGTTTTGGCGCATGACCAATCCCTATCTTCTGCTCGCGGCCATCGCGCTATTACTAGCAGTTCTGGTAGTGGGAAGAACTGTAAACGGGAGTACCCGTTGGTTGGCGATTGGGCCTATAACCATTCAAGCTGCCGAGCCTGCTAAGCTCTTTTTCTTTGCCTATTTGGCTGGTTATCTGGTTCGCCGCTACGAAGAGGTGACCGAAAATCTAAAAGGATTTATTAAACCCCTTGTCGTGTTCTTTGCGTTAGCGATGCTATTACTGCTACAGCCAGACTTAGGTACCGTCGTTGTGATGTTTGCAACCACGATTGGCTTGCTGTTTTTAGCGGGTGCAAGACTTTGGCAGTTCTTCGCACTGGTATTTGCAGGCATATTGGCGGTTGTAGCGCTTATCGTGTTTGAAGAATACCGAATGAAACGGGTTACTTCCTTTTTAGACCCTTGGGCTGATCCGTTTGGCGCTGGTTATCAGCTAACCCAGTCTTTAATGGCCTATGGCCGGGGTAACTGGTTTGGGCAAGGCCTAGGCAATAGCTTGCAAAAACTGGAATTCTTACCCGAAGCACACACTGACTTTGTTATGGCCATCTTGGCGGAAGAGCTGGGCTTCGTTGGTGTGCTTGCCGTGCTTGGTCTTATTTTGTGGATGGTTTTACGTGCGCTAAGCATTGGAAACAAGGCACTTGAAAAAGGGCGAGCGTTTGATGGTTACATGGCTTACAGCATAGGCATCTGGTTCAGTTTCCAAACGGCGGTAAATATTGGTGCAAGCGCAGGGATTCTGCCAACAAAAGGGTTAACACTGCCGTTAGTTAGCTACGGCGGCTCGTCACTTATCATCATGTCAGTAGCAGTAGCCATATTACTTCGTATCGATTTTGAATTACGGGTTGATGGCGTACAGGCGATTGGCCGGGGCGACAGCAAATCCGGTAAGAGCAAGGCCCGCCGTAAAAAGCCTATTCCTACAAGCGCGTCGCAAACTAAAGCGTCACAAGCTGAAGGTGAGGCAAGTGTAGAGAGCGGGGCCGATGAAGCGGATTTTTCTACAGCGACGGTTGAAGCTAAACCTAGCGCCAAAACATCAAGCGCAGAAGATGAAGGAAAAGCTGGCATTAAAGCTATACTCGCTCGCGTGGCGCAGGAGGCGGATAATGGCTAAGCGTTGTTTAATTATGGCTGGTGGTACAGGCGGGCATGTTTTTCCTGGTCTTGCAGTAGCTAATGCGCTTCGAAATGAAGGCTGGGATATTCATTGGCTGGGCACCGCTGAGCGAATGGAAGCGCAAGTTGTGCCTAAGCACGACATTCCCATTCACTTTATTCCGGTAAAAGGGCTTCGTGGCAAAGGTATTTCCGCACGTATTCAAGGTGCTGTCGCTTTAGTAAAAAGCTTATTTTCTGCAAGACGAATTATAAAACGTCTACAGCCGGATATTGTTGTCGGGTTTGGTGGCTATGCCAGCGGACCTGGTGGCGTTGCAGCAAAAAGCTTAGGTATTCCTGTGATAGTGCATGAGCAAAATGCAGCGGCTGGCATGACTAATAAGCTTCTCAGTAAATTTGCAAGCTGTGTGCTTCTTGGCTTTAACGATGCTAAAGAACAATTTTCAGGGGTTGCGGATAAAGTGCATACTGTTGGTAACCCTGTTCGCGATGAAATTTGGCAGGTGATGCCTAAAGCTGAAGATAATAACGCAGGCGCTCATGCTAACAACCTTGAAAACCCTTTAGGAAACAACAGTGGGGACAAGCAAGGTTTAAATATGCTTGTGGTTGGCGGAAGTTTAGGCGCTCAAATACTGAATGAAACTGTGCCCGGGACATGCGGTGTATTAGAAGGCTTATCGATAAAGCACCAGTGCGGTAAAGGCAACAGTGAAAGTGTTACCCAAGCTTATAAATCCGCAGGCGCTGATATGTCGAAAGTTGATGTCAGTGATTTTATCGATGACATGGCCGCAGCCTATGAATGGGCTGATTTCATTGTGTGTAGAGCCGGGGCGCTCACTGTCAGTGAAGTAGCAGCGGCAGGACGTGCGGCTATCTTTGTTCCGCTACCTTTTGCAGTGGACGATCATCAAACGAAAAATGCGCAGTCGTTAGTGAAGCAAAATGCGGCACTGATGATTGCTCAATCAGTATTAAAAGAAAATTTAGGGCAGGTGGTGCGTCAGTGGTTACAACACCCTGAAGACTGCTTGAATATGGGGCGCGTCGCAAAAACATGTGCGAGCACCCATGCCACGGAAAATGTAGTAAGCCACGTTAAAAGCGTGGTAGGAGTAGGGGACTAATGGTTTTTAAAACCCCATTTGAAAGCCCGCAAATGCGCAGGGTTAAAAGTATATTCTTTATTGGCATCGGTGGTGCCGGTATGGGTGGTATTGCAGAAGTACTGCTGAACGAAGGTTATGCAATTGCTGGCTCTGACATTCAAGAAGGGCCAATGACACAGCGCTTAAGCGAATTGGGCGCTGATGTGAAAATAGGTCATCGCGCTGAAAACGTTGAAGGCATGGACGTTATTGTGGTTTCTAGTGCCATCAATGAGCAGAACCCAGAAATTATCGTTGCTCGTGAAAAGCGTATTCCCATCATTCGCCGTGCTGAAATGCTGGCAGAGCTAATGCGATTCCGCCACGGTATTGCAGTAGCGGGTACCCATGGAAAAACGACCACAACCAGTTTGATTTCGACGATTTTCGCAGAAGCCGAGTATGACCCTACCTTTGTTATTGGTGGCTTGCTTAACAGTGCTGGTACGAATGCACGCTTAGGTAAAAGCCGCTACCTTATAGCAGAGGCTGATGAGAGCGATGCATCGTTTCTTCACTTGCAGCCAATGGTATCGGTTGTGACCAATATTGAAGCGGATCACATGGATACCTATGGTGGCGACTTCTCAAAGGTGAAAGATACCTTTGTTGATTTCTTGTCGAACCTACCGTTTTACGGCCAAGCCATTGTGTGCGGTGACGATGCAAATATTCAAGAGATTCGCCCTCGCATAGGCCGAAGCATTCTCACCTACGGTTTTGAGTCTCACAACGACTATCGTGCAGAGAATATTTCACTGTCATTCGGTAAAGCGAGTTTTACCGTTATTCGACCAGAGCGTGAACCGCTAGATATTACGTTGAATCTTACCGGCAACCACAATGTGCTTAATGCGCTTGCCGCTATCGCGGTAGCAACCGACGAAGGTGTAGATGACGACGCTATTATTCGTGCATTAGCTAGCTTTGGCGGAATAGGTCGTCGATTTGAGCAGCTAGGCACGTTTACTACCAGTAAAGGTGAAGTGTGTTTGGTGGATGACTATGGTCACCACCCAACGGAAGTTAAAGCAACTATAGCTGCTGCTCGGGCCAACTGGCCTGATAAGCGCTTAGTTATGGTTTATCAGCCTCACCGTTTCACGCGAACCCGCGATCTCTATGAAAATTTCGTTGAAGTGTTATCCAGTGTCGATGCACTGTTGCTTCTAGATGTATATGCCGCCAGTGAACAGCCTATTGAAGGCGCTGACAGTAAAGCGCTATGTCGTTCAATTCGTCAGCGTGGTCAAATAGAGCCCGTATACGTAGGTGACAAAGACGCCTTACCAGCTATTCTGGCGAATATCATGCAAGATGGCGACATTGTCATGACACAAGGCGCGGGAAATATCGGACAAATTGCTAAGCTCTTAGCTCGTCACGCGCTAGAGCCGATCACACTTGCAAAGGAAGGGGAATAAGATGTTTACACCTTCAGTAAGTATTCACTCACAGAAAACCCACTCGCCGAACGAGTATGGCAAAGTAGCTGTGCTGCTCGGCGGTGACTCTGCTGAACGGGAAGTATCGCTTAATTCGGGCAATGCGGTGCTAAACGCGCTGTTAAGACAAGGCGTGGATGCGTTTGCGTTTGACCCAGCAGAGCGACCGCTTACCGATCTTCTCGACCTTAACGTTGATAGAGCACTCATTATGCTGCACGGTCGTGGTGGTGAAGATGGCTCTATGCAAGGAGCTCTTCAGCTACTGAAAATCCCCTATACCGGAAGTCGAGTTTTAGGTTCTGCACTGGCAATGGACAAAATTCATACTAAGCAAGTGTGGCAAAGTTTAGGCTTACCCACTGCAAAATATGAAATTGCTGATAAAAGGCACTTTGAAGCTGGTAAGTGCAGCGCTATAATGGATAAATTGGGGAATGAAGTCATGGTAAAACCGGCCAGAGAAGGGTCGAGTATTGGCATGGCAAGAGTGACAAGCGCTAAACAGCTCGAAACTGCCATTCAGGACGCCTTTAAATACGATAATCAAGTCCTGTTAGAGCAGTACATAGATGGCCCCGAGTTCACTGTTTCTGTATTGCAGGGACAGGCGTTGCCGTCTATTCGCATGTCTACTCCACATACATTCTATGATTATGCTGCGAAATATCAGGATAATACGACAGAATACTATTGCCCAAGCGGCTTGTCTGAAGAGCAAGAAGCACAGCTAGCAAAACTAGCATCTCGTGCTTTTGACGCTATTTCTGGCAGCGGCTGGGGTAGAATTGATGTTATGCAGGACAACCAAAGGCAATTTTATTTGCTAGAGGCGAACACAGTGCCTGGCATGACAGAAAAGAGTTTGGTGCCGAAAGCAGCCAAAGTTGCAGGATTAACATTTGACGAACTGGTACTAAGTATTCTTTCTACTAGTTTCGATGACGTTGCAAACAAGGCGTAAACGTGGCAGATACCAATACTAATCAAAATAAGCCTGCTTCTGTAAAGAGCGGCAAAAGTAAAACGGCAGTGTGGGGCGGCGTCGCTTTCTTACTGTTTGTTATTGCAGGATTAGTGTTTGGTGGGCTTAAAGCAAACCAGTATTTGCAGGATGAACAGCAAATGCCGGTACAGGTTATCGATTTTTCTGGTGATTATCAGCACATCGATATTACCAAGCTAGAGCGTTTAATACGCAAGGCGCAGCCTGGAAGCTTTTTCGCGCTTGACGTCAACGAAGTATTTGAGCTTGTTGAAGCGCAGCCCTGGGTTTATCGCGCGTCAGTAAGAAAGAAGTGGCCAAATACGTTAAAAATTTATTTGGTTGAGCAGCAGCCAGTTGCGCAATGGAATGAAGATTTGTTGTTAAACCCTTATGGCGATACGTTTAACGACGAAGGCGTGAAGTTAGACTTACCGCGCCTTTACGGCCCAGGTGGCAGCGAAAAAACCGCCCTTGAAGGCTACAACGCCATGCACGCGTTGATTGCGACGACGGATATGACGTTAGACGAGCTGTCATTAAGCGAGCGATTTGCATGGCAAGTGCAGTTGAAAAACGGCATTAAATTGAATTTAGGACGTCAGGAGTTTATCGATAGGCTACAACGCTTTATTGATGTTTATCCACTTCTGGCGCAACAAGAGAAGGCGGTGAAATACGTCGACCTTCGCTATGACACGGGCGTAGCAGTCGGATGGAAAGACGACAGCGCCACAGATGAAGAGAGTTAAGGAAACCATGTCGAAACCTGCTGAACGCAATTTGATTGTAGGACTAGATATCGGCACCAGCCAAGTAAAAGCTGTTGTGGGTGAATTACTAGAAGATGATCAAATCAGTATTGTTGGCGTGGGCACCCATGCATCGAAAGGTATGGATAAGGGCGGCGTTAACGATTTGAACCTGGTGGTGAAATCGGTCCAGCGTGCAGTAAACGAGATGGAGTTAATGGCAGATTGCCGTGTGTCTTCAGTTTTTATGTCTATCTCGGGACGACACGTTAAGTGCCAAAATGAAAATGGCATGGTACCGATTAACAATCAGGAAGTAACACAAGAAGACGTAGATAACGTTATTCATGCAGCGCGCAGTGTGCCAATTGCAGCGGAACGTCGTCTACTACACGTGTTACCACAAGAATTTACTATTGATGTGCAGGAAGGGATAAAGAACCCTATTGGCATGTCGGGAGTAAGAATGGAAGCGGATGCTCACATTATTACCTGTGCCGACGATATGGCGAAAAATATGGTGAAATGTGTTGAGCGTTGTGAACTTAATGCCGATCAGCTGATCTTTTCAGCATTGGCATCAAGTTATGCGGTACTGACTGACGACGAGCGCGAGCTTGGCGTATGTGTGGTTGATATCGGTGGTGGTACCATGGATATGGTTATCTACACCGATGGCGCTATTCGTCACACGGCGGTAATACCGGTTGCGGGTAATCAAATTACCAGCGACATCGCTAAAATATTTAGAACGCCTATTAGCAATGCAGAAGAAATTAAGGTGAATTACGCCTGTGCATTGAAAGATATGGTGAGTATGGAAGACAGCATTGAAGTGCCTAGCGTGGGCGGACGCCCAGCTAGAGTGATGTCTCGTCATACGTTAGCTGAGGTGATTGAACCTCGCTATCAAGAGCTTTTTGAGCTGGTACATGATGAAATTCGTGCCAGCGGTCTGGAAGAGCAAATCGCTGCAGGCCTTGTGCTTACAGGCGGTACCGCTAAAATGGAAGGTGCCGTGGAATTTGCCGAAGAACTTTTCCAGATGCCCGTGCGCGTGGGCAAACCCATCAACGTAAAAGGCTTGTCCGAATATGTTGATGACGCTGGATTTGCGACAGTCGTAGGACTGCTGCAATATGGCAAAGTACAATCTGACAATAAGAAGTCCAGTACGCAGAAGACCGGTGAAAGCTTATTTCATCGAGTGCAAAGCTGGTTTAAAGGTGAATTTTAATTTTATTTTGGGGGCGCTATAGCTACGGCATCAAGGCTAGCAGGAAGCAATTAGCCTAAGGGAATGACCTGGCGTAGTGTTTGGAAGACGTACAACCGGAGAGTAAGTATGTTCGAATTAATGGATAGTCACGGCGAAGAAGCTGTAATCAAAGTCATCGGTGTCGGTGGTGGCGGCGGCAATGCCGTTGAGCACATGGTGTCTCAAAGCATTGAAGGCGTAGAATTTATTGCAGTTAACACCGATGCACAGGTGCTTCGCAGCTCAAGTGCAGACGTTACACTTCAAATTGGCTCAAGTGTAACAAAAGGGTTAGGTGCGGGTGCTGATCCGAATATTGGTCGTGAAGCTGCACAAGAAGACAGAGAAACCATTCGTCAGGCGCTAGACGGTGCAGATATGGTTTTCATCACTGCCGGTATGGGCGGTGGTACAGGAACGGGCGCAGCGCCAGAAGTGGCAAAGATTGCTCGTGAAATGGGCATCCTTACGGTAGCGGTAGTTACCAAGCCATTCCCATTTGAAGGTAAAAAACGCACCTCGTTTGCGGAACAGGGCATTGTTGAGTTGTCTAACAACGTTGACTCGCTAATTACCATTCCTAATGAAAAGCTGTTAAAAGTAATGGGTCCAGGCACGCCGCTTCTTCAAGCGTTTAGCGCAGCAAATGACGTATTACGCGGTGCAGTTCAAGGTATTGCTGAACTGATTACCCGTCCTGGTCTAATCAACGTTGACTTCGCAGACGTACGTACCGTTATGTCTGAGATGGGTAAAGCGATGATGGGTAGTGGCGCTGCAAGCGGTCCAGACCGTGCTGAAGAAGCTGCGGAAGCCGCGATTGCCAGCCCGCTTCTTGAAGATATCGATTTGTCAGGCGCGCGCGGTATTCTTGTGAATATCACTGCGGGTCCAGATTTCGCCATCGACGAGTTTGAGACTGTTGGTAACGCCGTTAAAGCGTTTGCCTCAGAGAACGCCACAGTGGTTGTGGGTACAGTGATCGATATGGAAATGACAGACGAGCTTCGCGTAACGGTTGTTGCAACCGGTATTGGCGCAGAGCGCAAGCCTGACATTTCGCTAGTAAGCTCTGAAGGCTCTCGTCTAACACAGCCTGCAAAAGAATACGGTAACACGCAATCAAGTGAACCACGTTCTGCAGTAGGCGGTACAGAGGGCAATCAGGCGCTGAAGGCCGACGACAGTGCACAGCCAGAAAATGATTTGGAATATTTAGATATTCCTGCATTTCTTCGTAAGCAGGCAGACTAATTTAGCTGCCTGAAACGGAAGGGAATTATTTCGCGTTTGTGATGTCTCACCTAGTAAGGTGTATTTATACAACGTGAAAAATTTCGCGTGGATAGGTTGATTAAATACGTAATCTGACAGAGTTAAATCCGTCAGAACGGGTGTTTTTTGACATGTGAGTAATAACTCACTATAATTCGCGCCCGCTTTTTTTAATAGGTAAAAGCTTAAGCAGATGATTAGACAACGTACAATCAAGCAATCGGTACAAGAGACCGGAATTGGGCTTCATAAAGGGGAAAAGGTCACAATGACTCTCCGACCTGCGCCAGCAAACACGGGTATCGTGTTTAGGCGTGTTGACCTTGAACCACATGTTGACATACCTTCGCGTGCAAACGCGGTAGGTAATACCATGCTGTGTACGTGCCTGAATAACGAAGACGGTGTGACTATCCAAACGGTAGAACACTTAGCGTCTGCGCTTGCAGGTTTAGGTATCGACAATATTATTGTTGAAGTAGACAGTAACGAGCTGCCAATTATGGACGGAAGTGCTAGCCCGTTCGTATTCTTGCTTCAATCTGCCGGTATCGAAGAGCTAAACGCGCCTAAGCAATTTATTCGTATTAAAAAGCCAGTTCGTGTAGAAGATGGCGATAAGTGGGCCGAATTAGTGCCTTACGACGGTTTCCGCGTTGATTTCCAAATTGACTTTGATCATCCTGTGATCAGTCAAACTCGTCAGCATATGGTGATGGATTTTGATTCATGCTCATATGTAAGCGAAGTTAGCCGTGCACGAACTTTTGGTTTTATGCGCGACTTAGAGTACATGAATGCTAACAACCTAGCGTTGGGTGGCAGCATGGAAAACGCAGTGGCGTTGGACGAATTCCGCGTACTCAACCCTGAAGGGTTGCGCTACGACGATGAGTTCTTAAAGCATAAGATTTTGGATGCTATCGGTGACTTATACCTTGGTGGCCATAGTCTAATTGGTGAATTGCGTGCGTACAAAACAGGCCATGGTCTGAATAACAAGCTATTAAATGCAGTACTTGCGCAAAAAGAGTGTTGGGAGTTCGTGACCTACGACTCGCAGGAAACAGCACCAATTCGTTATGCTCAACCCGTGCTAGCGTAAGAATTTTAAAAAGCCGCCTTACGGGCGGCTTTTTTTCGTATGGCAATTACTGAAATAAATGATACAGTAGCCGAATAATTAATATAAATTTCACCCATGTGACAAAAAATTATCGCTTAAAGGCTCTCGCCTTTGGCTAAAAACACATTCATCGTGGTATGAAGTGGTATGAAAAGAGTGGCGTGAAACAGCAATTTTCTTCGTGGTATGAAACTAACAATTACACTCGCTGGTAAAAATAAACGCTATAGGCAGAGTATTAGTGTCCGTACGCTTGTGAGCGCAACCGTGCTCTCATCTATTTTTATGCTAGTGTCGAGCCGTTCAACAGAATCGGTATCAGAAGATATTGCACGAGTTCGTTTGGCACAGACTGAAGTCAACGAACGACAAAAAGACGTTGAAGCGTTAAAACACCAAACAACGGTCAAATTACAAGCTTTGCTTTCTCACGTCGCAGAGTTATCTGCGCAGGCTACATTGCTGGACGAGAAAGGTAAGCAAATCGCAACAGAATTAGGTATGTCAGCGGCTGACCTGGACGCTTTCGTACCGGTATCGATACCGGATAACCTTCAAGACGATCCCATCCTTCACGAAATAGCCAAACTAGAGCAATCACTCGATTTGAAGTCTCAACAGTTGTCTATGCTTGAAAGTTTGGTCAGGGGTCACCATATCCACGAACAGAGCCAATTATCTGGTCGTCCGATAGAGTCAGGGTGGTTGTCTTCTTATTATGGTATGCGGGCCGACCCGTTTACCGGCGAACCAACTATGCACAAAGGGCTAGATTTCGCTGGTAAGGCAGGGGAAAACGTAGTGGCAACTGCTGCAGGTATTGTGACCTGGGCGGGTGATCGCTACGGCTATGGCCAACTTGTAGAAATTGATCACGGTGATGGTTTTGTTACCCGCTATGGGCATAACGACACCCTCACTGTCTCAATAGGCGACGTGGTAACCAAAGGGGAACCTATCGCTAAAATGGGCAATACGGGGCGCTCAACTGGCGTTCATGTTCACTACGAAGTAATAAGAAACGGAAAACAAGTCGATCCTCTGCCTTTTGTCTACAAAAAGTAGCATAGGTAGCAGCCAGGTAATTCTCGTAGACGGTGCCTTTATTAATTAAAAGTCATCTAAAACGAAGAAGCATAATTTTAGAACATCGCAAAACATAACGTGGTTACCGTTGTGTTTTATACGTTTAATTTAGCTGTGCACATTGTGCGGCGCCTCGACAAGTAGTGGAATAATAAAGCTAATGTTTTCAAGCATCCTTCGAAAAGTATTCGGTAGTAGAAACGACCGACTATTAAAAAAATTACGCAAAAACGTAGATGCCATCAATGCACTGGAAGCAGAATTTGAAAAGCTTTCCGATGAGGCGCTAAAGGCTAAGACAGACGAATTTAAAGCGCGTATTGAAAAGGGTGAAACCCTTGACGATATTCTTGTAGAAGCCTTCGCTACTGTGCGTGAAGCAAGTAAACGCGTATACGGCATGCGTCACTTCGACGTTCAGATGCTAGGTGGTCAAGTACTTCACCAAGGTAAAATTTCAGAAATGCGCACGGGTGAAGGTAAGACGCTTACTGCTACCTTGCCAACTTACCTTAATGCTTTGTCTGGCAAAGGGGTTCACGTTGTTACTGTGAATGATTACCTTGCTCGTCGTGATGCTGAGTGGAGTAACCAGTTATTTACTTACCTAGGTATGCGTGTGGGCTGTAACGTGCCTGGTATGTCGCCGCAGCAAAAGCGTGAAGCTTATCAAGCTGACGTAACCTATGGTACGAACAACGAATTTGGTTTTGACTACCTTCGTGACAATATGGCATTTAGCCCACAAGACCGCGTACAGCGCCCGCTTAACTATGCGGTAGTGGATGAAGTTGACTCAATTCTTATCGACGAAGCCCGTACACCACTTATTATTTCTGGTCAGGCTGAAGATAGCTCAGAGCTGTATCGCCGTATCAACACTATTATTCCTAAACTTGTTCAGCAAGAAAAAGAAGACGAAGAAGGCCAAGAGGGCGATGGTGACTACACGATTGACCTTAAGGCAAAACAAATTCATCTTACCGAGCGCGGTCAAATTCACGTTGAGGAAATTCTTCAGCAAGAGGGCATGCTACCTGAAGGCGAGTCGCTGTTTGCTGCAGGTAATATTTCACTGCTTCATCATATTAACGCTGCGCTTCGTGCACACAAGTTGTTTGCTAAAGACGTAGACTACATCGTTAAAGAAGACCAAATCGTTATTGTTGACGAGCATACGGGTCGTACGATGGAAGGCCGTCGCTGGTCTGAAGGTTTACACCAAGCTGTAGAAGCGAAAGAAGGGGTTCGTATTCAAAACGAAAACCAAACCCTTGCGTCAATTACCTTCCAGAATTATTTCCGCTTGTATAACAAGCTTGCGGGTATGACAGGTACAGCAGATACAGAAGCCTTCGAATTTAACCATATTTACGGCTTAGAAACGGTAGTTATCCCAACAAACCGTCCTATGCAGCGTAAAGATATGGCTGACCTCATCTACCTAACGGCAGAAGAAAAATACGAAGCCATTGTTGAAGACATTAAAGAGTGCGTTAAACGCGGTCAACCTACCCTTGTAGGTACGGTTTCTATCGAGAACTCAGAGCTCATTTCTCGCATTCTTAAGAAGTCGAAAATTCCTCATAAAGTGCTTAACGCTAAGTTCCACGAACACGAGGCTGATATCGTTGCTCAGGCTGGTAAGCCAGGCGCCGTAACGATTGCAACTAACATGGCGGGTCGTGGTACTGATATCGTGCTAGGCGGTAACTGGCAGGCAGAAGTTGAGAAGCTCGAAAATCCAACTGAAGAGCAAATTAAAAAGATTAAGGCTGAGTGGAAAGAAAGACACGATGCCGTGCTTGCATCAGGTGGCTTACATATTATTGGTACAGAGCGTCACGAGTCTCGCCGTATTGATAACCAGCTTCGCGGTCGTTCGGGCCGTCAGGGTGACCCGGGTTCAAGCCGTTTCTACCTTTCATTAGACGACGCACTTATGCGTATCTTTGCCTCTGAAAAAATGGGCAACATGATGAAGCGTTTAGGTATGGAGCGTGGTGAAGCCATTGAGCATCCGTGGGTAACTCGCGCCATCGAGAATGCACAGCGCAAAGTAGAAGGTCGTAACTTCGACATTCGTAAGCAGTTGCTTGAATACGATGATGTGGCCAACGACCAGCGTAAAGTCATCTACGAGCAGCGCAATGAGCTTCTTGATGAAGGCGATATTAGCGAGACTATCGCGGCTATTCGTGAAGACGTTATTTCAAGTGTTGTCGATGAGTACATTCCGCCACAGTCTCTAGAAGAAATGTGGGATGTAAGCGGACTTGAAGAGCGCATGCGTGCCGATTTCGCCGTAGACTTGCCAATCAAGACCTGGCTTGAAAATGACGACAAACTTTACGAAGAGAAGCTTCGCGAGCGCATTCTTGCCGAAGTCGTTGATGCTTATAAGCAGAAAGAAGCGGTAGTGGGCGAGCAGGTACTGCGCCAGTTTGAAAAAGCGGTAATGCTTCAAAACCTAGACAGCCATTGGAAAGAGCATTTGGCGGCAATGGATCACCTGCGCCAAGGTATTCATTTACGCGGCTATGCGCAGAAAAATCCTAAACAAGAATACAAGCGTGAGTCGTTTGCTTTGTTCTCACAAATGTTAGAAGCGCTTAAAGTTGAAGTGATCACTATTCTTGCGCGTGTAAAAGTACAAGCTGAAGAAGACGTGCAAAAAGTAGAAGAACAACGTCGTCAAGCTGACGATGTGCCTAAGAACTTCGAGCACGAAGAAGCGAACGCAACGCCAGAAGAGGCAAGTGACAAAGTACGTACGCAAGTTCGCGAAGGTGCGAAAGTGGGCCGTAATGACCCATGTCCTTGTGGTTCTGGTAAAAAGTATAAGCAGTGTCACGGCAAGCTTAAGTAATGAAAGTAGTAAATGTTGCTGTGGGCGTTATCGCCCGCGGCGATGAAATATTCATTACGCTTCGCCCCGACAATGTTCATCAGGGCGGAAAATGGGAATTTCCCGGCGGCAAAGTAGAAGACGGTGAGACCGTTCTACAGGCGCTGAAGCGAGAGCTTGCTGAAGAAGTTGGGATTATTGTGAACCGCAGCGAGCCTGTGATTGTGATCACCCATGATTACGGCGACAAGCAAGTTAAACTAGATGTTCATCGCGTTTGTGATTTTACCGGCGAGCCGCACGGCAAAGAAGGCCAACAGTCGCGGTGGGTCAAGGTAACGTCACTAAACGCCTCTGACTTTCCTGAAGCGAATATACCCATTATCAGCGCATTGCAAAAATAATAAAAACGGCCACATCTTAAAGTGGCCGTTTTCTTTTAGAGCAGTTCTATTTTTAGCAATTTCTTTGCGTTAGATTGGAAAATTAAGAACGCTCAAGATATACCCTTTCGGAGTTACACCTACAAGGTTATTCGTTCAGCGGTGGCAAATGCCACATCCAGTTTGAAATAAGCGGCTTCATTAATAAAGTGCGGGTAGGTTTCAGTTTCGTTTTCCCACAGGATATCCTTGCCGTCAAACGTCCGAAATACAGGTGCCCCAGGTATGAGAGGTTTGAAATCGTTATCTTGCAGTGAATGATGGATCATGGCGGTACGTTTTCCATTAGCATCTAACGGAAAAGACACATTATCGCCTAAACGAAAAGCTTCACAAGCAGGCAAAGCGTCAGTATTAATTTGCCCTTTATTATACGCGGCACAAAAATCCAATATTGCTTCAGCCATGGTTTGTGTTAGAAGGTAAACATCTTCTCTTAACACGCCCTGTGGCTGCCCACCCACTTCTATCATTACACCTTTCTTACCAGTGGTGCACAGGTAACCATGTTCAAGGTAGGGCTTTTCGTCTTCTACCAAAATGTTGGCTTCTGGCATTTGTTGCTTTACGTATCGCGCCAGCTGAATATGAAATTCATCCGCTTCCAAAATGATAAGCGTAGCACCCATTTCGCTGGTGGTGTTGTGAATATCAATCACAAAATCTGTGTTCGAATCACCCTTAGGCCCTAACTGTTGGTTAAGAGCCTTAGCAAGCTCAGCTTCTTTCGCAGAATTGTTATTCGATAAGCCTTCAAAGGTAAACTGACGGTTTAAGTCTTCGTCTACGAAACGAACGTTTGCCGCAATGGCCGCTTCATTGGCGATGCTTAACGAAACATTTAGCTCATTAAATCGCGAAGGTAGCCCAAACTGTTGCCAGTTTCGAATAAGCTGAATACCACTGGTTTCATTTCCATGAGTACCACCAACAAGCGCGATAGAATTAAACATTCATGTTCCTTTTTGTATAGGTTGAGGAGGAGGAAGGCTGCGCAGCGATCTATTGAGTAATATTGTGATGAATTAATACGTTCGCTGTTTGCGCATCTACCCACGACTTGGAGATCAAGTAAACCGATACTACACCACTGCGCTTTGTACGAGAATACGTCTTAGTGGAATTTACCTAAATACTGGTGTTTGCCAAATTGTGGGGAAAGACAGCGCGTATTAGTGCTTAAAGAAGTCATCTGTTTGCTGTGCTAGCATCGCCTCTATCTCTTCAACATCGATATGCTTGGGCGTTGCGTCTTCTGCAGGCTTACCGGCTATTTTTCTGTCTTCAGCGGCCCATTCACCTAAATCGATAAGTTGGCATTTTTTACTGCAAAAGGGGCGATATTCGCTTGTTGGTGCCCAAACAACCTGCTTGGCACAAATAGGACATTTCACTTCCATTATTTACTCCAGTGAAATACGTCTAAACGGCGAAGTTTGCGATTTGCTTATACTACCGCAGACGGGAAATAATAAATTAAAGACTCTGGCCTGCTGATCTTTGCGGTACATCACACGTCAGCAGGTCTTAAGTTTAACAGGCAGCTAAACGAAACTGAATACTGCTTTCCACTGCGCCAGATTGGCCCTCTTGAGGAGAAAATAGCATGAAGCGGAGTGCGTAACGGTATTTGTTGCCGCTAAGCGTAGGGTAATACCCTTCATCAACGCTACATTTAACGCGAATTAACTCGTTTTTATCTTCTGCAGCGCCTTGGTAAAAACCGTTGTCAGCAACCACATTGACAAATTGACCTCGTTCGCGAATGAACGACAGGCTAACAGCAATAGCATCATCGAGTAAGGCTAACGTTTCAAGCCATTGCGCTATTTCAGCGAGGCGTTGTTCAAGGGGTTGTTGTAACCAAAAATGAAGATTGGGCAAATCGAAGCTACACGCGCCACCTGGAATGGCAAAGCGCTGCCTGATTGCGCTTAGCAGTTTATCTTCTTTCAAAGCACTACCAAAACGGCGGTCTGTTTTTAGCTTTTGTTTTAGGGTAAGCACGGTTTTTAGCGCTTGCTCTAAGGCGGTGCTGTCAATTTTCGGGTGTTTAGACCAATAAACCAAGTTCTTTTCATGGGCTTCGAGGTCTTTGGTAAGATCGGAGCGAAGATCCAGTCTTTCAATGAGATCAAGTAATTCGAAAAGCTGTTCAAAAAACACCAGCTGCAGATGAGTATGTTCTGATTTAGCCGTAATTTTAAGTTGTCCAAGCAGCTGCTCAACACGTAAATAGTTACGTACTTTTTCCTTTAGTGGAAATTCGAAAACAGCGTGACCCATGGAACCCCTTAAAACACATAGACTTAGAGAAATGTCGCTAAAAATTTAGCTGAACAGTGAAAGGCAACAAGCCTAAAGCATCAAAGCGTTTAAGCCAAGTATACTTGTTCGCCAAATCTTTACTTTGACGTTAATTGGTCAAAAAAGTTTCAAAAATCAATCCGTAAGGCTGTAACGCCCTGCTTTTAGATAGTGAATTTAGTTATTAGGGATGTGTTTTTGCGTTAACTTCGTCTATCAACTTCACGCTTTAGATAGCAAAAGTAAGTGTCCATGCAAGGTCGAAACTTGCGAAGAGAGGGCGTTTAGGCTGGTGCTATTGTCTAATACATGGTCTGCAGCGCTCAGCCGTTCTTTACGGCTAGCTTGTGACGCCATAATACTTTTTATCGTTGCTTCAGAGCTACCATCTCGCTTTAAGGCGCGTTCAAGCTGAAGCGCTTCAGGACAGTCAACCACTACTACGTAGTTACACATTTCAGTAAGCTTGTTTTCAACCAATAGTGGAACAGACAAGATGCAATAGGGGGAAGCCGATTCCATGATTAGCTGTTGCATGCGAGAACGAATAAGCGGGTGGAGAAGGCCGTTCAGCCAGGTTTTTTCATCTGGGTTAGCAAAAACCTTCTCTCGAAGTGCGGCGCGATCAAGGCTACCGTCTTCAAGCAAAATACGCTCGCCAAAATGCTCAGCTATTTGAAGCAACCCTTGTGAGCCCTCGGCAACCACATCTCTTGCGACCTCGTCGGCATCCACGATGCCTATGCCTAACGACGCAAAAATATCAGTGGCAGCAGATTTACCGCTACCTATCCCGCCAGTAAGGCCTACTACAAAGGGAGTCTGCTTATTCATAATGCCGGCACCTTCAAACTAAAGTACGTAATCAAGATAGGTGGTAATAATGGCATCTTTAAAAAGCAGTGTCAGCCAACCCGCCACTGCGAGATAGGGACCAAAAGGAATTGCCAGCGACTTACCTTTGTTTTGAATCACCATTATGAGTATGCCTGCAATTGCACCAACAAACGAAGAGAGCAAAATAATAATGGGCAAGCCTTGCCAGCCCGTATAAGCGCCAAGTGCGGCGAGCAGCTTGAAATCGCCATAGCCCATACCTTCTTTGCCAGTGGCAAGTTTAAATAGCCAATAAACAGACCATAAACTTAAATAACCCGCCGCTGCGCCAATAATAGCGTCGGTGGTGCCTACAAAAATGTGTTGCGTGCTCAACAGTAACCCCAACCACAGTAGAGGCAGTGTCAACTGGTCAGGTAATAGCATCTTATCTAAGTCAATAAAAAGCAGAGCAACGAGTATGTAGGTAAACAATACGGCCCATAGTGCTTGCGATGTGACACCAAATTGATAGGCCGCAAACGTACAGGCTAAAGCAGTAAACAATTCAACCAGCGGGTAACGAACTGATATTCCAACTTTGCATTTAGCGCACTTACCTTTAAGGAACAGGTAGCTAATAACAGGAACATTTTCCCATGCGCGAATTTTGTGGCCGCAGCTAGGGCATGTGCTGTCTGGTTTTACAAGGTTAAATACTTCTTCTTTCGCTGATGAGTTTTTATCGTTAGGTGTCGGCTCACCCTCGCTAAAATAGCTTTGGTACTCTTGCTGCCAGCTGCGTTCCATCATAATAGGCAAGCGGTAAATCACCACATTCAAGAAACTGCCAACCATTAAGCTTACGAAAAAGACTAGGGAATAGAATACAGCAGGGTAAAGCTGACTAAGCGTAATTATCGCGTCCATGGTATGTGGTTCTTATAATTGTTGATTTTCGTTCTTTTAATGCTGAGCCACGTTATACCACGTTACCCATCTGGAATATAGGGAGGTACATAGCCACAATCAAGCCGCCGATTACCACGCCAAGTACGGCCATGATCATAGGTTCAAGTAGGCTAGTTAAACCGTCTACCATATCATCGACTTCAGCTTCATATATGGTGGCAATTTTGCTGAGCATTTCATCAACCGCGCCCGACTCCTCACCAATGGCAATCATCTGCGTCACCATGTCAGGGAATACTTGTGTAGCGCGCATTGCAACGTGCATAGGCATACCGCCTGCCACTTCTTTACGCATGTATAAAATGGCATCGCGGTATACCGCGTTGCCCGAAGCTCCGGCGGCGGATTCTAGTGCACCAATAAGCGGCACACCTGCTGCGAAGGTCGTGGCTAGGGTTCGGGTAAAGCGCGCAATACTGGCTTTTTTTAGAATTTCTCCGATAACGGGAATTTTTAAAATGTTGCGGTCTACCGTGTCACGTAGCTTCTGGCTTCGCTTATAGGTGCGCATAAACATAAACCCAGCACCACCAATACCTATGGCGATAAAAATACCGTAGTCTTGGACGAACCGAGAAATAGCCAATACGAACTGGGTGAAGGCAGGGAGTTCTGCGCCAAAGCTGCTGAAAATCTCTTCAAACTGCGGCACAACAAATATAAGAAGGATAGTCGTAACAATAAAAGCAACAACCAAAACTGCGATAGGGTAAAACATCGCTTTTTTGATTTTTGATTTTAGTGCTTCGGCCTTTTCTTTATAGGTCGCAATGCGGTCATAAATGGTTTCAAGTGCGCCCGACTGCTCACCGGTATAAACCAAGTCGCAATATAAATCGTCAAAATAAAGAGGGTGTTTTCTGAGCGCCGATGAGAGCGGGTTACCTGATTTAACCTCATCGGTAATTTCGGCTAAGAGTTTCCGCATGGATTGCTTTGAGTGACCTTGTGCAATCATTTCTAACGATTGGATAAGTGTAACACCCGCGGCAAGCATGGTGGCGATTTGACGCGATATGACAGAAATGTCTGCTGGGGTTATTTTTTGGCCACCACCGAAAAGTGGTTTAGCTAGTTTTTTTACTTTGTTGGCAGAGATCCCTTGTCGACGAAGAAGGTTTTTTGCTTCGGATAAGGA
Source organism: Alteromonas sp. MmMcT2-2 (assembly GCF_022348305.1). Classification (NCBI taxonomy): domain Bacteria; kingdom Pseudomonadati; phylum Pseudomonadota; class Gammaproteobacteria; order Alteromonadales; family Alteromonadaceae; genus Alteromonas; species Alteromonas sp. MmMcT2-2. Next base: position 70,466 of record NZ_JAKRFA010000003.1, read on the forward strand.
AGTGGCAGAAATTTCTCCCTTACGTGATTGACCATGGCGGTCTTTTCCTTGCCAAATGAACACCGTTGCTGCTTTTGCCATGGTTTTTCTCTTTACTTTAGAAGTTATGTATCTCAAACACAAAAACGCCCAGACTTATCTGGGCGCTTTCCAAACAACTCGGCGATTAGCAAAGGTCTGCTGGAGTACAGCCTTTCGACCACTTAACGTTACCATCAGTAACGTCAGGAGTTAAAGTGTATGTAGCTGCATCAGTACCGTCTGTAAGGCCTGAGTCTCCAGAAGCAGTCGCTTTAATAACACCGTCAGTAACTGTTAGGCCAACAGTATCAGCATCAGCTGTAATAGGACCAGGAACGCCATTATCGCCTTCATCACAATCAGCAATGTTACCAGTAGAGGCATAACAGATCTCTACAGCAGTTTTTGCTGCTGCAGTTGCGTTAGTTACTTCTGTGAACTTCGCTTTTTGCGTGTAGTTTTGGTAAGCAGGAAGTGCGATTGCTGCAAGGATACCGATGATTGCAACAACAATCATTAGTTCGATTAGGGTGAAACCTTTTTGGTTTTTAGTATTCATGTTCATCATGGTTTTTCTCCGGGACGTGTATAACACGTAAAGTTTAAATCTAATTCAAATTGACGTTTATACCCGAGTCGTCCATTTAACGCCCCTGGTACTTGATACTCAGTATAGAATTTTATTTGTTACTGACAAGTATAGGCAAATATACCTATGTCTAGCTTTTTCAGTATGACACGGTTCGCCGCGCCTTCGCAGGCTTTATCACTTGAACTTTCGTATAAAAGTTAATGACTTAAGTGCGTATGTCTATCTATACACAAAAAGCATTATCGAGAAATGACTGAACAGAATGACGAGTAACCGTATTGTAAATTATACATCTACTCGGTGATTTAAAATCACTGTGTAACCTAAACCATTAAGGTCTCAGTAATTAAAGCCACAGTATAGGAAAGTGATAATTGCGATAACGTAAATTTCACTGAAACACTGTAGCTTTATAATAAAACACGTGCAACAAAGAAGCCGCATTATAAAGGTGGAAGTACAAGGGGATAAGCAACACATTGGCTTACCTAATGTTAAATCCACCTTTACAGCTTTTAAATTGGCTCTTTATCTTTCTTGCTCTGCTATGACAAATTAATGCGCAAAGACAAATCAATAGCCTGAACGTGTTTAGTTAAGGCACCAGATGAAATGTAATCTACGCCTAGCTTAGCGAGAGACGCCAGTCGTTCATCAGTAATGTTTCCTGATACTTCCAGTTTACATTGACCTTTGTTGAGCGCTACTGCCTGTTGGATCTGTTCGTTAGAAAAATTATCCAGCATGACAATGTCGGCACCTGCACCAAGGGCTTGTTCAAGCTCGGTTAAACTCTCTACCTCTACTTCAACGGGCTTGCCCGGCATCATTGTTTTCGCTCGGCTTACGGCTTTTTCGATGTTTCCGCAAGAAAATATGTGGTTTTCCTTAATTAAGAATGCATCGAACAAACCCACACGATGGTTTTGACCACCACCACAACGCACCGCGTATTTCTGTGCGTGCCGCAAACCTGGCAACGTTTTGCGGGTATCGAGAATTTTGGTGTTGGAGCCATCTAAATACTTAGCGTAAAAGGCAGTAACAGTGGCGGTTGCCGACAGGGTTTGCAGGAAATTAAGCGCCGTACGTTCTGCCGTCAATATCGCGCGAGCAGAGCCTTCCAAACTAACCAGTACGGTGTTGGCATCAACCTTGTCACCATCTTTTACATGCCACGTTAGCGATACCGACTCGTCGATTAGTGCAAATGCTTGGTTTGCCCATGCGATTCCACAAACCACGCAAGGCTCTCGCGTAATAATAGTGGCTTTTGCATTAACGCTTTCATCTATCAGGTTCGCCGTAATGTCGTTTGCAGCATTTAATTCGCCGCCAAGATCTTCAATAAGCGCGTTCGATACTTGCTCTCGAATCGCTTGCATGTCTGGTGATGTCATCTTCATCGCTATGATCTATGCTATCTGTGTATTTAAAGGGTACGCAATATTAACCATTCTCCGCGCTGAGTAAACTCTAATTGGCGAAGAACACTCATTCCCAGCAATATATGGTCATCTTGCATACCGGGGTTTAAGTTTGCTTTTACATCGCGCACCACAATTTCACCAATGCGCAAAGTTTCAATGGTCGATTCGGCGACTCTTACAACGCCGTTAGCTGTGCTGGCCAACCCTTCTCGACCCGCTTTGAGTTGAAGCTTGTTGGTCAAATGAGCGGGAACGGCCACGTCAGTGGCACCCGTATCAACAAGAAATACGACTTCCTCACCATTAATATAACCTGTTGTCACATAGTGACCTTGGCGATTTTGCTTAAGTCGGACTTCGGTTTGTGAACCAATACGCTCTGATGTTGGTTCGCTATTTGGGTTAATTTGTTTTTCTAAAAGATCTGAGAAAACAAAAACCAGTAGACCAAAACCGCAAATCCAAGCAAGCGCAACCATCCATTTACCCGTTGACGCTGTCGGGTCTTGTTGTTCATTCATGCTTCTACCTTTCTTATAATAGTGGTGCACCGCTTTTCGTATTGCTAAATACTCGGCGTAATCTCTTAAGCAAAGGACTAACGTGCTGATTAGCTTATTAGAATGCAATGTATAGCCCTATACACTTATATCCATATACAATGTAGGCTATAACGCAGAAAATCAATTATCGAAGCAAATACTATGGTGCTTTACAACGAAGCAAAGTACACAGCAAGTCCGCATTATGATGCCCGTCCTGACAGCGCAGACGTTAGCCTGTTAGTGATACACAATATTTCACTACCTCCTTCACAGTTTGGTACGCCGGGCATTCGCCAATTGTTTACCGGAACCCTCAATCCTGATGAACATCCTTTTTATAGAGAAATTGCTGGGTTACGGGTCTCTGCTCATTGTGTAATTTATCGAACGGGTGAAATAGAGCAATTTGTGCCCTTTGAACAGCGGGCATGGCACGCGGGCCTGTCTTCATTTCAAGGCCGCAGCCGCTGTAACGACTATGCTATAGGTATTGAACTTGAAGGTACTGATACGTTGCCTTACACCGATGCACAGTACCAAGCCCTTGGCGAACTCACTGATTTTATTACGAGATACTATCCTCGGATCACTTTAGGGCGTATCGTAGGCCATAATGATATAGCACCAGGGCGAAAAACTGACCCTGGTGCAGCTTTCGATTGGGCAAGATATAGAATGCGCGTTGCTGGGTTTAAATAATTTAACTAATCCGCACTGCAGAAAAAAGGAAACTCAATACCTATGATGTTAATGAGCTTGCTATTAGTACTCAGCCTCGAGCGGTTGATAACAAAAACACCTAATTGGCATATTGAAAAGTATGCCGCTCAATATCGTGCTTTTCTTCAAGATAAAGGGTTGATTAAGTTTCAAGAAGGAAATGAAGATGAGGAGGGGACTAAAAAGGTCTCATCCACAGCACTTTATTTCTTTCTTTTACTTCCCGCTGTAGTGCTGGGAGCAATTGAATACTGGGTACTTGGCGCATTTCTTACGTTTATAGAGCAAAGCATAATTTTGTTCATCTGTATTGGCTGCCCTGCATTGCGAGCCGTCTACAAGAGTTTTTTGAATGCTGCTGACCGAGGTGACCTTCAGGCGTGCAGTATGTACACCGACCAATTAGGGCATTGTGCAAGTCAATCAGACAGTGACGGAAGTGCGGGTACAGAAGGCAAAACTTTTGGCCAACACCTTACCTGGCTTAACTATCAACACTATGCCGCTGTGATGCTGTGGTTTATTGCTTTTGGTGCACCTGGCGCGCTGTTTTATAGCTTGAGTCGAAGCACAACCGAGGCATTGTGTGATGCAAATCACCCTTTAAAAGCCGCTGCGGGAAGATTAATGTTTGCGCTCGATTATATTCCTGTTCGCGTTACCGCTTTTGGCATGTTGATGATGGGACATTTCTCACGAGCGTTGCCTGAGTGGATTAAGTATGCACTTCAGTTCGATGTACCTGCATACGATGTGCTTACACAAATTTCTTCGAAAGCTGAGATTCTAACGCCTGATGAACAGCAGTTGCAGGCTGAAAATGCAGCAATAGAACCGAAGGTGCTTGTAAAGTTAGCAAAACGTAATGTTATTTTTCTTCTTGTAATAACATCAGCGCTCACGCTTGTAGGCAGTCTTGCATAGTCATTATTTTTAACATTTACTAGCCTGCTTGGCTTAGAAGGGCGTTTGGTCTATTTATTAATTGTATGTAGATCAGGCGCTTTGCCCCTATTACTGCATTCTCCCTTCCTCATCAGACCAGTTTGCGGTTACTGATTTTTCTTAACAAATTCAACAATAAAGCTTAACACCCAGCAAAAGGTAAATGCTTTGCTATGCTTGTGAGTATTTACCTCGAAATCGATCTGCCTTAAACTAGATAGGTAAAATGGTATTACCAATTGTGTTTGTGATTAAATATTCCACGATTATTTTTTACATTCACCGCTCTTATAACGTCGCAATTGTTATAGAGCACGGTTTAAATAGAAGGATACGTAGCGCGCATGCGGCAGCAGCGAAAAAAACTCTCTGATGTGATTACCGAGCAACTCGAGTCAATGATACTCGACGGTACGTTATTGGCTGGTCAGAAATTACCGCCAGAGAGAGAGCTTGCGCTTGAATTTGATGTATCGCGACCTTCGCTTAGGGAAGCCATTGGTAATTTACAGGCACGTGGGTTGGTAGAACGCAAGCAAGGCGGCGGTACGTTTGTTAATCGCAACCTTAACTCAGCCATGACAGACCCCCTAATGGACTTAGTCAGCCAGCGTCCTGAAACTCAATTTGATTTGCTTGAATTTCGTCATGCGCTTGAAGGGATGGCGGCGTACTATGCGGCACTTCGTGGTCAACCTGAAGATTACAACGCATTGAAGCAAGCACTGAACGACGTACCTACGCCTAAAGCGCACGAAAGCAAGCGTGCCCAAGCTGAGGCGCTAGGACAGTTTTATACCATTATGGCAAGAGCATCACACAATATGGTGTTGTTGCACGTAATGAGCACCATGCAAAGCATGCTGGTGGACAATATTGAACGAAACTTTGACATGCTGGCGGCGCACCCTGAAGCGGTGGAAGACATTGCTAAGCAGCGTCGTGAAATTGTAGAAGCCATTGCTTCTCGCGACCCTGAAGCTGCGCGTCAGGCATGTAATACGCATTTGGCGTTTATTGAAAAAACGCTATTAACCATTAATCAACGCGATACCCGCGTACAGCGCGCATTGCGACGATTAGAGATTTAGTTACTAGTCTGACCTTTTATAAGATAAGGGCTAGATAGCTATTCATTCGCAGAGGCCGGTCAGGTTTTTCCTGTGCCACTGCAAAAGCAGGTGAGCCAGATTGGGTCACTGTGAGTACAACGTAATTTAGTTTTCCTTCTTTTAGCGCCTTTAAGAGTAGAGGCAATGCTAAGGGAGGATTTTCTATATAAGCAAAAAATAGGATGGCACCATGTCTGATATGATGCACCAAGATGTAGATCCTCAAGAAACTAAAGAGTGGATTGATGCGCTTGAGTCGGTTTTAGAAGAGGAAGGCGTAGAACGCGCCCATTATTTACTCGAAAAACTTATTGATAAAGCACGTCGCAGCGGAGCGCATCTACCGTATGACGCAACTACTGCCTACATCAATACTATCCCAGCAGCGCAAGAGCCAAAAATGCCTGGTGACTTGACCATCGAAGCGCGCATCCGTGCGGCAATTCGTTGGAACGCATTGATGATTGTATTGCGTGCATCTAAGAAAGACCTAGAGCTTGGTGGTCACATTGGTAGCTTCGCATCATCGGCTATGCTTTACGATGTTGGCTTTAACCACTTCTTCAAAGCGCCTAACGAAAATCAAGGCGGCGACTTTATTTTCGCTCAGGGCCATATTTCTCCAGGTATTTATGCGCGCTCATATATGGAAGGCAACTTAACTGAAGAACAGTTAAACAACTTCCGTCAAGAGTGTGCTGGCGATGGTCTGTCGTCTTACCCACACCCTCACTTGATGAAAGACTACTGGCAATTCCCAACCGTATCTATGGGTCTTGGTCCACTTCAAGCTATCTACACAGCGCGCTTCCTTAAGTACCTAACTAACCGTGGTATCAAAGACTGTTCAGGTCAGCGTGTTTACTGCTACATGGGTGACGGTGAGTGTGATGAGCCAGAGAGCTTGGGTGCAATTGGTCTTGCTTCTCGTGAAGGCCTAGACAACCTAACGTTTGTTATCAACTGTAACCTTCAGCGTCTAGACGGCCCGGTACGTGGTAACGGCAAAATTATCCAAGAACTTGAAGGTACGTTCCGCGGCGCTGGCTGGGAAGTAGTGAAAGTTATTTGGGGTAGCTACTGGGATGAGCTATTAGCTCGTGATAAATCTGGCAAGCTAATTCAGCTTATGGGTGAAACGGTAGACGGTGAATACCAGAACTGTAAAGCCAAAGGCGGCAAGTACACCCGTGAAAACTTCTTCAACAAGTATCCTGAAACAGCGGCACTTGTTGCGAACATGTCTGACGACGACATCTGGCGCTTGAACCGTGGTGGTCACGATCCAGTTAAAGTATTCGCGGCTTACCAAAAAGCCATTGATACGAAAGGTCGTCCAACGGTAATCCTTGCTAAAACGGTTAAAGGTTTTGGTCTAGGTGCATCAGGCGAAGCACAAAACGTAGCGCACAACGTTAAGAAAATGGACGTTGATTCAATCAAAGCGTTCCGCGATCGTTTCAATATTCCTGTAGCAGACGAGAAAATTGCTGACCTGCCATACTTCAAGTTCGACGAAGACAGCGAAGAAATGAAGTACCTTCGTGAGCGTCGTGAAGCACTAGGCGGTTACTTGCCTTCTCGCCGTGAACAGGCTGAAGAGCAGCTTGAAATTCCTGAGCTAAGTGCATTCGACGCCATCTTAAAAGGTTCAGGTGACCGTCAAGTATCGTCAACCATGACGTTCGTACGTGTACTTAACGCGCTATTGAAAGATAAGAAAATTGGTAAGCGTATTGTGCCAATTATTCCTGATGAAGCCCGTACATTTGGTATGGAAGGCTTGTTCCGTCAGGTAGGTATTTACGCCAATGAAGGCCAGAAATACGTACCGCAAGATGCCGACCAAGTAGCTTACTATCGCGAAGATAAGAAAGGTCAGGTATTACAAGAAGGTATTAACGAGCTAGGTGCAATGGCATCGTGGGTTGCGTCGGGTACATCTTACTCAACGTGTAACGCTACCACTATTCCGTTCTACATTTACTACTCAATGTTTGGTTTCCAACGTGTTGGTGACCTTGCATGGGCGGCAGGCGATAGCCAAGCACGTGGTTTCCTTTTAGGCGCAACTGCGGGTAGAACCACACTTAACGGTGAAGGTCTACAGCACCAAGACGGCCACTCACATGTTCAAGCGAACCTAATTCCTAACTGTATTACTTACGACCCAACGTATGGTTACGAAGTAGCAGTTATCGTTCAAGACGGTCTACGTCGCATGTACGGTAACAATGAAAATATCTTCTATTACCTAACGTTGATGAACGAGAACTATCAGCACCCTGCAATGCCAGAAGGTGATGATGTTGCTGAGCAGATCATTAAAGGTATCTACAAGCTTGAGCGTGTTGAAAACGACAAGTCTAAGCTTAACGTACAGCTGATGGGCTCAGGTACTATCTTGAACGAAGTGCGTAAAGCGGCCCAGATACTATGCGAAGACTACAACGTATCTTCTGACGTTTACTCAGTGACCTCGTTCAACGAGCTAGCGCGTGAAGGCCAAGACGTAGCACGCTGGAACATGCTAAACCCGGAAGCTGAGCAAAAAGTACCTTACATTGGTCAGGTAATTACGAAAGACGCAGGTCCTGCGATTTCTGCCACTGACTATGTGAAGAACTACTCAGACCAAGTACGTGCGTTCATCGAAACTGAATACCGCTGCCTAGGTACAGACGGTTTCGGTCGAAGCGATAGCCGTGAAAACTTGCGTACTCACTTTGAAGTTAATGCGTCATACATTGTGGTGGCATCACTTTACGAATTGGCTCAGCGCGGTGACGTTGAGAAGAAAGTGGTAGCAGAAGCCATTAAGCGTTTTGAAATTAACGCTGAAAAACTTAACCCACTTTACGCGTAAGCCAGATAAGGTATTTTACATATGTCAGATATTCAAAAGATTATCGTACCCGACGTAGGCGGTGACGAAGTTGAAGTTATCGAGCTATGTGTTGCCGTAGGCGACAACATTGAGGCTGATGAAGGCGTTGTTACTGTTGAAAGTGACAAGGCGTCAATGGACATCCCAGCACCGTTTGAAGGTGAGATTGTAAGCCTGACTGTATCAGTAGGCGATAAAATCAAAGAAGGCGATGTGATTGGTGAAATGAAAGTTGCCAATGGTGACAGTGCCGATAAAGGCGCGTCTGAAGAAAACGCTTCAGATGAATCTTCTAAAGAAGATGCACCTAAGCAAGAAGAAGCACCAAAAGACGAAAGCAAGTCAAAAGCAGCGCCAGCTGCGTCTGGCAGCAGCGAAGTAATTGAAGTTGCAGTACCGGATATCGGTTCTGACGACGAAGTAGACGTAATCGACGTATTGGTTTCAGTGGGCGACACCATTGAAAAAGAAGATGGGCTAATTACCCTTGAAACCGATAAAGCAACCATGGACGTTCCTTCAACACACGCAGGTACGGTGAAAGAAGTATTCATCAGTACTGGCGATAAAGTGAAAGAAGGTACGGTAGTGATCAAGCTGGAAGTAGCGGGCTCAGGCTCGTCTTCAAGTGAATCGGCGTCTAGCGATGCTTCTTCTGAAGCATCTGCACCGGCTGCGCCAGAAAGTGCAAAGCAAGAATCAGCGCCAGCGGCGTCTGCAGGTAGCGAGACTATCGAAGTTGCTGTACCAGATATTGGTGAAGACGGTGAAGTTGACGTTATCGACGTACTTGTATCAGCTGGCGATACCGTTGAAAAAGAAGACGGCCTAATTACGCTAGAAACTGATAAAGCGACCATGGATGTGCCGTCAACACATGCAGGTACGATTAAAGAAGTCTTTATCAAAGCGGGTGACAAAGTTAAGCAAGGCACCTTGGTTGTTAAGCTTGAGACCAGCGGTGGCTCGTCTTCAAGTGCAGCTGAAAAGCCTGCTGAAGCGCCTAAGCAAGAAGAGACTAAACAAGACTCACAGCAAGACGAGACTCAACAAGCGTCACAGCAGGAAGCCTCGCAAGGTCGCTCTCCTGTGCCTCCAGCGCCAGAAGCCAAGAATACAGGTAAAGCACATGCTTCTCCTTCGGTTCGCCGTATTGCTCGTGAGTTTGGTGTAGACCTTACTCAAGTTAACGGCTCTGGTCCTAAAAACCGTATCTTGAAAGAAGACGTTCAAGCCTATGTGAAAGCTGAGCTTGCGAAACCTCGCACAGCAGCAGCTTCAGGCAGTGCTCCTGTGGGCGACAACGTACTTCAAATCGTTCCGGTTAAGCCTGTTGATCACAGCAAGTTTGGCGAGATTGAAGAACAAAAGCTTTCTCGAATTCAAAAGATCTCTGGACCGTTCTTACACCGTAACTGGGCGACTATCCCGCACGTTACGCAGTTCGACGAAGCAGATATCACTGAAGTTGAAGAATTCCGTAAAGAGCAAAACGCTTACCACGCGAAAATTAAGTCTGGTCTTAAGATCACACCACTAGTATTCGTTATGAAAGCGGTAGCGAAAGCGCTTGAGAAATACGAAGTATTCAACTCATCACTGTCTGACGACGGCGAGAGCTTAATCATTAAGAAGTTTATCAACATTGGTATTGCGGTTGAAACACCGGGAGGCCTTGTTGTACCTGTTATTCGTGACGTGAATAAGAAAGGTATTGAGCAGCTGTCTCAAGAGCTTATTGAAACATCTAAGAAAGCCCGTGAAGGCAAGCTTAAAGCGGCTGACATGCAGGGTGGAACGTTCACTATCTCTAGTCTAGGTGGTATTGGTGGCACGGCGTTTACGCCTATTGTAAATGCACCAGAAGTCGCCATATTAGGTGTGTCTAAGTCTGAGATGAAGCCTAAGTGGAATGGTAAAGAGTTTGAGCCGCGCTTAATGGTGCCGCTAAGCCTGTCATACGACCACCGAGTAATCGATGGTGCGGTAGGTGCAAGATTCTCTACTGAGGTTGCTGCAAACCTAACTGACTTACGCAGAATCATACTTTAAATAAAAGGTCGAAAAAGTTTACAATATCAGTAACATTTTCGACGATTTTATAAGCCCATTTGGTGGCATTTAGGTTATGCTATTACACAAAAGTAATAGCATGACCCTACAAGAACAGGATTGAGGTTCACAATGAGCGAAATTAAAACGCAATTGGTGGTACTGGGCGGCGGCCCTGGCGGTTATTCAGCAGCATTCCGTGCGGCTGACTTAGGTATTGAAACAGTTATCGTAGACTCACGCGACACGCTTGGTGGTGTTTGTCTTAACGTAGGCTGTATCCCTTCAAAAGCCCTTCTTCACGTTGCTAAAGTGATGAAAGAAGCGAAGCACCTTGCTAGCCACGGTGTATCGTTTGGCGAGCCTACCATCGATCTAGATAAAATCCGCGAATACAAAGACGGCGTTGTTAAGCAATTAACAAACGGCCTTAGCGGTATGTCTAAAATGCGTAAAACCAAGCATGTACAAGGCTTCGGTAAATTCACAGGCGCAAACACCCTAGAAGTAAAAAATGGTGACGACGTTACTACTATTACTTTTGAAAAAGCGATTATCGCTGCGGGTTCTGAGCCAGTAAGCCTACCGTTCATCCCAGAAGATGATCGTGTAATCGACTCAACTGGCGCACTGGAAATGAAAGACATTCCAGAGAAAATGCTAGTACTAGGCGGTGGTATCATCGGTCTAGAAATGGGTACTGTGTACGAAGCACTTGGCTCGAACATTGATGTAGTTGAATTCTTAGATCAGCTAATTCCAGCAGCTGACAAAGACATCATGAAAGTGTTCATGAAAGACTACAAAGACAAGTTTAACATCATGCTTGAAACCAAAGTGACTGCGGTTGAAGCAAAAGACGATGGCTTGTACGTAACATTTGAAGGTAAGAACGCACCTGCTGAGCCGGTGCGCTACGACAAAGTACTTGTTGCTGTTGGTCGTAAGCCAAACGGTAAGCTAGTTGGCGCAGATGCAGCTGGCGTAAACGTTGACGAGCGTGGCTTCATCAACGTTGATAAGCAAATGCGTACTAACGTTGACCACATCTTCGCAATCGGTGACCTTGTAGGTCAGCCAATGCTTGCGCACAAAGCGGTTCACGAAGGTCACGTTGCAGCAGAAGTTATTGCTGGACAGAAGCATTACTTCGACCCACGCGCTATTCCTTCAGTAGCGTACACTGAGCCAGAAGTTGCTTGGGTTGGTCTAACTGAAAAAGAAGCGAAAGAGCAGGGCGTAAGCTATGAAACAGCAACGTTCCCATGGGCTGCTTCAGGCCGTGCAATTGCATCTGATGCAACTAACGGTATGACCAAGATGATTTTCGAAAAAGAAACGGGCCGCGTAATCGGTGGTGCTATGGTAGGTACCAACGCGGGCGAAATGCTTGGCGAAATCGGCCTAGCTATTGAGATGGGTGCTGACGCTGAAGACGTAGCATTGACTATCCATGCTCACCCAACGCTTAACGAATCAATTGGTCTTGCGTCTGAAATCTTCGAAGGAAGTATTACTGACCTGCCAAACCCGAAAGCGAAGAAAAAGAAGTAAATTAGCTTCTTTGTTCGAACTACGAAAAAACCGCCTTAAAGGAGTATATAGTAAAAACAATGTCTATTTGCGCGTGAGTGAGTGACAAGTCTTTATATATAAGGGCTTTAACTTTTTATTTAAACGTACACACTATGTATATTGATGTGTACGTTTTTTATCTGCGCCGAGTCCATCGGCGGTAACCATTCATCCATGAATTTTTGTTCTGCGTTAAATTATACCTTTGAGTGCGACTTGTTCCAACAAGTCGAGAGAGATCGGTGTTTATATAATTGGTTTAGCAGGAAGGGATAATGTTTGCGGTAAGTGTCGAGTTATCGCCGCATCCATGCGGCTTTGCTACTTTTGGCGAAGAAGTTCAGTCAAATAGCTATTGCGTTTATATGAATTGCTGTGAGCTTCTGCGATAACCCTTAAATCATCCGAACTACCAACTATATGAATCTCTGTCTCGGCTCTTGTGATTGCAGTATAAAGCCATGCCCTGTCGACAATTTTACCTTTCTTTAGTGCGATAATAACTCTAGGGAATTGGGAGCCTTGTGCTTTGTGTAGGGTTATTGCATAACCCAGCTCCATGCAATCGAGCACGGATTGCGTGATTTCAACTCTATCCCCTGTATCAAGTTTTACCTCACCGTAATTATCTCCGGATTTTTGTACGCTGGTTAGCGTTCCAAGAGAACCATTTTGAATACCTTTATCATAGTGATTCTGAGTAAATAGAATCGCATCATTCCATCTAAGGTTTTGAAAGAATTGTTCGCCATGCATTTCAAATTCAAGTCTTTTTCCATCTGGGTTGACAGCTTCTTGAATGAGTTCGTTAATGCTTTTAACTAGCGCTTTGGTTGGGGCCATAACGCGACTGTTTTCAGGTGATTGCTGATACAGGTCACAACAGACTTTAGCAATGTCGCTCTTTGTCGTTTCGTGGAAGTGAATAGCGCCCGTACTTAGCTTCTCAGGCACGATGCCTTGATTAATGAGCTTGGAGTATTCGGGAATGCCCGTTGAGCCTTCCTGACGCTTAACGATATCTAGCATGGTGTTAGCAATGGCTTTAGACAGAACGATGTCAGCAAGTACCTTGCCGCAACCTATAGGCGGTAACTGATCTGGGTCGCCAGTAAATATAATACGAACCGATGGATGAATATGGTTGACCAAGCGATACATGGTTGGTAAGTCAATCATACTGGCTTCATCTATTACCAGAAGATGTTTTTGTTGGTCTGAGGTTGGCTCTATAGGCTCTTCACGCAATAACTTCGCGATAGTTGAGGTGATAAAACCTATTGACTCATGCAAGCGCATAGCGGCTCTGCCACTCAGCGCTACCGCATATATTTCAAAACCCATTTGATGGTAGGATCGAAGTGCGGTTCTAAGTACCGTTGTTTTGCCTGTGCCAGCTCCGCCAGTGATACAACTCACAGCGTTATCTAAACACGTTGTTACTGCTTCAACCTGCTTCTTGGTTAGCTCGTATGGTAATTCATCAACCGCAGAGCGATATGCAGAATTTGCATATTCGTCATAAAGGTTGTTTTGGCTGACTAGTGCTTTAAGTCTTTTGGCAACGACATTTTCCATCAACAACTGTGCCGTTGGATGATAGCTTCCAGTGTCAGGGTTTAGGATGTATTGTGCTTTGTCGTGACCTGCTTTGAACGCTTTTTTCACCAACTCTTTGTCCTTGAGTAACTTGGTCAAATAGGGTCGCAAACTTGTCTGTGTTGTATAGGTATGGCCTTTCTCAATCTCTTTTCGAATGGCAGTTTCAAGTGCAGCACTAAGTCTCTTGCTATCACAATTTGTGATCTCAAGTTTGAAGTCGCAATTTGCGACCACAAGATCGACTTGTTCAAATGACATCCCAAAACCAATCAGTACATACGGGTTTTGTTTAATAGCCTCAATGGACTCTTCTCCATGATGCTTCAATAAACGCTGCTGTATACTTGCTGGTATCTTATGAACGGTCATCCAGTTGCAGTAGGCCAGATTCTTATATTTGGCGTAACCTTTAAGTAACGCATTGATTGAATCTTCACTCAGGACGCTTCTAAGCCGTTCTCTTGATTCTGGAGTATCTTTTCGAACCGTAGAGTGGAAGTCCTTACCTAACAGCTCCCAGAGTGCTCTTGCTTTGCTTTCACCAATGCCTTTGAAGTCACTTTCTCTGGCAATAAAGCGAATAAGCTGCTCCCCCGTTTCTGGCAGGCTGCATTCGATGTGCTCTGGCGATTCATAGGTATGCTGCTGCATTACGTAATCACCCGTTTCCATTTCTTCTATTAAACGATAGCCTTTAACCGACCAGTGCTGACCGAGGGCTGGTTGAACGGGGATGGCATCTGGATCAGCTTTGATGGTGACGTAATACTTGCCGCTGTTGGTCTTGTATGAGTTTTTTGCCAGTGGCACACCACTGAATATCACCATGTTGGTTGAGTTGTAAGGGATGCTGGTGACTCGCATTTGGTCTTCATGGAGTGCAACATTCATCGTGGCATGAATCCCATTTCTGACAAGGTTTCATTCAGTTCGCCAAACCGCTCTAGTTTACCTTCCAGCTCTTTAACTTTGGCTTTTAGCTCAATGTTTTCAGCTTCCAAGGTAGATACTCTTTTAGAGTCGAGCAGCTTGCGATTAGCTGTGTTGTCGTATTGCTTTGGTTTGTCTGCATCTTTTTTTGCTGATTCGGTCAGTGGCGGGAGCACACCTTTATTACGCAGTTTGTCTTCTAATGCCTTGAGCGCTTTTCTAAGAGCAGGATTTTGGTTAAGGGCAGACTTGCCGCAACCCACACCTTTTGCTACTTCGATGCGGTTGAGCTTGCCTTTAAAGGCGATTTGCTTAAAGTCATCATCAGTTTGAGTTGCTTGCCATACTTCGAATGCTTCGAGGTTCTGCTGCGCTCTTTGCTGCCCGTTTGCCATTATTCATCAACCTCGCCTAACAACTTGCGTAGACCAGTTGCAAAGCCTCTAGGGAAGATTTCTGTGTTGTACTCCATGTCCTTCACTTGGCCTGCTTGTGTGGTTTGCCAGTTATGGTTTTCCATGCACTCATCCGAGATAGCGTAGGCTAATGCTTTCTTTTCAGATTCAGTCAAGATGCCAGATAGTGAAGGCAAGACTTCAACGCTCGGCTCTGCGCTTGCATCGAACTGACGAACAGGGCGCTTATCAATGGTGATATTCGCATGTTGTTTAAGTAGGTTGACATCTTTGCGATAACGGTTTCGCTCAGCAATAATCTGACCAAACAAAGCCCGTACAGCAGGGTCAGGGATGCGCTCTAGTAGTTTATTATCCTGTGGAACAGAATTAGAGCGAGAGGTTGTCGATAATGGCTTTTTAGTGGTTGTTTTACACTTTGCTGCCCATGCTTCTATCAAAGTACGGTAGTGCTTGTTTTTGGTTGCTCGTAATGCCTCGTATCCGGGGCCACCTTCTGCTGCTGATACTCGCCCCATTTGTGTGATAGAAAAATCACGTTGTCCTGATTCTGCGTATTCTTTCAGAATATCGTTCAGCTTATCCAGATTCTTTTGGGTTCTCGGTACTTTACCGTCTTTTAAGTCAGCCAAGATCATATCGATATTAATGTCCATTAGCTCTCCAATAGCGCAGGTTGAGTGAGGTTTTCAAGGTGCAGTGCATTATCAGTGAGCGCACTCATACCAGCATTAAACAGTTTGTGTTCTGTAAGATATTCTTCTGCCTCAATGTAGCTGGCAACTTTGCGGAAGCCTTCTAATTTATCATTGGGGTCGGCTATTTTCGCCATTCTGCGCAACATGGCATTCGCAGCAATAAGTTGCTGGTTCTCGTCCATCTCTAAGAATATGGGTTCAAAGCCTTTTTTCATCAGTACCCGGCTCAGTTGCATGGAGCGTTTTTGAATGGCTGACGTTTTACGTAGGTCATCCCGCAAGTCAGGGTAGAACTCAGCTTCATCACACAGCAATGATAGGTGCAGTAATTCAGAATCGGTTTCCAAGAACTTTAGAGCGAAGCTGATATCTGCCTCAGAGCCTACAGCAATCAGCTTGTCTTTGTTGTCATCATCAGCCCTTGATTCCTCGACCTGCTTAATTTTGCCAATGAGATTGAAACAAGCGATATAGTCCTCGGTGTATTCGTTCGCTTCAACTTGCTGTTTTTCATAACGGCGTTGTAATGCTTGTAGCTCACTATACTTAGTGAACGGCTTGCCTTGCTCTTCACAAAAGAATTCCTCGTCCTTAAGCGCTTCCAGTTCACCCTCTATCTCCACTGAAAGGTTGGCAGCTTGATGTGCCTTGTAACTGAGTTGATTTAATTGTGCGATTAGCGGATCAAGATAGTACGCTTCGGTAATAAACCAACGACAACGGATACAGTTTTCAGGGCCATGCGGCACACTACCATAAATGCGGTTTCCTGCTGTTTGTGCATCTTTAATCAGCTCACCGCCGTTCCAGCAGCCGCCTAGTGTGCTAATTTCATCGGATTTGACGGTATTACCACCGACCAAGCAAATACCCGTGGCACGCTCTTCCCAGCCAATGGGGTTGCGGTTAACTAACGCAGCCTGAACACTCTCTTCCTTGTGATACACCATCTTACATTGGATTTGCTCCATTGAGGCATCTTTCAGGAAATTGCGTACTGATTGCTTGGATTTATCTTCAAGTTGAGTCTCGGCTTCATCCATTTTTTCAGCCATCGCTGATGGGGTGATTTTGTTGTAGTAGATGGTCATCAACAGGCGAGTATGGCCTGCCAACAACTTCGAGATGACGGGAAGTGGCAACTGCGTGTCCATCGTATACGCAGTGATGAGTGAGACTCGCAAGCTGTGCAATGGGTGTTTTGTTTTGACCTTTGCACCTTCTGACGTATCTTCAGGATAATCGACAACCAGTTTTAAACGCTCGCCATTATCAAGTGTATCGCCTTGCTCTGCGAGCTGGTTTTCGAGCGCTAATAAGAGTTGATACCATAAAGTATCCAGACCGAAGAACGGAATCGGTTTAGATTTGTCTTCGCCCTGTGCCGAAGCATCACGAAACAAAAAAGCAATCTCGCCCATGCTTTTAAGCTGTTTGTACGATTTCTTAGCGTTAGTGTGCTTTTTCAATAATGTAGTGCAGTCAGTGGACTTTGTTATCGAATTATACTTTTCTTGCCAGTTGCGCAGTTTTTCCAACCAATACAGTACTTCCTCGTTTTGCCATGGGATGATGTAGCCACGCTCCAGTTCATCTTTGTTCTGGTCGGCAGTCTTGTTGGTATTGATGTAAAGACCTGTAGAATATTGCCCTGTCATGGTGTCGTGGATGCGGCGGAAGATACCTTTACCGAACGGGCGCTTTTCACTGCCAAGGGTGAAATCATGCTTGGTGTTAAGTACCCATTGCCCTTGCTCATAGCGCCATGTGTCGGCTTCACCGCTATCTAACATACGCACCTGATAGGTGCGCAGTGGCAGATGAAGTTTCATAAAAATCACCATTGCTTTGACGGGCGACCAGATTTGATGAAGGGTGACTTTCTTGTTGTTCCGGCTCACTTCTTTGGTTCGCCACACGCAATCAGGGTCGGATTTATCAATCAGCTCAGGTTCGACTTCAAACCAGTCACCACCTTGATTGCCTTGCCCAGTCTGCTGCTGCGCCCAAGTCCAGTGTTTGAAATGGCGGTAGTGATAAGAAGGCAACAAGGTTTCACCGTCATTGAGGTTTTGATCAATGACGGCCAGTTCAGCTTTATCAGGCAACGGGCATAGGATTTGACGTAAATCTTGAATATAGCGATAGGGCAAAGGACTTCGCACGGTTTCAGTAGCGGAATCTTGACGTTTGATTTTGCTGAGCGGGTTTTTAACCAGTGGTACTAGCTTGCCATGATCATCTTCTTCGGAGAATACTTTTTCGATAACAAAGTCGATGAAGTCACAGGGATAATTTACGCCTTTTTGAATGTAACCAGCTCCATTCTGCGTCTTCTTTACCATGGCCTCCAATTCTTCACTAGAGCATCGATGACCATTACAACCCGTAAAAAACAAATATATATTGCCGATGGCATAGGGTGCATATTCAGCAAGGTAAGATTCAAAGAAGCGACTTATAGCCTCACGTTTATTACCTACGCCTGTCGTTTGCGTTGAAAACCAATCTGCTGCCAATCCCTGCCATTGCTGCCATTCAGGGCCAAGCGTGGTGAGCATCCATGAGAAGGTTAAATCCGATGAGCGTCCGTCATTTTTTTTTCCTTTTCCTCGCGCCATTATTTACCTCTCAATTTTGGATGCATGCCAGTAAAGTAACCCTGTGGGTCAATGTCATCAAACCCATGCTCGACCAGTTCTTTCCAATCGAGTGCTTTGACTTTGGATTCAGGGTTTGCCAGTTGCAGTGTCGCTTGAGTCAGCTCATCAGAGATTTCTTGCTGACCTTTGCCTGTGTAGGGAACCTGAGACTCCAGCGATTTGTGGTGCATGCAGCGACGTATCACCAACGAATTCAGCCCTGCACGCTCTAATCGTCTACCGTAACTATGTCGATGACCGTGAGGGTCCAATCCTTCAGCTTTGTTTGGCTCTAAGCCAATGCGCCTTAGTCCTGCCGCATAGCTTTGATGAAACGCGTTGAGTGTGTATGGATTCCCAAGGGCGCTGTGGTGGAATGAAATGAACGCATACGGGTGATAACAGTCTATGCTCGCCCGATATTTCTGGTAGTTTTTCCACAGTGACATGAACACCTTTCCATAATCCGTTGGAAACCACTGAACTTGAATGTAGTTATCTCGATGATCAACGACTCTTGTTTTCCAGCCAACGCGTGCCGTGCCATTCATTCGTTTGCGTGGTATACGAGCGTATTCTTCCTTTAGATAGGCTTCTCTAGTCTTTCTACCTGAGCGACTGCGCCAACCGTCAGGTGCTTTTCCATCTACTTCGTTGTAAATTCGAACCACAGCCTTTTCTGGATCATACGGATCTTCAAATACGTCAGTCACCCAAAGTAATGCCGCTTCACTTTCACGTAACCCACCACCGTGCATCAAAAGCAGTATGAGCTTGTCTCTCAGTGCCACTCGTGGATCTTTTGCTCCGCCAATACCATCTTTATAGAATGACTCCCAATACTTATCTGGGAATGCTATGGCATCGTCCTCAGTTTTCGTTAATGGGATGCGTCCCTTTATTGTGCGAGCTTTACGGATGGTTTTATTAACGGTTTTATCTTCAATATGACCAAGGAAGTCATTTTGGTTTTTGCGATACCAAGCAGCGTAACTAAGGCGTTGTTCATGGGGCGTAGCATCTCGCAAAGGGTTCATTGGCTCTGAACCTTGCTTGTTAGCGAGCCAGTCAGTAAATGCCGTTAATCGATGAATATGCTTATTGACGTTTTCGGTTGAGCTAGGCACCCAATATAAACCAGAAGGATCTAGACCATCTTCGCCTATGGTTCCTGTGTACAGACGTTTAGCAAAGGTTTGGAACAGTATTTTAGGATCTTCAAACAATCCCTTGTTAGCTTCCATGTATTCCAAAAGCAAAGAGGTGGCCTGTATAAAGCCATTCATTAAAGAGTTACTTACACCCTCCGCCTCCATCTTTAGCAAGTAATCGGTAACTGAGCCAATCTCACCTTGCTCGGTTATCAAAATTGGGAGTTGGCTTTTAATTCCAGTATTATCTTCTACGATAGTTGCGCTGACCTTAACCGATGACAAATTTAATTACTTTATACACATTAAACATATAATACACTATATACCCAATACAATCTTTGTCAAATAAAAAGGCAGATTTCTCTGCCTAAATACATATTGTACATAGTTTAAGTTACTATATATAATCATTGAGCGGTTTTTTTATTAGGGCTTTGAATGTTTTAGAACCACTTTACCTGCGATAACACAACGCGATGACGAACATGCTAAGTCTCGCCGAGTGGGTAGTTATCTAAGCAGACTGGTATTAAGCCGTTTCTTTTCCAACCGCTACAGTGTCGCGTTCTTCGTCCATTTCATCATTGCTGGGCGTTTTCAAATGCGCTGGCGTGAATTCTTCACAGTCCATATTGCGCTGGTCCATAAAGCGTTTAACCGTTTCGGCGCAATAGGCTTTTCTACAGCATTGAGAGAGCAGCATTTCATGACGCTGTACACGCTCGCGAATAAATCTAACCACGAGACCTCTAAGCCACTGTAAACCCGCGTCTTGATCCTGACGTTTGTGCCACATTACAGACAGCGGAGAGCTGACAATTTCTATTGGCGTTTCAAATACCGCCAATTCCCCTGAGAAAATTTCTTTTTCCATTACCAAAGATGGTGCTACACAAATAAGGTTGCTCTCTTTTAATAACGGTGTAGCGTTATAAAACTGGTTTACTGACATTGCCACGCGGCGCTTAAGGCCTAAATTCGCCAGCACCTGATCTGTAGGGCCAGTCACATCGCCTGTAACAGAAACCAGAAGATGATCAGCCGCGACAAAGTCTTCTAAAGTCAATTGAGATTTTGCTAATGGATGATCGGGGCGCATTACCACAACCCAGCTTGGGTCGAGAACATGTTCGGCATGAATAACAGAGCCAGGCTTCTGATATTTAGAGAAAGTGAGCTCTGCTTCAGCGTCCTTGAGTATTTTGTCGGTTTCCATGTCGTAATTAGGAATGGCATGGATGTTAATACCTGGCGCTTCATTCTCAATCACTTTGCGTAGCGGCCCCCACACCATAGAAACGATGCTGTCAGTTGCAGCTATACGAAAGGTACGCTTAGCTGTTGCAGGGTTAAAGTCAGTTGGGTTAACGGCGACTTCGAGTTCGCCTAAAGGGCCCTGAATCTGACTCCATAAGTTTTTAGCAAATGAGGTAGGTTGAATACCACGGCCGTCTTTAACGAACAGTTCATCTTTCCAGGCTGTGCGCATACGAGAGAGTGCGTTAGATACCGCAGGTTGCGTCATCGACAGCCTGTCAGCTGCGCGGGTAATTGCACCTTCGGTCATGATGGCATCAAAAATCATCAATAAATTTAAATCATGTGGACGCATGGTTGTCTCCGGTGTCTATTGCGGACAATCTACTTTCATCTACCGAACGATGAAAAAAGCTGCCGTTTACTTCTTTTTTGACTATGTAATTTAACTGACATAGTTTAGTTATAGGTTATAGCTAAAAGCATTTATTTTCCAAATGAATGCGACGAGCGACACTGGTACACTATATCGCTGTAACCGTTGATTTCTCTAAGCTCTCGCTTTTTATACGGTTATTCTCATTTTCTCTGCGAAACCATTCTTCTAAATTTTTAAAAGCAGTTGTCTCTGTCAGCCCGATCTCCAATATATAACATCATGTGATGTGTTGCATATAAAAAGATAATTATTTTTATTGTTGGTGGCGATGCATAATGCACGGCATCAAACTTTAGTTTAATTTTTAAGAGAATCTTGCAATGAAAACTTTTACCCGTTTATTGGCAATAGTAAGCCTAACTGCGCTTGTCGCTGCATGCGGTGGTGACGAGCAGGATCCAAGTCAATCAATGAGCGCTGGCGCAAATGCTGGTGTTCCTGTTGATGTGGCAACGGTTGTGTCTCAGCGTTTAACCGAGTGGGATAATTTTACAGGTCGTTTAGAGTCTCCGCAAATTGTTGCGCTTCGCCCTCGCGTGTCGGGCTATATTGATTTTGTTGCATTTGATGAAGGCGAATATGTCGAACAAGGGCAAACCCTATTCTTAATTGATAACCGCACGTTTAAAGCAGAAGTTGATCGATTGACTGCACAGCTTGAAGAAGCCAAAAGTCGCGTTCAGTTGGCTGAGCAAAACTATAGCCGTGCTTTTAAACTTCGTAAAACCCAGGCGGTTTCTGAAGAAGTTCTTGATGCCCGTTTAGCTGAGAAAAACCAAGCGCTTGCAAGCTTAAACCAAACGCAAGCCGCACTTGAAGTAGCGCGCCTAAATCGAGGCTTTGCTCGTGTTGAAGCACCTATTTCTGGACGTATTTCTCGCGCAAACATTACTGAAGGTAACTTTGTTACCGCAGGACAAACAGAGTTGACTCGCATCGTATCGACCGACCGTTTATATGCGTATTTCGATATTGATGAGCAGACCTACCTAAACTATCTAACCGATAAATCAGCGGCTTCAACAGCAGTGAGCGAGCAGCCGGTAGCGATGCGCCTTGCTAACGAGTCTGATTATAACCACTGGGGTCAAATTGATTTCATCGACAACCAGGTTAACGGTAGCACCGGTACACTTCGCGTTCGTGCCGTATTTAATAACGAAGAAGGTCGTTTAATTCCGGGATTATTTGCACACTTAAAATTGGCAGGCGACACCGATGAACAGGGCATTCTTATTAAAGAAAAAGCTATCGGCACAGATCTTAATAATAAGTTTGTACTGGTTGTAAACGACGAAAGTAAAGTTGAATACCGTGCGGTTAAGCTAGGCGATAAAGTGGGCAGCATGCGCATCATAACAAGCGGCTTGAATGTAAACGACACCATTGTGGTTGATGGCTTACAGCGCGTTCGCCCTGGTGCCCAAGTTGCCGCTAACGAAGTGCCTATGGGTGATGAAGATGCTTTGGCAAACTTATCTAGCTGGCAGTCACGTGTTGATAATGCAACACAAGTAACCCAAAACATGGCGCAGTATGAGGATGTTTTATCTGGTGGTTCATTTGCCACAGGTACAGCAACAGCAGGTCTTAAGTAATGAACATTTCGCAGTTTTTCATTAGCCGCCCGATTTTTGCGGGCGTGCTTTCCCTACTTATTTTTGTAGGTGGTGCAATTGCTGTCTGGCAACTGCCTATCACTGAATACCCAGAAGTAGTGCCGCCTACCGTGGTGGTAACTGCGAATTATCCCGGTGCAAACCCAGAAGTTATCGCCGAAACAGTTGCAACGCCGCTAGAACAAGAAATTAACGGTGTTGAAAACATGCTGTATATGTCATCACAGGCAACCAGTGATGGCCGTATGACCCTAACAATTACGTTTGCCATTGGTACGGATCCAGATGAAGCCACAACGCTGGTACAAAACCGTGTAAATCGCGCGACACCGCGTTTACCTCAAGAAGTGCAGCGCTTAGGTGTGGTAACTGAAAAATCGTCACCAGATTTAACCATGGTAGTGCACCTGACGTCGCCTGATAATCGTTATGACATGCTTTATCTTTCAAACTATGCTGATCAGTTTGTTAAAGACGAGCTAGCGCGAATCAATGGCGTTGGGCAAGTGCGCCTGTTCGGTGCTGGTGAATTCAGCATGCGAGTATGGTTAGACCCTAACAAACTGGCTGCGCTCCAGTTAAACCCTGGCGATGTGGCAGCCGCTATTGCCGACCAAAACCAGCAAGCGGCGGCAGGTAGCCTAGGTGCACAGCCTACGGGTACCAGCGAATTTCAGCTGCTTATCAATGTGCGCGGCCGTTTAAAAGATGAAGCCGAATTTGAAAATATTATTGTTAAGTCGGGTGAGAATGGTGAAATAACCCGTCTTAAAGACGTTGCGCGTATCGAACTAGGTTCAGAGTTTTATGCACTACGTTCACTTATTAATAATAACCCTGCGGCAGCGGTGCCGGTTTTCCAAGCACCAGGCTCTAATGCAATCCAAATTTCAGATGACGTTCGCGCTCGTATGGCGGAACTGTCTAAGGCGTTCCCTGAAGGCCTTGAATACGAAATTGCCTATGACCCTACCGTATTTGTTCGCGGTTCGATTGAAGCGGTAATTAATACACTTCTTGAAGCCGTATTGTTAGTTGTACTTGTTGTTGTACTGTTCTTACAAACATGGCGTGCGTCTATTATTCCACTCGTTGCAGTACCTATTTCACTTGTGGGAACGTTCGCCTTTATGCAGCTAATGGGCTTCTCGCTGAATGCACTGTCGCTGTTTGGTCTTGTGTTGGCAATCGGTATTGTTGTGGACGATGCTATCGTTGTTGTCGAAAACGTAGAGCGTAATATCTCTGAAGGCAAAGCGCCGTTTGAAGCCACCGTACAAGCAATGAAAGAAGTAACCGGTCCTATCATTGCCACAACACTGGTACTTGCTGCGGTATTCGTACCTACCGCTTTCATGAGCGGTCTTACCGGGCAGTTCTATAAGCAGTTTGCCCTAACAATTACTATCTCTACGGTAATTTCTGCAATTAACTCGTTAACGCTTAGCCCTGCATTATCTGCATTACTGTTGAAACCTCACGGTAAAGCGAATGACTGGTTAACCCGTTTAATGGATAAAGTGTTTGGCCGCTTTGTATTTTCACCGTTTAACCGTTTCTTTGACCGCAACTCAAAGCGCTACACTGGTGCTGTGGGTGGGCTTATCCGTAAGAGCAGTATCATCATGGTGCTTTACGCGGGTCTGCTAGGACTCACGTACTTCCAGTTTGCCAATACACCAACAGGCTACGTTCCGCCGCAAGATAAGCAGTATTTGGTCGCCTTTGCTCAACTGCCTAATGCAGCAAGCTTAGACAGAACTGAAGAAGTGATCCGTGAAATGTCTCGTATTGCTATGGAACACCCTGGTGTTGAAGATGCAATTGCATTCCCTGGCTTGAATATTAACGGGTTTACCAATAGTCCAAGCTCAGGTGTGTTGTTTGCAACCCTGACTGACTTTGATAAAAGAACGACGCCTGATCTATCTGGTGGCGCCATTGCTGCTCAGCTTAACCAGAACTTTGGGTCTATAAAAGGTGCCTTTGTGGCAATATTCCCGCCGCCACCAGTAATGGGGTTAGGCACGATTGGTGGTTTCCGTTTACAGGTTGAAGACAGAAGAAACCTAGGCTTTGAAGAACTTGAGCGCGTAACGCAAGAAGTGATTGGAAAAGCGTGGGCACACCCAGCGCTTACCGATGCTTTCACTAGCTTCACTGTTGCTGTACCACAGCTCGATGTAGATGTAGACCGTGAAAAAGCGGTAAGCCAAGGTGTAAACATCGATACCTTGTTTACCACCATGCAGGGCTACTTAGGTTCGTTATACGTGAACGACTTCAACTTGTTCGGTAGAACTTACCAAGTAAATGTACAAGCCGATGCTCAATATCGTCAGGATATTGAGAACATTACACAGTTTAAAGTGCGTAATGCACAAGGTGAGATGATCCCGCTTGGCTCATTCTTGAACATTGAGCACAGTGCAGGCCCTGACCGTGTTATGCACTATAACGGATACGTCACCGCTGAAATAAACGGTGCAGCAGCGCCAGGCTATTCTTCTGACCAAGCGAAGGCCGCTATTGAAGAAATACTGGCTGAAACGTTACCACTTGGCATGACTTACGAGTGGACTGAGATCACCTATCAGCAAATATTAGCGGGTAATGCATCAACGTTTGTATTCCCATTAGTTGTGCTTTTAGTGTTCTTAGTTCTGGCTGCGCAATACGAAAGCCTGCGTTTGCCACTGGCAATCATATTGATCGTTCCCATGACCTTGCTGAGCGCGCTTATTGGTGTGCAAGTTTATGGCGGCGACAACAATGTTTTTACCCAAATAGGTTTGATTGTACTGGTTGGCCTTGCAACGAAGAACGCTATTCTTATTGTCGAGTTTGCAAAAGAGTTACAAGACAAGGGGATGGACGCGCTTTCAGCCATTAAAGAAGCCAGTCGCTTACGTCTTCGTCCAATACTAATGACATCCATTGCTTTTATTATGGGTGTGCTGCCAATGGCGGTATCAACCGGTGCCGGCTCTGAAATGCGTCAAGCCATGGGTGTAGCAGTATTCTCAGGCATGATTGGTGTTACCGTATTTGGACTTATCTTGACTCCGGTATTTTATTACCTGATACAGCGTAAAGATTAACTCTCCCGTCTACCCAAGCGTTGCCCTCTTAAAGGGCTCTTTAGGCCACTCATTTGAGTGGCCTTTTTTTTGCCACCTTTGGTCAGCTTTTATCTCGTTTTTTGAAACCGAAAAGCTTATATTCGCTTGTATACTGGTGAAAACAGAAAGAATGGAGATTCGAATGAAAATAGGTGCGGCGATAGTAATGGCGATGGGCATGGTGGTTGCTGTGTCTTTGCTTGGTGTTCAGGTGTCTTCTGCCATGAACGATATGCAAACGTGGGATAGAGTAGTAACCGTAAAAGGGTTGTCAGAGCGAGAATACATCGCTGATCAGGTTATTTGGCCTATTCAATTTGTCGACGCGGGCAATGACTTACCTCAACTGTATGAACATATTGAAAAGAATAGCCTTCAGGTGGCTAACTTTTTAGAAGAGAAGGGCATTTCAGCAGAAAGCATTACTATTGGAAAGCCTGAAATAAATGACAAATTGGCGCAACAATACGGAAGTAGTGAAAAAGCGCCATTTCGCTACAGTGCCATTCAAACCGTTACTGTCTTTTCAAATGATGTTGAAAAGGTGCGAGCGCTTATGCAGCAAATTGGGGAGTTAATTAAAACTGGTATTGTATTATCAGACCAAAGCTACCGCGCTCAGCCCGACTATGTATTTACCCGCTTAAACGAAGTAAAGCCGGAAATGATTGAAGAAGCTACGCTCAATGCGAGAGAGGTTGCGGAAAAATTTGCCAAAGATTCAAAAAGTACTTTGGGCAAAATTAAGCGCGCTAACCAAGGGCAGTTCAGTATTTCTAGTCGCGACAGTCATCATCCACATATAAAGAAAGTGCGCGTGGTTTCTACTATCGAATACACACTTATCGACTAGCGCATCAGGCTTTCGAACATGGTATAGCAGTCAACAGGCCGTATTTCGTGCTATGCTTTGTCATATCGAAAAGGCCTGCGAGTCGAATTGCTTAGTTTTAAAGCAGCGTGGCTTAGATGATTGGAATGCCTTACTGCTAATGTCTAGTGGCTAGATGTTGGAGTATGCGTTTTAATTTATATTGATAAAGCTAAAGCGTGGCCACTGTTGCTTGCTTGAAAATGCAGCCCTAGTGGTATTCGTTTCACCTTTTGAAGGTTATGCCACTGACATGACGGAACAAAAATCACAATCCCAACAGCTGGAGTTTTTTGAAATTCCAAGCCCATGCATTGGTGTGTGTGAGTCAGGTCCAAGGGGTTTCTGTAAAGGGTGCTATCGAAGTCGCGACGAGCGCCTGTACTGGCTTAAGGTTGATGATGCAACTAAACGTAAAATAATCAGCGCCTGTGCTCGGCGCAAAAAAGCGGTGCTGACGCGCGCCCGCAAGCAACAGCAAAAAGAGCTGGGGGAATCAATTGGGCAGTTCACGCTGTTTGATGATCCGCCAAGTTCAGAATAAGCGGCCTTGAGTTTGTAAAAAGTAGACTGAGAGTTTCTAGATGTCGTTAGATAAGTATGTTTCGTATGCCGCGAAATCATTTGCGTTACCGGATATTTGCGTGCGCCTGCGTTCAACATTAGACGATCCCCGTTCCAGTGCCGAGGATATTGGCAAGCTTATTAGTGCTGATCCCTCTCTTACCGCGAAGGTGCTAAGGCTGGCGAATAGCTCGCTGTTTCGGTTTCCTTCTCAAGTAGAATCTGTTGCCAAAGCAATCAGTGTGATTGGAGGCGAAGCTCTGTATAACTTGGTAATTGCAGAAACTGCGAGCACAGCATTTAAACGTTTTGATACTAAGTTAATAAATTTAGACAAACATTGGTATGCATCAGTGTATTGCGGCATGGTGGCCAAAAGTCTTGCGATGAGACTTAACGTGCGCGGAGCAGAACGCTTCTTTGTAATGGGTATATTGCAAAACTTAAGTGAGCTGGTCGTGGCCAAGAAAGAAACTAAACGCTATCAGTCATACCTGAATGCTGAGACGAACGTGTTGCCGCACGTTAATCAGTTGGAGCATTTCGGTTTTACGTTTGCTCAATGCAGCGGTATCATACTAGAAAATTGGCACTTACCTATTGGGTTGTACTATCCGGTAACGTTCATGAATGATGAAGCTAAACATAAATCTGATGTAGATATCTGCGTCCTGTGTTTAGCAAATCGAATTACGGTAAGTCAGTTAAATAAAGAAAGTTACGCTGACATTGAACTTTTTACCCCTGAGATAGCCAATACAGTAAGTCTCAACATGGAAGTGATAAGTAATTCAATTGAATACGCCGAACAAGAAACGGCAAAAATTGTGTCGCTTATTCACTGAGCTTTCGGTGCAACAACTTCGTTACTTTACTGATAATTAGCAAAATGTAGTAAAGCTCATCCAGAGGATTGGTATAACAAGCGTCGTACTAAGACGTAATCTAAAAACTATAAAGCTCAACGTAAATCAGATTATGTTCAAAAAAATCTTCCGGCCAAGCATTGTTGTTGGCATTGTTTGTTGCTGCGCGTGTGTGCACGCAAGTGCGAGGGATCTTATACAAACCCTCTATCACGCAGACTTCACGCCCGACACCGATGACGAAATTCCTCGTTTTACGCTAGACGGTGAACTAGGTGTACTTGTAAACACCGGAAACACCTCAGCTGCCAGCGTGAAAGCCGCGGTCAATGCGGACCATGAAACAGAAAATTGGAGCAGTATCTACTTCGCAGAGTTGCTCTATAAAGAAAGCGGTACGCCAACAACAGAGCGGGACATCAGCGCCCAGCGCTTTTTCACTAGCGCGCAGTTCGACTATAAACTAATGACGCCTGGTCGCCGTCTTTTTATGTACGGTGATTACGAAGACGATCAATTTACCGGTTACGATCACCGTGCTTCGCTGGCAGCGGGCTGGTCTCAGCGCCTCTGGCGCAGTGAAGACAGTGAGTTTCGCTATAGCATTGGTCCTGGCTACAGTTTTATTGAAGCTGAAGAAGATAATGAAAGCGTAGTCAACGATGGCATCATTGTAAGAGCGTCCGCCGAATATAAATACCACTGGAGTTCGGGCGCCAAGTTAAGGCAGTTTGTTAGCACTGAGGCGGGTGAAGAAAATATGAAATCGCGCTCAGAAACTTCGCTTTCAGCCAACGTATTCGGTTCACTGGCGATGAAGTTATCCTTCATACTAAACCATGAAACAGACACCGCCGAAGATGTCGCAGCCTTAAGCACAGAGACCTCCGTGGCGCTGGTCTATCAGTTTTTTTAGTCAATTAGTGTAAATTAACGGGTTATCTTTGGCATTTTACCGTGTTCGCATTGACTGAGAGCTTTGAAAATGTACACTGCGCACCGTTGTTTGCAGTGCTTGCCGCCTCGCGGCACTGTCTAGCAGATCTCTTTAAAAACTCGTGTTGTACCGCCTTGCAGTTCAAAAGGTATCGAGTACAACGAATGGACCGATAATCAATAGGATTGTTCAATGAAAAAGCAAGTGCTTGCATCTTTAGTTGCAATTTCTCTTTCTCCAGCCGCTTTCGCTCAAGACGATGAAGTTAAGCCTTTTACAATGGAAGGCGAACTAGGTTTTATTTCGACTTCAGGTAACACTGAAACCACGTCAATCAGTGCGGGTATACAGGCTCACCAAGAGCTTGAAAAATGGAGTAACGACTACGTTTTAAAAGGTCTGTACAAACAGGAAACTGTTCAACAAGAAAATGATGCAGGCGAGCAAGAAGATATCGAGTTTACTTCTGCACAGAAGTTCTTTGGTTCAGCCCAGGGTAACTACAAACTAGAAAATCCTGATAACCGTTTATTCGGCTTCGCTTCATATGAAGACGACCGCTTTAGTAACTTTAATTACCAATCAACTATTGCGGCGGGTTGGAACCAAAAAGTACTTGAGAACAAGCGCCACACCCTTGAATATTCAATCGGTCCTGGTTACTCATTCATCGAAACTCAGGATGGCGAAGATCTTGACAGCGTAATCGTTCGTGCGTCATCAGCTTATTCTTGGAAAATTTCTGATACGGCTAAATTTACGCAAACAGTAAGTACCGAAGTGGGTTCTGACAACACGAAATCTCGTGCTGAGTCTGCACTTACAGCTACAATCAGCGGTAACCTTTCAATGCGTCTTTCTTTCAAACTTGATCACAACACCAATGTTGACGACGACGTTGAAAAACTAGACACAGAAACTGCAGTTAGCTTAGTCTACAACTTCTTCTAAGCCTACCTTATATGCTCAGCGCACTGAAGTAGGGCTGGGCACTCCAACGCATTGAAGTAAAATCACAGGCATAAAAAAACGCTGCACATTGTGCAGCGTTTTTATTTAGTCTTAAAACAACTCTTCTTAGTGGAGAATACGTGTCTTAATTGTGCCATCAATTTGCTGAAGCTCCGCAAGTGCTTCATAACCACGGTCTTCTTTAACATCAACTACTACATAACCAATTTCTGCGTTAGTTTGTAGGTACTGGGCTTCGATGTTGATGCCTTTTTCTGCAAACGCTTGGTTAATCTGAGTAAGAATACCTGGCTGGTTTTTGTGTACGTGAAGTAGGCGTGAACGACCAGTATGTTCTGGCAGTGACACTTCAGGGAAGTTAACGGCTGACAGCGTTGAACCGTTATCGCTGTACTTCGCGAGTTTACCCGCCACTTCAATACCAATATTTTCTTGCGCTTCTTGCGTGCTGCCGCCCACATGCGGGGTCAGAATGACATTATCGAACGCGCGAAGCGGCGACTCGAATTCTTCAGTATTAGATTTAGGCTCAACCGGGAATACATCAATAGCAGCGCCGTTTAGTTGGCCGCTTTCCAATGCCTTCGCAAGCGCATCGATATCTACCACAGTACCGCGAGACGCGTTAATCAAAATGCTGCCTTTCTTCATTTGAGACAGTTCTTTTTCACCAATCATATCTTGAGTTTGTGGTGTTTCAGGAACGTGAAGTGAAACAACGTCAGAGGTATTAAGCAGCTTTTCAAGCGATTTTACTTGGGCAGAATTACCTAGCACAAGCTTGTCTTCGATATCGAAAAACTGAACGCGCATACCTAGGTGTTCAGCAAGAATACTCAGTTGTGTGCCTATATGACCATACCCAATGATACCAAGTGTCTTACCACGGGCTTCATATGAGCCGACTGCCGTTTTTTCCCACTCACCGCGGTGAGCCTTGGCATTTTTACTCGGCACCTGGCGAAGCAAAAGGATAATTTGGCCAAGTACAAGTTCTGCAACCGAACGAGTGTTGGAAAATGGCGCGTTAAACACGGGAATGCCGCGGCGTTGGGTGGCTTTAAGATCAACTTGGTTGGTGCCAATACAGAAACAACCGATAGCCACAAGCTTTTGTGCTGCTTCAACTACCTTCTCTGTAATTTGAGTGCGCGAGCGAATACCAACAAAGTGGGCGTCTTTAATTTTCTCAATTAACTCGTCTTCAGGAAGAGAGGTCTTGAGAAATTCAATGTTGCTATACCCATTGCTTTTTAGTGTCTCCAAAGCACTTTGGTGAACACCTTCCAACAACAAAATTCGGATCTTATCCTTCTCTAATGAAACTTTGCTCATGAACTCGCTATCTCTCACTGATGTAATTTTGGTTTGCTTGCACCGCCAATCCAAGACTCTCAGAAACCTGCCAGTATGAAACACAAAGCTGTGTTTAACCTGCGCTGCAACGACATCGCTTTGCAGCTCTGAAAGCCTTGCTTGGGCGTTATTGCTACCAAGCTTTTATAATCACGTTGATTGCTTTCGTTATTAAGGAATTGGCCTTAACTAACGTAAAAGTTGAGACGCTTAGTGAACTTCTTTTAAGGACATCTAGACGTCTAAACGGAAACTAACAGAAAACGCGTTAAGTTGAAAGTAGTATTTTGTATAGCTTTTCACCGCACTATACGTCTTACTCAGTTATCACTTAAAGGTTTCAACACCACTATCTGTAGCACTTAGCACTATGTCCGCGCCTCGTAGTGCGAAAATGCCGTTCGTTACCACGCCAGGAATATTATTTATTTTTTGTTCTAGCTCACGAGGATTCAGAATCTCAAGGTTGTGAACATCTAAAATAACGTTGCCGTTATCGGTGACAACACCTTGTCTATATTCAGGATCTCCACCAAGCTTTACTAGCTCTCGTGCTACGAAAGAACGAGCCATGGGAATAACTTCAACGGGAAGGGGGAACGAGCCCAACACAGGAACGCGCTTGCTTTCATCAACAATACACACAAACGTGGTCGCCGCACCGGCTACAATTTTCTCGCGAGTGAGTGCTGCGCCTCCGCCTTTAATCATATGCTTGTGTTCGGTCACTTCATCGGCACCGTCGATATAAACCGATAGATTGCTGACTTCGTTTAACTCGAATACCTCAATGCCTAAGGCTTTTAAACGCTCGGTAGAGGCTTCTGAACTTGATACTGCACCTTCAATTTTGTGCTTAATTTTACCGAGTTCTTCAATAAAGAAATTTACGGTAGAACCTGTACCCACACCGACAATGCTGTCTGCTTCAACATATTCGATGGCTGCTTTGGCTACGGCTTGTTTTTTTGCGTTCTGATCCATGGTCATTCTCCGACTTATTGTGTTCGCAAGTGTAACTTATAAGCGCACGTGAACCCACAAGTTCGTATGTTCAATTTGTTATAATGACTATCACGGCTTAGTGAATTGCAGTGTGCGCGAGGGCGTCACGATGGCATCAAGGGGGACATCCCATGGTGCAACGGGCAGAGCATCTACTTCTTGAATGTCGTGGGCAATACCCACTAACTTGGGCGTTTTGCTAACCGAAAATGAATGTGAATCTGGCGCGCGTTGGGTAAAACTCAAAGTTCGGTCGTAGTAGCCGCCCCCCATACCCAGGCGATTGCCGTTTACATCAAACCCTACAAGCGGCATAAGAATAACGTCGCACTGCCTAACGGGAACTACGTTTTCACACGACAATACTGGCTCTTCAATGTTGTACTTATTCTTCACCAATTGAGAGTGCTGGGTATAAGACAAAAATAACAAATGTCCTTTACATACGGGGTGTAATACAGGTAGAGCGAATTTTTTATCATGTGAAGACTGCCAAATAGACTCGATAAAATAGGTTAAATTGACCTCGCCATCGTTAACCAAATATCCGGCTATGGTCGTGCTGTTATCAAGAAAGGGCAGTGTACGTAGTCGTGAAGCAATGCGCTTAGCGGCGTCCGTATGTTGCTGGTTAGTTAACCCTCGGCGTGCCTCGCGAAGCTTTTTTCTAAGCTGAGCGCGGGCCTGCATGTCTTCTTTAGAAACGCTTGTTTGTATGGATTGCGACGGCGCAATCTGCGTTGGTTTCATTGCTAAAGCTGGTGCTGAAGCCGTTTCCGTTGAATTAACCTTGTTAGACGTCAACGATCTAGAAGTACCGCTTCCTGAAGATGAGGGGGACATGGTAGAGGAGTTCTCCTGTCTTACAATCGAGTTAGCTTATACTACCACGGCTGTTAAAAAAGGTTTGTTGGGCTAGATAAAGATGACTCAGGCAAAATCACTGTGGTAAGACAACTTAGATAAAGCTACTTAAATAAAACAAATAGAATCATTGGTCTGGATGCCCTAAATAGTGATTGAGCACACGCACCAATTCACTACTATCTATGGGTTTAGTGAGTACGTCATCAAGACCTTGTTCTCGCAAATATTCAGGCTGGGTAATGACATCGGCCGTCAATGCAACAATAGGCAAGTTTGGCTTAAACCCCTTTATTTTCGCTGTTGCTTCATCGCCTTGAATACCTGGCAAATTAAGATCCATAAGAACTAAGTCGACGGGATTAGACTTGGCGTATTCAACGCCTTCCTCGCCAGTGCTTACCACAGAAAGCGACACGCCCAGTTTTTCAAACAAGGTTTGAATAACCACTTGGTTTATATAGTGGTCTTCAACTACCAATACATTTACTGAGTTATCTATGTTTACTTGGGCGACAAAGCTACGCGGTTGTGCCTCAACGAACTGGTTTGCGCTTAGGGCGTCGGCAGGCAAGGTCACACTTATTCGGGTACCGTGATTCAACTTACTACTAACTTTAATAGACCCGTCCATGAGCTCGACAAGGCGCTTCGATATATTCAAGCCTAAGCCGGTTCCACTTATCTGACGGGCGTTTTCCATTCGCTCGAAAGGTGTAAAAAGCCGCTTTTGATCGTCATCGCTCATACCAATGCCTTGATCAATGACATTAAATATTACCTTGCCGCTTTTGTATTTTACCTGCGCTTTTACTGACTTGCCGTGATTAGTGAACTTAATCGCATTCGACAGCAAATTAAGCGCAACTTGACCAAATTTGGTGTCATCGAAAAACAACGAGTCGGGCACAGCGTCATCAATACTGGTGCTAAATACGATACCGCTGTCTTCAGCGCGGATCTTAGTAAGCGAAAATAAGTGGGTGAAAAAGTCTTTGGTATTCACCGCGCGTGGCATCACACGCATTTTCCCCGCTTCTATCTGCTTTATATCTAAAACAGAATTTACTATTTCTAAAAGCCTTTCACCGCTTTGGCTTACATGAGAAAGCGGGGTGGTAAATGACGAGGGTAAATTTAATTTTTGGGCTTCGCCTTCAAGTAACTGACTAAATGTATTTATGGCATTAAGCGGTGTTCTAATTTCGTGGCTTACGTAAGAAAGAAAGTCAGACTTGAATTGACTGGTGCGCTCAAGCTCTCGGTTTTTCCGCTTTAACTCTAAATGTGCTACTACCGATTTACTTAAGGTTTGGAGCGAGGCTTTTTGTGTTTCGGTTAGCTTGCGTGGTTTGCTATCAATGGCGCACAGCGTGCCAATTGCATGACCAGACGGGGTAATCAGTGGTGCGCCGGCGTAAAACCGAATATCAGGCGCGCCAGTCACCAGCGGGTTATCGTGAAACCGGGGGTCTAACGTAGCGTTAGGTATTTCAAACACATCGCTTTGCAAAATAGCATGTGAGCAAAACGCGATATCTCGTGATGTTTCTTCTGCGTCTAAACCTACCCGTGATTTAAACCATTGGCGGTTTGGATCAATGAGGCTGATAAGCGCAATAGGGGTTTCACAAATTTGAGAGGCCAGGGCTGTTAGGTCATCAAACAGCTGTTCAGCTTCAGTATCAAGTACGTCGTAGCTGAGCAGTTCGGCAAGACGTTCTTCCTCATTAATGGGGAGTGGAGCTGATTGCATTGTTTGAACCTAACGATGAAATAAAAAAAGGGATTGTGTATTAACAATCCCTTAAACATATCATAGAGCGTAGGTGTCTATGAATAGTTGTTCCAGCTTTTTGTGGTCAACTTTAGTCGCTACCTTTATGGTATTTGCTTCATTCCATAGTGGGCTCGGTGTTGTACCTTTAGGCGCAACCACGGTTTGCCCTCTATCTAGTGTCCCTGTTCCAACTCGAACGTGACCTTCAGTCAGTTCAAATAACTCAGGGTGGCGAAGGTGGGCAATCGGGAATGCATCGTGGAAGAAACACACGCGATCTTCACGGTTTTGCGAGTAGAAATCCATGTAGAACTGGGCGCTTTCTTTCACAAAACCACCAAGGGTATTGTTTTTCTCTTCAAGCTTTTCAACAAAGGCTGGCGAGAACGGCGTGAAGTTTGTCACGTCCAAACCAAACATGGTCAGCTCCCAGTCTGCTGCGAAAACGATTTCTGCTGCATGTGCATCGTTCCAAATGTTCGCTTCAGCTACCGGCGTAACGTTACCTGGTACAAACGCTGCACCACCCATTATGCTAACGCCTTTTACCAACTTAGGAAGTTCTGGCTCAAGACGAAGTGCAAGGGCCAAGTTACCTAGTGGGCCAATAGCAACAATGGTGATTTCACCAGGGTATTTACGTGCCATATCAACGATAAACTGCGCAGAGCTGCGTGGGTCAAGCTCGGTTTTAGGCGCTTCAGGTTTGATATGACCGAAGCCGTGCTCACCGTGTACGAAGTGTGCGTACGTTGACTCTGGGCCAACCCATGGCATGCCAACACCTTTAGTTACAGGAATATCTTTACCTGCAATTTCGCAAAGTGTCAGTGCGTTTTGCGCTGCCATTGTTACTGGAACGTTACCGTAAACGGTCGTTAAGCCAAGTACTTCAATGTCTGGAGACTGAAAGGCGAAAAAGATCGCCATTGCATCATCAATCCCCGGATCCGTATCTAATATGATCTTATGTGCCATCAATTTATCTCAGTGCGTCTTGCTAGTTGGCGTGTTTCGCTAAGAAACGATCCACTTCTTTTTGTGTTGGAATACTCTGCGCTGCGCCCTCGCGTGTTACCGCAATGGCTGAAGCTGCACACCCGCGACGCAATGCTTGTTTAGCATCGGTGTGGTTGCTGTATGCAGACAGGAAATAACCGATAAAGGTGTCACCAGCTGCGGTGGTATCTACCGCGTCTACAGAGAATGCTTTTACTTCTACAACATCGTTTTTGCGCAGCATCATTACACCCGCTTTACCCAGTGTAATAATAACTTCGCTGTGTGACCACTGCTCTTTGAACGCTGTCACAATATCTTCAAATTCTTCTTTACCGGTAATCGCAGCAGCTTCGGTTTCATTTACAATAAGTAAATCTACACAGTCTAACGGAAGCTGCTTAACCGACTCGCTCATAGGCGCTGGGTTAAAAGCTACTTTAAGCTGCTTTTCTTTTGCTTGACGAAGTACTTCTTCAATGCTGCTTGTTTCATTTTGGGTTAGTACCCAATCTGAAGGACGCGTATCGTCTAACGCTTGCATTACGGTTTTTGCGGTAATGGTTTGGTTAGCACCACCAAACAATACAATGGCGTTTTCACCGCTAGGCGTGACTTGGATAATCGCGTGACCAGAAGGAACTTCTGAACACTTAACACCGCGGCAATCAACACCCTTCTTAATAAGAGCTTGTTTAAATGAGGCGTCGTTTTCGTGAATGCTGCCGACGTGTCTTACGTCTGCACCTGCTTGCGCTAAAGCAATAGACTGGTTTGCACCCTTACCACCTAATAAGGTTTGATAATGGGTAGAGGCCAACGTCTCACCAGGTTGTACAAAGTGATCTACCTGATAAACGTGGTCAATATTTATAGAGCCAAAATTTATTATTGCCATTTCTTCTTCCGTCGAAAGAGGGCGCTTCCCAGAATGCCGCTGTCCATGTTTCGCCCGTGAACCGAAAAGTTCAGGGCGGAAGTATCACAATTGCCGTAGGCTTCTCGATACGCGTCGAGCTTGCACAATAGCAGCTGTTTCAACTTCCTTGGTTTAAAGCATCGGCCAGGGACATGAATGAACTAGCAAACATCCCAGGAAACATTGTTGTTGTATTAACGCAACAGGGTATAACAAACGCGAGATCCAGTGAAGAGGATCACCTAAAGCGCTTTATAACTATTTTGCGTGGTGATTATAAAAGCGGTAAAAAAATATTACTTTTCTTGACCAATTGGTCAGCAATTATACACGCATATAAGAGAAGCTCAATAATAACCAATCAGCTATTCAGGCATTAGAGGCTAATGAACGTTGTCATGCTGTTGCTAAAGGAATTCCGTATCCAACACCAGCGATCTTAGATGAAATCTGACGATGTTGCTAGCCGTCCGGCAACGAATTTAGCGAAATAGCCGCAAATTAAACATTGTTTGAACAGTGAGTAAACAACGTTTAAGTACCGTTGTGTAAAGTGTGTACGACACAGTGTTGGTAGACCTTGAATGTACTTTTGCTGTTTGTTCAAAGTTAGAGCAATGGCAGGTCAAAAGGAGGCGTTACACATTGATTTTTGCTAGTATTAACTCCATCAAGAGATGACAGTGACGTAAGTCGCAGCCAAAATAGATGGTAATTAATCGCTATATAAAAGTGGCGCCTGTATCTCAAACTATTCAAAACAAAAGAGAACAATTCGTGGAAAAACAGCTCGATTACGATAGCGTAAGTAATAAATTGTCTCAGCAAGGCGTAATTGTTGATGCTGCAGAAGTGCATGGCATCCTGTGCGGTATGCTTTGCGGAGGCATGTCGCTTACCGACCAAAAATGGCTAGAAGCGTTAAGTGAAACCATTAATCAGGGTGATGCGTTTAGCGACCCTACCCAGCACCTTTTAAATAGTCTTTTCAATCAAACCTGTCAGCAGCTTCTTGAGCCTGAATTCGCGCTCAATTTGTTACTTCCTGATGATCAAGCGCCTATCAACGATCGCGGTGCTGCGCTAATAAACTGGGTGCAAGGTTTCATGCTTGGGTTTGGTCTACACCAGCAAGACCTTATGCAATGTTCTGACGACGTAAAAGAAGCACTTGAAGACTTTTCAGATATTTCACGTATGGAAGAGCCAATGGACGCGGACGAAGAGTCTGAGAAGGCGCTGTTAGAGGTTGAAGAATACGTGAAAATTTCAGCAATTTTATGCTTCAGCGAACTGGGCCAATCACTTCTAGATGATCAACAAGACACGCCATCCGTACACTAGTAATTAACTGAAGATATTAAAAGTGGCCGTAAGTCGCCACTCGTTTTAACGAGATTTTTTTAGGGTTTTCTCTTTTATGATTAGTGCGCAAGAGTTTATCGCCAGGCAGGACCGACTGCTTGCACAGTGCGAGCCAAATAGTGTGTGTATTGTGCCAGCAGCAGGTATGGTAACCCGAAGTCGCGATACCGAATATACATTCAGGCAAGATAGCGACTTTTGGTATCTGACAGGATTTGAAGAGCCTAATGCTTGGTTGATATTGTCTAACCACCCTCGTTACGGTGAAAGTTATCGTGCAATGGTGGTACAAGAGAAAGACAAAAGTGCAGAGATTTGGCACGGCAAACGCTTAGGAGCCGAAGCTGCACTTGCCCGATTTAGTCTAGATGAAGCGTTTGAGTTGCAAGAACTTGAAGAAGCGCTGTTAGCGTCAATTCAAGGTCAAGACAACGTGTACTTTTCGTTGGGTCACAAGAAAGACAATGACCTGTTATTTTCTGAAGCGCTAAACACCTTGCGCGATGCGCCTAAAGAATCACTGGCACCAAGGGCGATTCACGACTTACAGCCTATTTTACACGAAATGCGTTTATTCAAATCAGCGTGTGAAGTGGCCATGATGAAAGCGGCGGGTGAGATAAGCGCACGTGCGCACAAGCGAGCTATGCAGTTCGCCGCGCCTGGTTGTTACGAGTACCAGCTAGAAGCTGAAATTCACCATGAATTTGCGATGGCGGGAGCCCGTTCACCTGCTTATAGCACTATTGTTGGAAGCGGCGACAATGCGTGTATTTTGCATTACACGCAAAATAACGCGCAGGTAAATGACGGTGACTTGATCTTGATCGATGCAGGTGCTGAATATCAAGGTTATGCTGCGGATATCACGCGAACGTTTCCTGCAAATGGAAAGTTCACGCATGCTCAGCGCGAAATTTACACCGTTGTATTAAAAGCGCAAAAAAGCGTGCTAGATATGTTAGCGCCCGGCGTTACTCTGTCACAAGCCATGTTACATAGCGTAGAAATTATTACTCAAGGTTTAGTTGACCTTGGCGTTCTTGAAGGTAGTGTGGCACAAAACCTTGAAAATGAAACGTGGCGTCAGTTTTACATGCATGGTTTAGGGCACTATTTAGGTCTAGATGTGCATGATGTAGGCAACTACAAAATTGACGGTGAAGACCGTCCGTTAAAGCCTGGCATGGTGATCACTGTTGAGCCCGGCATTTACATTAGCCAAGACAGCAACGTGCCGGAAAAATACAAAGGCATTGGTGTAAGAATTGAAGATGATGTGGTGATTACTGCGACGGGTGTCGATATTCTTACCGCAGATGTGCCAAAAGACATTGATGAGATTGAAGCACTTATGGCTGAAAGCAGAGCCTAGTTGTCAAAATTTGCTAAGACTATCAAGGTTTGAAAAACTGCCATAAGTGTGAAATACGGAATTTTGGTTTGAGTTACCAGTGTAAGTTAGCGGTTTAACTTACCGGTGTAAACTACCAGTTTAAATTACGCTAAAAACTAGCCTTTAATATAAAGAAAAAAATCTCAGAATTAACGCTTTTAATAATTAGAGCCTCTGGACGACAGGAATATAAAAACAGTGGAATCGGCAGCAGCGGTTGATGTAGTAATTATTGGTGGTGGTATTGTCGGTACTGTATTAGCCAAAGCACTCGCAGAGAAAGTATTTCCTGCAAACAGCTCTGGCTTATCTGTCACCCTAATTGATGCGGCTGACCCAGAGCAAACCAGTAAAAGCTTAGTCGACTTTAACCCTTTTACCGACACCCGAGTGATTGCCTTGGCAAGACGTACTGTTGAAGAACTGTCTCACATGGGGCTAAACCTTGATGATGTAGCTAAGCAGCACAACGGTGAGTTACCTCCTCAAATTAAGCATATTGAGGTTAGTGACAAAGGGCACTTGGGGCTATTAAACCTTCAAAGCAGTGACTACCACATTGACGCGTTTGGCCAGGTGGTGAGCTTAAGCGCACTAACGCGATTGGCGGCAGGTGCAACCTCAAGCTACCAATATATCGCACCTGCCAAGGTAACGAACGTAAAGCAGCAGTGCAATTATGTAGAGGTGCAGCTAGATAGTGGGCAATCGCTTACCACAAAGTTGCTGGTACTGGCCGATGGCGGTCGTTCAGGATTAGCTGACCAGGTGGGCATTACAAAAACAGTCAATGATTATCATCAAACGGCCATTGTCTTTAACGTTCACACTCAGCTCCCTCATGAAAACAGAGCTTACGAGCGTTTCACCCAAAATGGCCCGTTAGCGTTCCTGCCTTTCGACAGTGAAATCGATGATATCAAGGCTAGTGGAAACGGCTTTTCAGTTGTATGGACTGTAGATACTGACGCCGCAAAGTCGTTAATGGCATTAAATCAACGCGCATTTATCAAGGCCCTACAGGAAGCATTTGGCTATCGACAGGGCAAAGTACTGAGAGTCAGTGAGTTGGCAAGTTACCCGTTAGCGCTTACTAAAGCCCAGCAAGTTGCTAGTCATCGCACCGTGGTGGTAGGCAATGCGGCACAGGCGCTACATCCTATTGCAGGGCAAGGCTTCAATCTAGGCTTACGCGACTTAAGTACTTTAGTGTCTGTGCTGCAAGTGTCAGCGGAAAAGCACAGCGAGCATAATTCATATGAAGAGAAAAACGATACAATCGCATCCGCTAATTTCGATGCAGGCGCTTTTAGTATTACTCAGCATTACGCCAATTCGCGTAAGAATGACAGGGATAACACGATAGCCCTGACCGATACGCTAGTTCGCACCTTTTCAAACCAGTATTTTCCAACGGTAATTGGGCGCAATGTGTCGTTATTGGCATTAAGCATGATGCCCCAGGCGAAAAAAGCGTTTGTTAAACACACGACGGGCTATGGCGAAACACCACTAAGAAAAAGAGATAACAATGCAGCATGTTGATATAGCGATAGTGGGCGGCGGAATTGTAGGGCTAACCCTTGCAGCGGCGCTTAAACACAGTGAATTGAGCATAGCAATAGTCGATAAAGCGGCGTGTTATCAGACTCTGGACGAGAAGCCAACGGCGAGAGTGAGTGCCATAAACCAGGCTAATATTAAAGCGCTTCAACAGTTTGATGTGTGGTCGCATTTGCAGCAAGACCGCGCCAACCCTTACACCGACATGCATGTGTGGGACAAAGACAGTTTTGGCGACATTCACTTTTCATGCGATGAAATGGGCAGTGATGCGCTTGGCGTGATTGTAGAGAATCAAGCTTTAGTCAATGCACTGTCTAAATCTGTGGAAGCGCAGCCTAACGTGGAGATGATTACCGCGGGTATTGATAGAGTATTAGCTGGCCCAAACCAATCCATGCTGATGCTTGATAATGATGACGTGCTAAGCTGCAGGTTGTTAGTAGGCGCCGATGGCGCAAATTCGTTTGTG
The DNA here is from genome assembly GCF_022348305.1 of Alteromonas sp. MmMcT2-2. Lineage (NCBI taxonomy): Bacteria > Pseudomonadati > Pseudomonadota > Gammaproteobacteria > Alteromonadales > Alteromonadaceae > Alteromonas > Alteromonas sp. MmMcT2-2. The sequence goes on from NZ_JAKRFA010000003.1 coordinate 112,153, forward strand.
AGAAAGCAGGCTGGCTTGCCTATTACTTTTAAAGACTACGAGCATACGGCGATTGTCGCTAATATCAAAACGGTAGAGCCGCATAGTAATGTGGCGAGACAAGCGTTCACACCCACGGGACCGCTCGCGCTACTGCCTATGTCTGAGCCAAATGTATGTTCTATTGTATGGTCGCAAACGCCAGAGCAAGCGAACTTATTAATGGCATTGGATGACGCTGCGTTCTGTAATGCGTTAACTGCGGCTAGTAATAGCGTTCTTGGCACTATTTCGCTTGAAACCAAGCGCGCCGCTTTCCCGTTGGCCATGCGTTATGCACGCCAGTGGGCGAAAGACGGTGTGGTGCTGGTAGGCGATGCAGCGCATACCATTCACCCGCTTGCAGGGCAGGGCGCTAACTTGGGAATGCAAGATGCGCTCGCACTGGCGGAAACCCTAAACAACTTAAAAGTATCGAGCAAAGACATAGGTTTGTACAAACACTTACGCAGCTACGAACGAAGCCGTAAAACAGAAGCCATGAAAATGATTGCCGCAATGGACGGCTTTAAATTCTTATTCGATGGCGACGCCCCCCTCAAAAAGTTGGTCCGAGGAATTGGCCTTTCAGCCACAGATAAACTCAGCACCATTAAAACCGCCTTCGTCAGCCACGCCATGGGTCTATAAACTCCATTCTTGTGGTTTAGTCGCTTTGGCATTGAGATAGTCAGCGGTAAAGGATACTCTTCGGTATCCTTTTTTATTTGTACCAATGGCTTATGTTTACCTATCTTTGCAAACCTTATCGCGCCTTTTCCTTTGTATGCGCCGCTTCCGTACTTACTTCTACTTTAATGACTAGTTCGGCGAATGCCGACGCAGTGGTTTCCACTTTAGCCTTGGCTGAATCGTCGGCGACAACAAAAAGCAAAAAGATGACGCTGAGTAATGCCTCTATCGATTTGGACGTATATCGTCAGCACGTTAAAACACTGGCAAGCGATGAGTTTGAAGGGCGAGGGCCATTGTCGAAAGGGGAAGAGAAAACAGTCGATTACTTGGTAACCCAATACAAAAAGCTAGGGCTAAAGCCAGCCTTTGGCGATAGCTATACTCAAGCTGTGCCTTTAGCCAAAATAACGCCTAAGAACATTTCATCGTTAAAAATAGGCGGGCTTGACTTTAGCGCAAGTAGCGAGTTTACCGCCCGAACTCAGCGCATTGTTAATGACTACTCACTTACAAATAGTGACGTTATTTTTGTGGGTTATGGCATTAATGCCCCAGAGTACAATTGGAATGATTACGCAGGCCTGGATGTAAAAGGAAAAACCGTTGTCATGCTGGTAAACGACCCGGGTTTCGCTTCTAAAGATCCAGAGCTTTTTCAGGGCAACGCAATGACCTATTACGGTCGCTGGACATATAAGTACGAAGAAGCAGCCAGGCAGGGGGCAGAAGCGGTTTTCATTATTCATGAAACCATGCCAGCGGGTTACGGGTGGGGCGTAGTCGAAAACTCTAACTCCAATACCAAATTCAGTTTAGTCGACGACAACAACAATGCTTCACAAGTTGGTGTAATGGGTTGGCTTCACCTAAATGCCGCCAGACAGCTATTTGAAAAGGTGGGTATGGAGTATGGCGAGCTTAAAGACAAAGCTTCAAAGCCAGGATTTATTCCCATCGCGCTAAACACAAAAGCATCATTGGGCTTCACCAATACTATTGAGCGTGCCGAGTCGCAAAATGTTGCAGGCATTTTAGAAGGTACAGATAAGCCAGAAGAGTGGGTAATGCTTCACGCTCACTGGGACCACCTAGGCAAAGTTGAGAAAAACGGCCAAACCACTATTTACAATGGTGCGGTAGACAACGCGTCAGGCGTAGCAGGTGTGCTTACGTTAGCAGATGCGCTTTCAAAACGCGAAGAGGGCTTTGTGCGCACACTAATGTTCAGTGCGTTTACCGCTGAGGAAACAGGGCTACTCGGTGCCGATTATTTTGCAAATAATCCACCGGTACCAACATCGAACATGGTGGCTTTTTTAAATATCGACGGCATGAATATAAACGATGGCATTGATTACATCTTGCAGTATGGCGAAGGCTATTTATCTATTGAAGATGATTTAGCAACAGCTGCCGCGCTACAAGGACGAACGGTTAAAATGGATCCGCGACCTCAAAATGGACTGTTCTTCCGCTCAGATCACTTCGCGCTTGCTAAGCAGGGCGTGCCTTCAATTTTGTTCATGAGCTTAGGCGATACCGACCCTAGCTTCATCGCCAAACGCTATCATAAAGCAGATGATGACTACCTTCCAAGCTGGACATTAGGTGGTGTGCAACAAGACCTCTCACTTATCGGCTCTATGCTGAACTATTACGCCCAAGGCGATGTGTGGCCATACTGGAAACGTGACTCTGATTTTAAAGACAAGCGCACACAGGCAATGGAAGCGAAAGAGGCAAAGTAATTCACGCTTAACTGTAGGTAGCGATATAACAAGGTGAAGCGACGCTAATGAGTTGGATTTTGTTTACGTTAGGCGCGGTTGTTATGCAAACCGTGCGCAATGCACTTCAGAGTAAGCTGAGCGGTGCAGTTAACACCTCTGGGGTGACGCTCTCTCGCTTTATTTTGGCTCCGCCAATAGCTCTCGTCTATTTACTCATTCTCTACAGCAGTAGCGCCAGTCAAGTGCCTGAGTTCTCAGGCTCTTTTATTACAGTGATATTGTGTGCTTCGCTACTTCAAATAGCGGCCACTTCTTTAATGGTGATTTTGTTCAAGCAGAAGAATTTTGCCATTGGCGCAGGTCTAGCGAAGAGTGAGGCCTTGGTGGCCGGCGTTGTAGGCATGCTCTTTTTCGGAAGTTATTTAACGCCCCTTGGGTGGGCGGGCATAGTAATAGGCGCAATAGCAGTATTTGTGTTAAGCAGCGGCAATCGGCTTCATGGTATTAGTGTGAAAACCATGGTTATAGGTCTTGCTTGCGGTACCTGCTTTGCGCTGACATCACTGTTGGTGCGCGAAGCCAGTCACATGCTTAATGTTCAGCATACAGTGGCTGCTGCTTGGGTGTTGTTATGGGTGCTATGTGTACAAACGATAAGTTTAAGTGGTTATATTGCGCTAACTAAACCCTTCGTGTTCAGACAGCTAACCAACGCTAAAAAGCAGGTGCTCGCGATTAGCACGGTAAGCTGTTTGGGCTCAATTTGTTGGTTCACGGCCATGGCATTACAACATGTGGCGCTGGTAAAAACGCTTGGTCAGTTAGAGGTGTTGCTTACCTTGGTACTTTCACATTACTGGCTAAAAAATGCAGTCACAAAACGCGAAATTGCTGGCTTACTTCTTATTGGGCTTGCCGCCATTTTCGTTATGTGGGCATAAAGTACTGACAATATTAAACACTGAAGTTTTTAGTACAAAATCAATTGAATGTTATTTTCATAAAACAAAAAAGTGCTAAACAACCTTAATTAAAACGACAGGAAGGGAACATGGATAAGCGACATTTCTTGAAATTAGCGGGCGCTAGCTTTGCGCTTGCTCCTGTGGCTTCTATGGCTGCAATTAATCAAACCAATGCAACAGACACTAACGGTTTAAGCGGGCTAAGTGATATCACCGCAAATGCGAAGCCGATTACCGTAGAAGAGCGCAAAGCGCGTATTGAAAAAGCGCAGTCGCTTATGAAAGCCCAAGACATTGCGGCAATTCTGGTCGAGCCTGGCGCTGCAATGGATTATTTTTCAGGGATTAAATGGTGGCGTAGTGAGCGCTTGACCGCGCTGGTTATCCCTCAAAAAGGTGACATGGCGGTGGTAACGCCATTTTTCGAAAAGCCAAGTGTGTTTGAGTCGTTAGCTATAGGCGATGATGTAAGAGTGTGGCAAGAGCATGAAAGCCCGTTTGATGTCGTAGCCAATATTTTAAAATCGCGCCGTATAACAAGCGGCAATATCGGCTTTGAAAGCAGCGTACGCTACTTTGTAGTTACCGGAGTCAGCCGAGCGCTACCAAACATTAATATTGTTCCCGCCGAGCCAATTACCCTTGGCTGTCGCATGTATAAAACTGCGAGTGAACTGGCACTTATGCATAAGGCCAATGAAGTTACTTTACGTGCTTACGAGTTTGTTTTTAGCAACCTAAAGCTTGGCATGAGTCAGCAGGATGTAAAAAGTTTGATGAACACCGCACAGCAGCACTTAGGCGGCAGCGGTACATGGTGTTTGGCGCTGTTTAACGATGCAAGTGCTTATCCTCATGGCACAAACGCAGCACAAACTATCAAAGAAGGCTCGGTGATCTTGCTAGACAGCGGTTGCAGCGTGCACGGTTACCAAAGCGACATAAGCCGTACTTTGGTATTTGGCAAAGCGTCTCAGAAAGTTCAGGACGTCTGGCACACAGTAAGGGAAGGGCAGAACGTGGCATTTGCCGCAGCAAAAATTGGTGAACCAGCAGGCAAAGTGGACGACGCAGTGCGCCAATTCTACGCCAGCAAAGGGTACAGCAAAGACTATGCATTGCCTGGGCTAAGTCACAGAACAGGTCACGGTATCGGCATGGAAGGACACGAGAGCGTTAACTTCGTGCGTGGTGAAAATACGCCACTTAGAAAAGGCATGTGCTTTTCTAACGAGCCAGGTATCTATATTCCGGGTGAATTTGGTGTGCGCTTAGAAGACTGTTTGTACATGACAGAAACAGGCCCCGCATACTTTACCGAACCGCCAGAAAGCTTGGCGAAACCGCTGGGTAAATTACTGAATTTAAAAAGCTAAATAAGAAGTTAATAAACCTGTCTCTCAAAATTTTTATTAGCTGTTACACTTAAAATTATTACCTAAGTGAATGATGGATAAACTATGCCTGAAAGAAAATTTAGATTGGTTACGCGAAGTGATTTCGATGGACTGGTATGTGCAGTCTTATTGAAAGATTTAGACTTAATTGACGATATTTTGTTTGTTCATCCAAAAGACATGCAAGACGGTAAAATTGATATTACCGAGAATGATATCACTACTAACCTGCCTTACGTTGCGGGTTGCCATATTGCCTTCGACCATCACTTAAGTGAAACAGTGCGTAACTCAGGCGATATTGATAATCACATCATTGACCCGAAAGCGCCGTCGGCAGCGCGCGTTGTTTACGACTATTACGGTGGTGCAGATAAATTTCCTAACATCTCAGTAGATATGATGGATGCGGTAGATAAAGGAGACTCTGCACAGTTTAGCGAAGAAGAAATCCTTGAGCCCACCGACTGGGTGCTAATGAATTTCATCATGGATGCGCGAACTGGGCTTGGTCGTTTCAGAGATTTCAAAATCTCTAACTATCAGCTAATGATGAAGCTAATAGATGCGTGCAAAGACCACAGCATTGGAGAAATACTGCAAATGGAAGACGTGGCCGAGCGCGTGAGTTTGTACCACGAGCACAATGAAATGGCGAAGGCGCAAATTGCCAAGTGTTCTACCGTATACGATAACCTAGTTGTGCTTGATTTAACCGACCAAGAAACCATTTACGCGACAAACCGGTTTGTTATTTACGCCATGTATCCCGACTGCAATATCTCTATTCACAAGATGTGGGGGCTGAAAAAGCAAAACGTGGTATTTGCTATTGGTAAATCCATTACTAATCGTAGCTCAAAAACCAATGTGGGAGAGTTGTGCTTGAAGTATGGCGGCGGTGGTCACATGAACGCAGGTACATGTCAGGTTGAAACCAGCAAAGCCGAAACTGTACTCGGCGAGCTTATCGAAACCATCACGAGTGATGGCTAAAGCTAATCGAATAAGAACGGTGGGGCAGAAAAAGTACTCTGACCCCATTTTTTTATTGGGTTAGTCTCACTTTAAAGAATTCGGCCAGAGTTTTACTGATCACGGGGTGCTGTGTATCTTGATTGAACAGGCAAATATTTACCTTGCCTAATTTGGGCAGGTGCGGGTGGTTTAGCGCTACAAGGTTTGCCGGTAAGCTAGATTTTGCTAGAGCTGTCACGCCTAAACCTTGCTGAATGGCGGCAACCAATCCACCTAAATCTGCATTGGTATAGCTAATTTTCCATGCAAAGGTTTGCTGCTTTAACTGTTCAATAACGCGGCTTCGATACATACAACCGTCGGGAGCAAGCACCAAAGGGATATTGTTGCCAACCAACGGATGAGCCGTGTCGCCAACCCAAACTACGTCATCTTCTAACACTACTTCGCCTTCTGTTTGCTCGCCCGGATTCACCAACGCCAAAATCAAATCGAAATGATCGCGCTGCGACGGATGCAGCAAATCACGGCTTAAGGCAGAGGTCACTTCAAGTGATACATCGGGATAGCGCTTAGAAAATTCGCCAATTAGACCCGGCAATAATGTAGAAGCAAATTCATTGGGAATGCCAAGGCGCAAGCGACCGCTTAGCGGGGCAGGGGTTAAGCTGCGAAAGATGTTATCGTTAAGCTCTAGCAGTTCTTTCGCTTTTGGGTACAGCCAATTGCCGTCGGCGCTAGGTACATGCCGTTGCCCTACTTTGGTAAATAGCTTGCGGTCTAACTGCGACTCTAACTTTTTAATTTGTAGGCTTATTGCCGGTTGAGAGCGGCCTAAAAAGTCGCCCGCTTTAGCGTAGCCACCAAGCTCAATAACGCTAACGAAGGTGCGTAAGGTATCAAGGGAAAGCTGCTTCATGTTGATTTGCAATCTTAATGTAGTTTAATCAATACATTATAAATATAAATGTATTGATAAGAAATTCCAATTTGTTGCATAAACGTTAGCTCACTATACTCAATTTCGTTTTCTACCTTTCAAATTAAAAAGAGTAAGTGGAATGTCTAGTACCACCGCCCTACACGCAAAGCACCTAGAAGCCGGTGCGAAAATGGTCGATTTCTTCGGCTGGGATATGCCAATTAACTATGGTTCACAAATTGAAGAGCATCACGCTGTGCGTCAAGACGCCGGTATGTTCGATGTGTCTCACATGACCATTGTTGACGTAAAAGGCGCACAAGCAAAAGCGTATCTTCAGTACCTTTTAGCCAACGATGTGGCAAAACTAAAAGACAAAGGCAAAGCGCTATACAGCGGCATGCTTAACGAAGAAGGCGGTGTTGTAGACGACCTTATCGTTTATCACTTCGACGAGACTAACTATCGCCTAGTGGTTAATTCAGCAACGCGCGAAAAAGACATGAACTGGTTAATGAGCAGAGCAGAAGGCTTTGACGTAACCATCACCGAGCGCCCTGAATTTGCCATGATTGCCGTACAAGGCCCTAACGCAAAAGAAAAAGCCGCTACCTTGTTCAGCGCAGCGCAAAAAGAAGCGGTAGCGGGCATGAAGCCATTCTTTGGTGTACAAGCCGAAGACTTGTTTATCGCCACCACAGGTTATACCGGTGAAGCAGGCTACGAAATTATGGTGCCAGCTGAGCAAGCGGAAAGCTTCTGGCAAGCACTACTAGACGCGGGCGTTAAGCCATGCGGCCTAGGTGCTCGCGACACACTTCGCCTAGAAGCAGGCATGAACCTGTACGGCCAAGATATGGATGAAACCGTATCGCCACTAGCCGCCAACATGGGCTGGACAATTACATGGGAACCGGCTGATCGTGACTTCGTAGGGCGTAAAGCACTAGAAGCGCAGCGCGAAGCGGGTACCGACAAGCTAGTAGGCTTGGTGATGACTGAAAAAGGCGTGCTGCGTCACGGTCTTAAAGTGAAAACAGAAAGCGGCGAAGGCGTTATCACTTCAGGTACGTTCTCTCCAACTTTAGGTCACTCAATTGCGATGGCACGAGTACCAAGTGATGTTGGTGAAACAGTAGAAGTGGAAATGCGCAAAAAGTGGGTTACAGTAAAAGTGGTTAAGCCCTCCTTTGTTCGCAATGGAAAAAGTGTTTTGTAAGGCCAAAAGCTTCTAGGCCCCGAAAGTTAACAGAGAATAACAGGAACGATTATGAGCAACATCCCAACTGATTTACGCTATGCCGCTACGCACGAATGGGTTCGCCCTGAAGGTGACGGTGTTTTCACTGTAGGTATTTCTGAGCACGCACAAGGCTTACTTGGCGACATGGTTTTCGTTGATTTGCCAGATGTTGGCGATGCAGTAAGCACTGGCGACGACGTATGTGTTGCTGAATCGGTAAAAGCAGCGTCTGACGTTTACGCGCCAATTTCAGGTGAAATTGTAGCGATTAACGAAGACCTAGAAGATTCACCAGAATTAGTTAACTCTGACCCATACGGCGACGGTTGGCTATTCAAAATTAAAGCTGACGATGCGGCAGAAGTAGAAGGTCTACTAGACGCTGAAGGCTACGAAAACAGCATCGACGAAGAGTAATTCGTTACGCAGTTTTAAAAGAACCATAATTTGAAAAGGGGCATGAAGATAATTCAGCCCCTTTTTAACTTAAAGATTTAACGCGCCCTTGCGGCAACCATTACGAGTGCTTAACAACGTTATGTCGAATACTTCCCCTACATTGGCTCAACTAGAGCAAAAAGATACTTTTATCCGCCGTCACATTGGCCCGGGTAAAGGCGAAATTGAAGAAATGCTGTCTGCTATTGGTGCAAGCTCACTAGACGATTTAATTGAGCAAACTGTACCGGCAGGTATTGCGCTACCAGAGCCACTAAAATGTGGTGAAGGGGCGACAGAAGTTGAAGCATTAAGTGAACTTAAAGCCGTTGCGCAAAAGAACAAAATTAACCGTTCTTTCATTGGTATGGGTTACTACGATACCCACGTACCAAACGTTATTCTTCGCAACGTGCTAGAAAATCCAGGTTGGTACACAGCGTACACGCCTTACCAGCCAGAAATTGCCCAAGGTCGTTTGGAAGCCATTCTTAACTTCCAACAAGTGACCATCGACCTAACTGGCCTAGAGCTAGCATCTGCGTCATTACTTGATGAAGGTACAGCGGCAGCAGAAGCCATGGGCCTTGCTAAGCGCGTATCTAAGAACAAAAAAGCGAATGCGTTCTTTATTGCAAACGACGTTCACCCGCAAACGGTTGACGTGGTAGAAACTCGCGCTGAAATGTTCGGTTTTGAAATCATCAAAGGTGCGGCAGAAGAAGCAGCAGAACACGACGTATTCGGTGCGCTACTTCAATATCCAACCTCTACCGGTGAAGTAAAAGACATCAGCGACATCATTGCAGCAGTACAAGAGAAAAAAGGCATTGTGGCAGTAGCCGCAGACCTTATGAGCTTGGTAATGCTTAAGTCGCCTGGCGAGCTAGGTGCAGACGTTGCACTTGGTAGTGCACAGCGCTTTGGTGTACCTATGGGTTACGGTGGCCCACACGCGGCATTCTTTGCTACACGCGACAGCTACAAGCGTTCACTACCTGGCCGTATTATTGGTGTGAGTAAAGACACCCGTGGTCACCCAGCACTTCGCATGGCGCTACAAACTCGTGAACAACACATTCGCCGCGAAAAAGCGAACTCGAACATTTGTACAGCGCAGGTGCTGCTAGCCAACATGGCAAGCTTCTACGCGGTATACCACGGCCCACAAGGCCTTAAAACTATAGCTGAGCGTATTCACCGCTTCGCCGACATTCTTGCTACTGGTTTAAACCAGAAAGGTGTAGCTCTAAAGCACAGCACGTACTTCGACACGCTAACCGTAATGGTAGATAACAAAGAAGACGTACTAGCAAAAGCCTACGCAAAAGGCATGAACCTACGTGCTGACCTTGAAGGTGCGGTAGGTGTGTCGCTAGACGAAACCACCACACGTGAAGACATTGTTGCGCTATTCGACGTACTGCTTGGTGAAGAGCACGGCTTAACAGTGGAAGGTCTGGATGCAGAAGTAACCACGCAAGACGTAAAATCTATTCCTGAAGGTTTAGTACGTACTAGCGACTTCCTAACACACGAAGTGTTTAACAAGTATCACTCTGAAACAGAGATGCTTCGTTACATCAAGAGCCTTGAAAACAAAGACTTGGCGCTTAACCACTCAATGATTTCATTGGGTTCGTGCACCATGAAGCTAAACGCAACGGCTGAAATGATCCCTGTAACATGGGCTGAATTCGGTCAGCTTCACCCGTTTGCTCCACTAGACCAAGCAGCGGGCTATCAAGAAATGATTGCCGAGCTTAGCGAGTGGCTAATTAATGTAACGGGCTACGATGCGCTTTCAATGCAGCCCAACTCAGGTGCACAAGGTGAATACGCGGGCCTATTGGCTATTCAGCGTTACCACGAAAGCCGTGGCGAAGGTCACAGAAACGTGTGTCTAATTCCAAGCTCTGCCCACGGTACTAACCCTGCGTCTGCGCAAATGGTTAGCCTTAAAGTGGTAGTAGTTGCGTGTGATAGCAAAGGTAACGTAGACCTTAACGACCTTCGCAAGAAAGCGGAAGAAGTGGGTGATAACCTGTCGTGCGCCATGATCACATACCCGTCTACCCACGGTGTATATGAAGAAACCGTGCGCGAGATTTGTGACATTGTTCACCAATACGGCGGTCAGGTTTACATGGACGGCGCGAACATGAACGCGCAGGTGGGCATTACGTCACCTGGCTTCATTGGTTCAGATGTATCGCACCTTAACCTACACAAAACTTTCTGTATTCCACATGGTGGCGGTGGCCCAGGTATGGGACCAATTGGTGTTAAGTCGCACCTTGCGCCATTCCTACCAAACCACACGGTTGTTAACGTAGAAACGGCAGGCAAAGACTGTGGTGCGGTATCGGCAGCGCCATGGGGCAGTGCATCAATTCTGCCTATTAGCTACATGTACATCAAAATGATGGGTAGCGATGGCCTTCGCCGTGCAACCGAAGTCGCTATTCTTAACGCTAACTATGTGGCTAAGAAGCTAGAAGGGCACTTCCCAGTGCTTTACAAAGGCAACAATGGCCGCGTAGCGCACGAATGTATTATTGACCTTCGCCCGCTTAAAGAAGCAAGCGGTGTAACCGAGCTAGATATCGCGAAGCGCTTAAACGACTACGGTTTCCACGCGCCAACCATGAGCTTCCCAGTAGCGGGTACGCTTATGATTGAGCCAACCGAGTCGGAAGCGAAGTACGAACTAGACCGTTTCATTAACGCCATGGTTAGCATTCGCCAAGAAATTGCGAAAGTAGAAAGCGGTGAGTGGGATGCCACTGACAACCCGCTACACAATGCACCGCACACATTGGCTGACATCTGTGACAGTGACTGGAACCGCAGCTACGACCGCACGCTAGCGGCGTACCCAGCTCCAGAAGTACACAGAAACAAGTTCTGGCCAACGGTTAACCGTATTGATGACGTTTACGGCGATCGTAACCTAATTTGTTCTTGCCCTAGTATTGAGAGCTATGTTGAAGAGTAGGGTGGTTTAGCTGCGTTGCTGTTAGAGCTTGATTGATTTGAAAGGCGAACCGGTTGGTTCGCCTTTTTTGTTTCAAGTTTTAGTGTTTAGAAGTCCGTTTTAGACAAATTGCAGACCTTCAGAAGGTTGATATCGGACTTACTATTTGTGCCATTAGCAGACGTTAAGATTTATTGCAGCAACTACTTCCTTCTTGAATAGGTGGGCACTTAACAGTCCCAAAAGAGCAATAAACGCAACAATCACCTATTAAAGGCTTGAGTAGCGCTTTGCATCCCTCACATTCGTAATACCACTGGCAAGCGTTTGTTGGCATGGTCTCGACCTTACTAAAGCCGCACTCGGGACAAGTAATCTTAGATTCCAATTCTATACCTCGCATACGGGTTCCTTAACTGGCTTAACGACATCCAATACTGACATAAATACCATCCATGTGATCCCAAAGTAAAATAAGTAAGTGCTCCAGTCGTATTGCCACAGTGGATAAAGAGTCAGCAATACTGCAATTGGGCCAATTACACTTAATATGCCCCTTACCACATGCTTATGTTGATACCAGTTGTACGAGTTGACCAATAAAGCGAGCGCAGCAAACAATGGTAATAAAGTATTCACCGCTATTCCTTCAAAATGTGATAGAAAACCAAGCCCTAAAGCTGATGCTAGTGAACCAAGTGCGGGGAAACATGCTGTGCAGCTAAGTGCGGCTAGCCAAACGCCACCAGAGCCTACTTTATCTAGAATTTTATTCATCATAATTACCTCTACTTTTGAGGTAGTCTAAACTCCGTACATAGGTACGGAGTCAATAGTTAATTGAGCGAATTGATTATTGGGCAGGAATTAGGGTCATGGTTGGCTTTACAAGAATTTGTCATATCTTGAATCACATGTTCTAGCCGCTGCAAAATAGCAATTTTCTCTCGAATCAACTTAAGTTTTTGTAATCCCATCGATTCGACATCAGCGCAGTTTCCACTCATCGTCATGAGCGAAGCGACTTCATCAAGTGTAAAGCCCAAGGCTTTAGCTTTTAATATGAATTTAAGTTGACTCACATGGGTGTCGTCATACATGCGATAACCACTATCAGGTTTTAGTGGCTGTACGATAAGTCCTTTACGTTCATAAAATCGGATTGTTTCTACGCTAATGTCTAGTTCTTTAGCCAGCGTTCCAATGGTTTTCATAAGCGGATTCTCTAAAACAATTAGCATTATTCTATCATTATTAGACAAGTGCTGAACTTCCGTTAATCGCACACTAAACCAATTGATTTATCATACTGCAAGTGTCTGCAATACGTACATAGCAGCCGCCTGGCTTCGAATATACTAACGGCGGCAACTGGTACAAAAAAAGAATTAGGGGCATGTATCAGTTCACTCCCGATGATCTATTCTTTTCTAACACCCCGAATATTCCCATCCATAACAAGCGTCTTAACCAGCCCATTTCCATCATCCATCTCAAAACGAACGCTACTTCCATTCTTCGCAAAAAATCGCCCGCCACCCTCATGAAAATACTCTTCATTTTCAACATAAGGTAAGGCGTTAAGCACAAAACCATTGACTGTTTTTTCTAGTACCACATCAACGTTAACTGGGTTAGTTACCACATAGGTTCCAATGTATTTACTCAGTTCCTTTTGGCTTATGGGTACTAACTTCCTAACCTCAGCTTCCGAGTAACCTACGTTTAACGTTTCTTTTAAGCGTATTTCTAGTTCAGTTATTAACTGCCTGCCGTTATTGCCGTTCGTCATAATGGCGTAGCCGTTGCCGGTATCTAGTTCAAGGTATAGCTGCGACATAAACCCAGCATCTGCGCCACCGTGACCAAAGCCCAGAATTTCTCCATCGTCACTCATGTTGATAAAAAAGCCTATTCCTACGTTAGGCGGCTCAGTGCTTGGCGTATTGTTGGTTAACATTTTTTGCGCGGTGGCTTGCGATATCCAGTCGGTTTTCTGCCCTAAATACGCACTGCGCACGCCGCTTGCCAATTTCAACATGTCTGATGGCGTACTCCACATGCCTGCAGCTGCTAATGTGGCGTAGGTATGGGCGCCACCCTTAATTGGCGCACCGTCTCCGTCATACGGCGTCGCCATATTGTTTGATAGGTTTGTTGCAATGGGTTGCTCGAAGCCAGAACGTGTCATGCCTAAAGGTTTAAACAAAAGCCGTTGTGACAGAGTTGGCAGGGGCTCGTTAGCTACGTCTTGCAAGGTAAGCTGAGCAAGCGTAGTGCCGCCACCGGAATAACGCATTTGCGTGCCAGGTTGAATATCAACAACAACGGCATCGGTATTGGCGGGAAATACACCTTCTAGCACCTGCTGCAAAGTAGGTACTGGTTCGCCCGCTGCGTAACCAGGAAAGCCATGTACTGTGGTGCCTGCCGTGTGGCTTAATAATCTGCGTAAAGAAACAGTGTCTTGCCCTGTCCATTCATGTTCAGGCAACTGCCAGCTGGTGAGTAAGGTATTAACATCTGCATCTAAATCTAGTGGGTTATCTTCGCGGTACTTCATCAATACTGCCGCAAATGCGGGTTTAGAAATACTGCCTGCTTGGAACACCGTGTTTTCATCAATAGCCAATTCAGAAGTCAAATCTTTAACGCCGCTTTGCATGGTCCAAGCTATTTGCCCATTTCTCATAAACGCGACAGACACACCAGGTACATCATAATGCGCTTGTCTTTGCTCCAAAGATTGGTAATCAACCTCTTGCCCTTCAATTCGAATGCGTTCAGTAAGGCCTGTTTTTAAAAGGTTGGCTTCTTTTGATTCTGCGGCAGCAGAAGGGGAGGCGGGAAAGGTTTCAGGCTCTGTACAGCCCAATAACGACGCTAAACAAAGCGAAAGTGTAAAAGAGGAGAAGAGCTTGATTGATGTCATTATGTGTATTCCATTACGAGTGAACGTACCAGAGTACGTTCCTACTATTATTCGGTCAATGCTGACGATTTTCTAGTTCAGGCACTTGATAGCTAGTCGCCTGTACCTTCCGCAATCTTCTTTCGCAAATTCGCCAACCGCGTTTTAAAAGCACCATTTTCAACATTTTCTTCATAGCTCATTGCTAGCGCTTTCTCTCGCATTTCAAGTGCCATGGCTAAATCGCCGTTAGCTTCATAACCGTCTGCCAGGCTGTCGTAGGCATCAGATTTGTTAGGGAAGCGAGCTATATTTTTCTTAAAAATTGCAATGGCAGAGTCAAAGTCTTGTTTGTTTAACGCCGCATAACCCGCGTGGTTTACGGCTTTATATTCTGGCTTTGCTTCAAAAGCGTATTTTGCAGAAAGGTCTTTATAGTATTGCTCTACCGCAGGAATACCTTCTTGTATTATCGCACCTGTTGGGCGTAACGAATTTAGCTGCTTTTGAAGCGCCAAGCTCATACCTGCAAGTGCAGTCGTATTGTGGCTTTCAGATGTATCTAGCTCGGTATCAAAGGTAAACCCTTTTCGTTCGCTGCTATTTAGCAGTTCAACGTAACGTTCGTATGCGCTTAGCATGTTTCCACCTTCGTTACCCATATTTATGTATAGATATTTGTTAAGGTCGCTATCTGACGCAAAGAACGCTTTTGCCTCTGGAAATATCACTTCGTCGTGCCACCACAAACTTGGGCTAAATGCGAAGTAAGCTTGAAACAATTCAGGCCGCTCTCGCAGTGCGTATAAGGTAAAAAGTGCGCTTAATGAATGCCCAGAAACAATCGCGTAGTTATTGGTGCGATAGTTTGCCCCTACGTAAGGCTTTAGTTCTTTTTCTAGAAAGTCTAAAAAGTTGTCGGCACCACCAGATATTCCCCACTGGTTGTAGCTTTCATCATAGGTAGGTGTGAAGTCTCGCGTGCGCTCGGTGTTGGTAATACCGATAACAATCATTTCCTGCGCCATTCCAGACTGATTTAGCAGATCAAGCGTGCCTACGGTATGGGCAAAATTACGCTGTCCATCTAGCAAATATAAAACTGAGTAGGTGGTGTCTTTGTAGCGGGAATAGTTATTAGGTAAGTGAATAAGCAGTTCTCGCGACTCATTCAAAATTTCTGACTTTATTGTTGTAACCACGGCCTCGCCACGCACTTTGGCGTTTACGTGAAAGCTAAGGCTAAAAGTAAGTAAGGCGCCGATAAAAACACAGACAAGCTTTTGATACATTTGAATTTCCTTATTCTTTGTAATCGGAGCGGATCACGGAATTGTAAGTTACTAAAAAAGTGGAATTAAACCTGTCACACAAATCAGAGGTTGTCAAAATTACATCAATTCGTGATAAAGATTGCCCAAGTTTTTTACCTTAATGAATTTGTAGAGTGCGCGAAATAGAGGTTTTGCAACTCATTTAGTTGCCATTGCAGTGGCGGCCACTTTAGCTGTTATACCTAAGGCGGGGATTACACGATAAATTAAAATTGAACAAAAAGTGTACAAATTGGTTTTTATTATGTATAAAAAATGTACAGAAAGGGATTTTGACATGAAAAGACAACTATTATTTTTTATTGTGGTTTTGGCGGTCAGCGGCTGTGCATACACGCCAAAAGAGGATCTAGAAAAATATAAAAATAATTCTAGAAAACACATTCTCCGGGTTTCAAACCACGGTTACCTCATAGAAGACGGAATCACTCTTCAAAACGGTTTAGCAGATACAGCTAGCAAGCATCTCACTATTGAAGAAACAGCTTACAAATATAGCGATATTTTTACAGGGGCTTTTGAGCTGGCATGCGAAAATGGCACAGTTTCGTTATCTGATGCTCAAAAAAATGAGTGTAAAAAGTCTGCTCGACAGTTTATGAAGGAGGTAGCGCGTTGCTCAGTTGGGCAGCCCTCTGGTGGCTGTGACAGTATCAACTCATCTAATTTTGAGAGATTTTTTGTCGAGAAATCTACCCCAATAAAACTGCTAGTGTATTTTCACGGGGGATTGAACAAGTATAAACACACCGACCAAAGGATGGAGTCACAGATTGGCTCGATTATGAAAGGACTGCCAAAGACTAAATTTCAAAATGTAAAGGCCGGGGATAATAGCTTACCTATCACTCAGCATTGGCAATTCCCTGTTTTTGTTTCTTGGCCATCTTCAGCTTTGGATACTTACAAAGAGCACTTGCTAGAACTAAGAGAGGGAAGGAGAGTTGCCCCCAGCTTGTCATATTTTTCTTCTCCCATAATTTTGATAGAAGATCTTGTTACTTCAGTGGGCGAATTCCCTATGAATGTCTACTATCAATTCACAAACGATAAAGATCGACTTGCATCAAGAGGTGGCATTGGATTATCACATGTTTGGAAAGAGTCTGATAATCAGTTTGCGAGCTTACAATGCGATCGCAATGATACAACTCAGCCAAATGAGTTTGCAGTAAAAGAAATTTTTCTCAAAGGCGACTCTGTGATACGGATAAACCGCTCTGAATACAATCGCAACTCGTTTCAGCACAAGTTGAAAAGTGGCGTGTTCATAGCTGCTACACCTTTTAGGTACGTCCTAGGTAGCGCATGGAATGGAACCATTGCTGGGAACGCGTGGAAAGTAATGAAGCGTAGAGCCAGAAACATGTTTGACCCGACAGGGGATGCGGATAACCGCCTGCAAAAAGAAAAATTAGAGTTGTTTAAAGATGGTATAGGTAGTTCGCTCGGCTCTTTTTTTGAAAGCCTCTTTGCTCTTAAACAAAGATATCCAACGCTGAACCTGCAGTTAAATTTGGTAGGTCACAGCATGGGAACGATTGCTATTAACAATCTATTAGAAAAATATGAATCGGAGTGGACCGAATCAGGAGTCTTAAAAAATGTTGTTTACATGGCTGCTGCAGCTAGTACCGAAGAGACTCTCTCTATTGTTCCCGACTTGATGAAATCTGACAATTCATTTGACTTCTTCAACTTAACTTTAAATAGAGTTTCCGAAGTTGCAGAGTTTTACGCTTTTGGGTTTGCACCTTCAGGCTCGCTATTGGTATCGATAGACAAGTATCACGACGAACCAGAGCATCACTTGAAGCGAACATTCGGCTCTGAAATAAATGTGCGGTCTTCTTTACCTGCAATTCTTAAGTCCTTTAATGGCGTTAAGGGGAACGTGGTTTTAAAATCATTTAACGATATCGAAACACTTGAAACATCGTTCAATATCCCAGTAATGCATGGTGACTTCGGAGACCTAGATTATTGGCTACCCTCAACGTGGGCAATCACAAATGCAAATTATGAAAAGCCCACAGCTAATCAAACCTTCAAATGTGAGCCGTTAATAGAGCGCCCATATAAACCCAGTGAAGGTGAAACTCAAAAAAATTCAGATGTTTTATTTATTAACTAATCAAGGAAGAGAAAATGAAACTATCAAGAATGTGTTGTTTCATAATGGCGAGTACGGCTTTATTCAGTTGTTCAACAATTCATAAAGGGCCTGAAAACCATATATTTTCGGTTAATGCTGTGCCGGCTTTTGACATTGGAACAATTGACAAGTTAGATAGCAACAAGTTTGAAGTCAAATATACCATCGATGATCAAAAAGTGTTCAGGTATGTTCAGTATTTAAAGGATACGTTAAGGAAAAAAGTAAAACAGGGACGAGTTGGAGAAGAGTCTTTCTCGACATTTCAAGTAGTAACAGCAGCTTTAGCTTCTGCCTTCTCAGCATCGACAGGTGTTCACCCTGATGTTGTCACATCGTTAGCAGGATTAAGTGCTTTATCTCCTGATATTGCAGACATCATCAGCGCTGGTGAAAAAGCAAAAGCTTATGCCCAAACTCTCGAAATGATAGAATCTGCAGATGCAGCGTATATTCAAGCAAGAGCCCAAGCAACAAGTAGTTCGAATGCACTCATACCTAGCTCAACTTTAACACCTCAGGGCGCCGTTCTGTTTGTCAGTACCGTAGCATCTCTTAAAGTTATGCGAGACGCTCTTTTGGGCACTATTCCTAAAGTTGAAGATTTAGAGAAAGCCATGGGAAAATATGCGCAGTTCGCTATGGCTGAGTCAGAGATAGAAGTAGAAGTTCCTAAAGCGAATTTGGCGGCTAATAAATCTATTAATGCGAACAAAACACTCTATTCACGTGAGATCATACTTTATAAAGGTGATGAAATAGCAAAATGCAGCTCGTCTACTCCTGCGGTACTAACAGTTACTTGTACTAGCGCCAATAAAGATTCCATAACGTTGCAGGCAGAAAGCGTCGGTAACGCTAAAGTTACTGTATTGAGTAACAGTGGAGAATTAACAACGGTCGATGTCACTGTTAAAGAAATCTAAATAACCAATAAATAAGGTAGGGCGCTAGCATTGAGTAAATCTGAGCTGTGTTAGGAGCCCAAGCTTGATAAAAATAACCAAGTCATTAATTGGCAAGCATTAACTTTTCAATAGATTGCTCGATGATAGTTCGCAAGTTTTGTTTGTCCTGAGCGGGCAAATAGCGCGTATGAGCATTAATAAACTCAGGTGTTAAATAGATGCGTTTTATTGCAGCGTTTATACGCTCTATGTGCTTTGCGCCCTGAGACGTATTGGGGCAGATAACGTGGCCTGATACATAGTCAGGGTTATCTGCAATAGAGTAACTGCGCACTTTAATAGGCATGTTCTCTCCAAAACTTCTGTATAAAGTTGCTGGAAAAATGAGTGCAAAATCAGACTTTCCTTTTGAAAACATTTCCATAAAGCGAGAGTAATAAATATTATTTGCTATACGAAGGATTTGCTCTCGATTAACTTGCTTTAGATCGTCGTCTATCCTTTCACCGAATGAGTATTCTTCTGGTAACACAATAAAAGAGTCTGGAAAGGCTTCTAATACGCGAGATATGCTCAGTATTCGGCCTTTTTCATCTAAAAATTCCTTTTCTATTGGTGGCAGTGAAGCCAGTTGGTAAAAACGCTGTGTCTGGAAAAAGCTAAGCGGTAGTGAGTAAAGGTGATTTTTTTCGCGTTCAGGTGCTTTTATTTTATTAAGTACGCAAATGTTTTCGCCATGCTGCATATACGCAAAAGAACGCACAAGTGGAACATGAAGCACGGGATCTGTATACCCTATTTCATTCACTAGCATTTGTACCGTATCGACAGAGGTCGAATAGGGATTGCCTTGCAGATTTACCCTTTCAGTAAGAAATGCATTGTCTGCGTGAAACGCTAGAACATTATTTTGCTCAATGCTGCCACTCGAATTTGCATGAGCAAATTTCACTAATGTTATTAAAATGAATAGTCCAACCCTGAACAACTTTTTACTCCTTGGTAAAACCTCAACGCTCGTCACCTAGTCTCGCGTTAAACCTACTTTTATTTTGTGACTCTATTTGGAAAGGTAACAGCGTTTAATTTACGTAGTTTTTAAGCGCGGCTTCTACGATTTGACCAATTTACCATCTTTTTGATGTGCTTTTATGAATATTAGAAAGGTTTCCACGTGTTGACGCGCGACTAACGAGAAATTTAGCCCTGTGTACTTAAATTCTGTAAAGGCAGTAAAAAAGCCGCAATCAGCAACGTGATGCGGCTTTCCGAGCTGGGCTGACTAGGCAGCCTTATAGAGCAATTGCGTAAAAGGGGTTAGCTAGAACGACCCTCACTCATAGCTGCCTGTTCAAATACCTTAACTCTAGACATATGATCACCTCCTTAACTTCGTTACTAAAACTTCTTGGAAAATAACATATGCGGTACTTAAGTAAAGTGTGGCTGCATTAAAGAAAGTTTAGGAAAAGCGAGCACGACTCACAAATACGAATAGCGAAACCAAGTCGACAATATAAACTTGTTTAATTAAATCTACGTAACCAATGCTAACTGAAACCCTTTGCGCCGCCCGTTTACGTGCAATTAACGTCTTAACGTGCAACCAGCAGTACGCAAACCCTCAAAAAGGCTAGAACTTAATGCAAACAACAAGCACGCACAAAACCAGCAAGCGTCGGAAAGCCGCACTATTGGTTACGCTTTTTGCCACCTCTTTTTTTTCCTTTGCTCAGTCGAACACATCTGAACAAATTGAAATGAAGGGCAGTAAGGGCACTACTGTAACGGGTAATGTTCAGGCGTCCTTCGATAACCCTTGGGCCATGACATTTTTGCCAGACGGGCACAGCTTGGTAACGGAAAAAGCTGGCACTCTATGGCTACTTGATGAAAACCAGCAGAAGCGTTTTGCTGTTAGTAATGTGCCAAGTGTTACTGCGCGCGGGCAAGGCGGTTTAGGTGATGTCATTATTCACCCTGACTTTGCGTCGAATAACACCATTTATATTTCGTACATTGAACGAGATGAAAAAGACGATGCGTTCAGCGGTGCGGTGATAGAGCGAGCCACGCTTACCTTATCTGATAGTGGTGCGAAGCTGTCTGATAGAGAGCTAATTTGGCGTCAGTCGCCGAAGGTGACGGGGAATGGGCATTACTCTCACCGCATGGCGTTTTCACCTGATGGCCATTTATTTATCACCTCGGGCGAGCGCCAGAAATTCACGCCAGCACAAAATATGGCGATGAACTTAGGTAAGGTGCTGCGCTTAAACGACGACGGTAGCGTGCCTGAAGATAATCCGTTTTATGGTCAAGGCAATGTAACAGAACAAATCTGGACGTTAGGGCACCGCAATCCGCTAGGCATCGATTTTGATGAGAAAGGTAATTTATGGGCTCATGAAATGGGGCCACGCCATGGCGACGAACTTAATATTATTGAACGAGGTCGCAACTATGGTTACCCAGCGGTGTCTCAGGGCGACCATTACTCAGGCGTGAAAATTCCTAACCACGAAGACTACCCCATCTTTAAGTCGCCTGAATTGGCGTGGGTGCCTGCAATAAGCCCTGCCGGTTTTATCATTTACAAAGGCGATAAGTTTAGCGACTGGAAGGGAAATGGTTTTATAGGCGGTTTGTCTTCAAAAGCGCTGGTCCGTGTTGCATTTAATAAAGACGATGAAGGCAACTGGAAGGTTGAAGAAGCAGAGCGCTACGAATGGGGTAAGCGAGTACGCGAGGTTGAGCAAGACAATAAGGGCAATATCTATGTGCTTGAAGATAAAGAAGGCGGAAGGCTGATAAAGCTCGATTTTTTGAATGATGAGTAGAGTTTTAAAACTGCGTAAAGAGGAACAGTGGTTGCTTGAACACGGTTTTTTTGGTGTTTTGAAATTGCCGGTAAGCGAACATTAAATTAACCCAAACCGCATACAGAGCATTACAAATCTATATGCCGATATGATACGTTGCGGATTATAGCCAGCGCTACTTAACTGATAGAAACCTTAGGAACTCTATGACTCAATCGACTCAGAACTTTAACTTTGAACGTTGTGAAGATGAACCTATACATATTCCCGAAAGTGTCCAAAGTTATGGTTTTCTCATCGCGTTCAACTACGAAGATTTAGAGGTTTCGATTGTTAGTGAGAACTGCAACACGATATTTGCCGACGAGATCATAGGTAAAGGTTTTTTAGATATACTCTCTTCTGATACAGACGAGCGCGCCTTCCTAGAGGAAACGTTTGATAGAGTTTCTAAGAGTAAGATAAGACTGCCTATTAAACTGCATCTTAAAGCTTCGCTTTTAAAGGAAGGTGCGGCAATAGATTATTTAGCCGTAGTCTATGATTCAGGTTGTCACTATGTGGTTGAGCTTGAGCCAGCAACTGAATTTAGAGACACCTACAGTGCAGAGCAATTTGTTAAGCTCTATTCAATGTCTATCGCTCCACGCTTCAAAGAGATGACATCGTTGAAAGAGATGGCTCAAGAGATGGTATCAACCATCAGGTATCTGACTAACATGGACAGGGTAGTGCTTTATAAATTTAATAAGGACTACTCAGGGAAGGTAATAGCGGAAGCCAAGTCTGAAGACATGGAATCTTATCAAGACTTGTATTTTCCCGCGTCGGATATACCAAAACAAGCCAGAGAGCTGTATAAGACGAATTGGGTGAGGCTTACTCCCGACACAGAGTTACCTGCATCTCGGTTGATTCCGTCTGTCGAAGAATCGGAAAGAGAGCGACTAGACCTCACTCGTTCGTTGTTGCGCACATTTTCACCTATTCATCTTCAATACATCAGAAATCAAGGTTTACGTGCTTCATTTTCCATTTCGTTAGTAACGGATGGAGAGTTGTATGGGCTTATTTCCTGCCACCATCGCGAGGCTTGTTATATTCCACAAAATGTACGACTGCAATGTGAGAATTTAAGTCAACTGTTCAGCTGGCATTTGTTAGCGAAAGAAGAAGAAATTGCGAAACGCAAAAAGCATGTTACTGATAAAGCGGTTGATGCGATGTTGGATAGAATCGGTCCAGCAAATCCTATTAGCCGTGTAGTCAAGAGCGGTGAACGCGCTTTTTTAGACGCGCTTAATAGCTCAGGGTTTGTTTATTATTCACAGTACGAGACTATTACCCTCGGTTCTACTTTACCGGTAGAAGTCATCAAAGACATTTTTTCTAAAGCAAGTAGTGAAGGCGGCTTTCCTTACACTAACGATTCCCTTTATCACGATTACCCTGAAGCCAGAGAACATGGTATTGCGGGTATTATGATCATCCCACTGTTTGAAAAGAAGCAGTATTTTACTGCTTGGTTCAGGAAGGAAACCCATCGAAATCAAAAGTGGATAGGCGCTAAAGATGAGAAATCGGAAGATGCACCAAAAGCAGAGCGTCTTAAGCCCCGTTCATCTTTCACTATTCATACCCGTACAATTAAAGGGCGCTCAACAGCGTTTGATAAGACGGACGTCGACACCGCAAACCGGTTAAATAGAATGTTTCTTGTTTACGCGCTTGATGTGCAAGAGCGCATGCATATCAGTATTCAAGAGCTTGAAAAACAAGATAATTACAGAAATGAATTTCTCGCTACATTGGCCCATGAACTTCGAAATCCGTTAGGGCCTATTATGTCTGGGGCAAGTATTCTAGAAACGGTTGATGATGAAAAAACGCGAAAAAGAGTGACAGCTATCATTAATCGTCAAGCTGAATATATGTCTAAACTTATCAATGATTTGATGGACGTGTCTCGCATCACGCGAGGGAAAGTTAAACTTGAATTTGAAAGATTGAAAATTCAAGACGTGCTTTCAGACTCTCTTGAAATTGTTGAGCAACAAGTAAAAGCGAAGAAGCATGATATAACGGTTAACTGTCTTGAAGAAGATGTGACAGTATACGGAGATAAAGCACGTTTAAGCCAAATCTTTTCTAATATCATTCACAATGCAACTAAGTATACGAAAGAATCAGGAAAGATAGTCGTAGAGATCAGAAAAGACGGGGTCATGATTGTTGTTGCTGTTAAAGATAATGGCATGGGAATACCCGAGGATAGGCTAAAAGATGTTTTCAATATGTTTACCCAAATCGAAGCGCACTCTACTCACACTAAAGGCGGTCTTGGTATAGGGTTAACTTTAGTGAGTAAGCTTGTTGCGTTACATCATGGTGAAGTGTCTGTGATGAGCGAAGGTGTTGATCGAGGAAGTACCTTTGAAGTCAGGTTGCCTATTTCTAAAACAGCCTACGAGCAATCTGAAAATCAAAAACTGGACCCTGTTATACAAAGCAGAAGTAAAGTCATGTTCGTTGACGACAATGCTGATCTCATTGACGCTTATTGTCTGCTGGCAGAGTCTATGGGTGTGACTGCCTTAGGCATTACTTCTCCGAAAGAAGCTGTTGATGCATTTAAAACCTTTAAACCTCACTCTGTATTTCTTGATATCGGCATGCCAGACATAGACGGCTATCAGTTAGTAAAAATGCTTAAAGCCTTGCCGGAATCAGAAAATGTTAAGTTTTATTCTCAAAGCGGGTGGGGCTCAGAGAAATATGTAGAGGACTCCCAAGCGGCAGGGTTCGATCAGCATTTCGTAAAGCCCTTGTCAAAAGACACAATTCAGTCGGTACTAAGCTAAAACATCTGTTAAGAGGTTGAAGCTTACCTACTGAATGACTCAAATGCTGTGAAACACGTTATAATGCCGGACAAACGTAATTAGGAATACATATGAAAGTTTGTGGTGTAGATTTAAAAGGTAATGAAGCAATTGTTAGTTTGGTGTCGCTAGCTGACGGCTTGTTTCATTTGCCAGATTGCCGTACGCGCCGTTTAACGCTTGCCGATACCAGTGCGAAGGGCCTAAAGAGCTTCCAAAGCACCTTCGCTAAACTTGTAGAAGACTACAAAATTGATGCAGTGATAATTCGTCAGCGTCAAAGCAAAGGTAAATTTGCAGGTAGTGCAATTGGCTTCAAGCTAGAGGCTGCCATTGAATTGATTGAAGGGCTTCAAGTTGTAGTATTTAGCCCAACGGATATTAAAGAATCACTACGTAGAAATCCGCTTGCAGTGCCATTTTCTGACACGGGTTTAAAACAGTTTCAAGAAACCGCTTTTACAACGGCGTATGCGTGGCTTATGAAAAATGAGTATGCCTCGCAAGAGTCAGACGAGTAATAATCGGGAGCGGTTGGCTCAATGTTTATTTTCAGTTTATTTAATTGTGCCTGCATTTATTGTGCGGGCATTGTTTTTCTTAATTTCTCTTATCCCAGCCTGAAAGGTTTTACTTCACCATTCCCTCAACTTTCGCATTCATCTCTACCAATGCTGTGTAAAGTGCTTCTAACTGATCGCTAAAACCAGCTACGCTTCCATGCTCATTACGTTTTACCGTTAGCTCAATCGTTGCAGCTAGCTCAGCTAAGGCGTAAGCGCCAATGTACCGAAGGGCAGTTATGTAGATATGCGCTATACGAACAATAGAAGCATAGTCTTTTTCATCAATGGCTTTTCGAAGGTTATCTAGCTCTTTGTTAAGTGCTGCAAAGTCGTTAAGTAACTCTTTATACAAAGTCTCGTCATTTAACATTGCTTGCATGGCTTGAGATTTATCTATAAAGCTCAGCGGTATTGTGTTTGCCGATGGCCCGCCGGTTACTTCAGTGGTCGCCGTCGACTTTCCTTTATTTAGCACTTCAACAAGCACGTCAAAGAAGCGGTTTGGGTCAACCGGTTTGTTGATGTGGCCGTCCATGCCCGCTGCCAGGCTCTTGTCGATGTCTTGCTGCATGGCGTGCGCCGTCATGGCAATAATCGGCAAAGTTAACTTCAGCTCATCTCTGATTTTTTTAGCTGCTGTTAACCCGTCCATAACGGGCATTTGGATATCCATCAATACCACGTCATAGCTGTTATCTTCACGTAAGGCTTTTATGGCTTCAAAGCCGTTGCTAACCACTTCAATATTCGCGTGGGTGTCGTTTAACAGACCAAGGGTTACTTTTTGATTCAGCGTATTGTCTTCTGCGAAAAGGATCTTCGTTCCGCGCAGATTAGGCACAGGCGCAGCATCTGCTGGTAGGGTTCTTGTGTTCACGTTTAAGCAAAGCTCTTGTAGCTTATCTACAAGCTCACTGGTGCTAAAAGGCTTTTTAATGAAGGTTCGAATACCTAGTTGGTTAGCCTGCTCTCGCATATGAGGCGACTCGAATGCATACAGCATTATCACCTTCGGTGGCTTAATTGAAAACTCCTGTTTCATGATGGCTGCAACTTCCAATCCATCAATGTCAGGCATATTCCAATCTAAAATAAGTACGTCGTAAGGCGCACTGTTTCCCACAGCAGCACGCATTTTGGCTACGGCTTCTTTACCGCCGGTCGCAACATCTGCTTTAATGTTAGCCACTGATAGCGACTCGATAATAGCGTCACGCGACACGCCAATGTCATCAGCAATAAGCACCTTAAGTAACGAAAGTTGCTTAGACGGCGATACAATTTGTTGGGAAGCATCCTGTTTAACGGTTACGGTAAAATGAAAGCTTGCGCCTTTTCCAAGCTGGCTCTCAACCCAAATCTCTCCGCCCATTAATGTGACTAACTGCTTACATATTGCTAATCCTAGGCCGGTGCCGCCGTATCGACGAGATATAGACTCATCACCTTGGTTAAATGGTTGAAATAGCAATGCCTTTTGCGTGCTGTTTAGCCCAATCCCTGTGTCTTTAACTTCAAATTCAAGCTGAATATCTTCTACATTATGCGTGCATCTAACGCTTACCGAAATAAGTCCGTCCTCGGTAAACTTAAGAGCGTTACTGACTAAATTGCTTAGAATTTGCTGTATGCGTAACGGGTCGCCGATGAGGTTTAATGGTACGTCACGTGATATATGCTGAATAAGCTCTATGTGCTTTTCCTCAGCGCGCCCTAAATGCAATCTAATGGTTTGGTTTACTAGCGCGTCTAAATTGAATTGCGTCGATTCAATATCAAGCTTGCCCGCTTCTATTTTCGAGAAGTCGAGTATGTCGTTAATTATGCTTAGTAGGGTTTGCGACGCGCCTTCAATCTGAATAAGGTTCGTTTGTTGATCTTTATCTTCTGCAGCCCGCTGCGAAAGCTTGGTCAGGCCGATAATGGCATTAAGCGGCGTGCGAATTTCGTGACTCATGCGTGCAAGAAAGTCAGATTTTGCTTTTGTTGCTTTCTGAAGGTCTTGAGTAAGTGCATCGAGCGCCTTACGTTGTTGACGAGTTCTAAGCCATAGGCCAACGACTAAGCCTAATGAAAGGATCACAAAACCGATGAAATACAGCTGAAACGTGTTTTGCTTTTTCTGTATAAGGTTACGCTGCTCTTTTAGCTGGTTGTCTTTCTCTAGAAGCTTGATGGTTTCTTCTTTTTCGGAAATAGAAAGTCGCACGCGGTTAAGGGCTAACAATCTTGATTGCTGTTCATTAAAACTTTCTTCATATGTTTTCGTGTATAGCTTTGAATATTCTAACGCGGCTTCAAAATTGTTGGTTGATTCAAGGAGTGAAATGAGCTTTTCCAACATGCTTAGCACCACTGATTTGTCGTTCTTTATGGCGTCTTTTTTTAATCCACCTTCAAGTTCGCTAATAGCCAAGTCTATTTGATTGCGTTTAATGTAGATGTCGACTAAGCGCAGTAGTCTAGACCCTTCGTTGTACTTAAAACCAACTTTGCGGTCTGATTCCGCAGCGCGGTTCAACATGGTCAGCGCTTCAGTTAAATTGCCTTGGGCGATATGTAGCTCAGCCATTTTGGTATGAACAATGCCAATAAAGGGATAGTGCACCTCTTTGAACAATTCTTCTGCCAGCAGAAGGCTTATTTTAGCGTCTTGATAGTCCCCCAGTTCCGTTTGCGCGTAACCTTGGAAAAAGTAAGCAATGGCTTTGTTTTCTTTATCATTTAAACGCTGGGCTGCGGCGAGGAAGTTTTGACCTAGCTGCAACATCATTTCGTAGTTTTGCAGCGACATGTACACATTGCCCATAGCGCTATATACAAGCAAGGCGTTATCGCTATTTACTTCAATGAAAGCAGCAAGGGATTTGTTGAGCGCTTCAAGTGCACGAGCATGCTCACCAGACAAGTCCAAAATAAGCCCTTCTAAGCGAAAAGATTCTGCCAGCGCCATGGTGTTGCCGCCTTTTTTTGCAAGCTTGCGGGCTTCCAACAGAGTTTCGTATCCGGCGACAAGGTCTTGCTCAAGAATGTGCTTATAAGCTCTTAGATTGAATAAACGGGCTTGCTGAAAAGCGTTCGGGTGGGCGTCGAAGAAATAGCCTAGCTCGGTGAATGTGGTTTCTACAGACTCATCATTATTTTGAATTCGCTGCTTCAGTTCGTCTAGCGTAGTGACTGATGATGTGGTGTTAAGTGGTTCTTTTAAAAGCGCAAAAGTAGGAAGCGCCATCGTAAAACAAACGATAGCGAAGATGCATTTCAAACGGCGCTTCACTTTCTACTTCAGCTAGCTTAAAAAGATAACGACTAGTAGCTAATTACGCGGGTAGCTTTGCTTGTATCATCAAAGCGTTTGGCTACTTCGTCCCAGTCTTGGTCTTTAATTAGCTGAAGATCTTCACCAGATAAACCGTACTTTTCTGCTGTGCCCACAGGGTCCTTTTTATACGCATCCACAAGTTTGCTGTTGCTGTCTAGCTCAACCAAGAAATCTACAATTGTTTTCTTTGCCATGTCGTTTTTCCTTTTAGTTTACTTTTGGAGATCTAAAGTCAATAACTTGCTGCTCAGTTAAACCTAGCTTTGCCAAACGATCCTGACGGTATGCTGGCATGCCAAGTGAGGGTACAACTAGGGTCGAAATTAGTGTTGGCTTGGCGAACTGTAATTCGCGAAGCAACACTTTTTGTATTTTTGGCTCGCAAAGGGGCAGGGTGGCTGCCTCGTAAATAATCAGCTCGTGATCTTCTGGGTAGTGCTCGGCCAGAATGTCAGCCAGCATGGCAAGCCCAGATTCACTGTGATTAGCATCTAACACGCTCAGCGTTGCTTCTCCGGCTAAACCTATTTGCCAGATGATTTGCGTCATGTGAGGGTCAATGCGGTAATCGCGAAACAAAAATTGAGTTGCTTCATAAGATTGACAGCCAAAGCGAGAGGGATCTATTCCCAAATCCGCAATTAAGCAGTCTTCTGCAGACACGCCGGGGAGCATTTGCGCATCTAGACCAAGTTCCCGCACTCTGCGAATAGCCTCATGAGAAGGCGTAACAAATACGCCTGGGTGACCATAAAAAGCCACGCACACTTTTTTACCTTCAACAACTGACTGCACGATGCGGTCGGCCATTTGGTCATAGGTGACAGCGCGAGATTTCCCTTCTTGATAAAGGTCGTCTAAAGACACACTGTTCGGGTTTATATTGGTGACCACGTGTTCACCAATTTTGTTCATAATCCCCATGTACACAATGTCAGCATTTTCGATGTGGCTTTTGGTCGCTATCGTCATTTGACCCGCAACACTGATTCCAGTGCCAACTACAACTAGCGATCCCTTAGGAGTATGTTCTTGTCCCTGAATTAGCGTCATATTTTCCTTTACCACTTGCTAATTGTGATTCACTCAACACTATAAATTAGATTTAGGGTATTTGCTACGTTCACTGATTTATAGCATCTACCATTGCTTTCACATCAGCGTATCGGCAGTTTTCACAAGAACCAAAGCCCTTTACTTGTCTCACTTTAAATCGAGTGAACAAAGGCATGGTCATGCCAGTTAGAAAACGACAGCAAATAGATGATGTGATTGGGCCATCAGATTTTCCGCTCAAATGCGCTTTTAGTGCTGCTATGGCCTCTGAAATTTGGTTTGGGTTCGGTGTGGAAATTGGATTTGAATAGCTGAGCTTAGCCACATTTCCCTGACATACACTGCAGTGCCCGCATTCATTGGGCGCTTGGGAATCGTCAAAATACGCCGATAAGTTATAGCTTAAGCAAGTATTGAGTTCGAAGAAGCCTACCAGCGCGGCGATTCGTTCTATTTCTTTGCACTCGTTTTCAGCGAAATAGTGAGCCAGATTATTGGCTAAGTCGGCACTTTGTAGTTTTTCGTAGTCCACGCGGTATACGTCAGTTATTAAGCGTGATGCAAGCTCAATATGATTGTGTTCATGTAAATACTCTAGTGCGGCCACCACCCTGGCACGCTCTGCGCCGTAATGCTGATAAATACTGTCGAAATCTACAATGCCCCACACCTTTTTCATATTTGAATGAGTGAATACGGCCTCTAAAAAGCGAGCCCGTTCTTCTGAGAAAAGGCCAAGTATGGAGGTTTTCTCTGAAATAAAGCGAAATTTATATTCAGCAAAATAGGCATACAAAGGGCGAATAACGTTGGCGAGTTCAAGCTGTACCAGCAGGGTTTTAAGCGGAAGCTGTCGTATGTTGCTGGCACTCGATAAGCTATTAATTTGCGTTTCCCACTGGTAAACACTGTTTTCGCCGTAAATAGGTGAATCATTGTGCGCCGCTGAATTTATGTGAGCAGGGACCTGTGAGCTAATATCATCAATTACGCGTTGAATGGCGCTCTTATCTGGTGTGTCGCCGTAAACGAAGTTCTCTATGGTGACTAAACCGTCAAGGTTTGCTAATACCGTGCAGTTTGCCGCTTTACCGTCTCGTCCACCCCGGCCAATTTCTTGGCTGTAGTTTTCAATAGACTTTGGTAAGTCGTAATGAACAACAAAGCGAATATCCGACTTATCAATGCCCATACCAAATGCAATGGTAGCCACAACAACTTGAAGCTTATTGTGCATAAAATCTTGCTGAATACCTTGTCTTACATCACTGTCGAGACCAGCGTGGTAAGCCTTTGCAGCAAACCCTTGTTGCTGTAGGAACCGGGCT
This sequence comes from Alteromonas sp. MmMcT2-2, assembly GCF_022348305.1. Classification (NCBI taxonomy): domain Bacteria; kingdom Pseudomonadati; phylum Pseudomonadota; class Gammaproteobacteria; order Alteromonadales; family Alteromonadaceae; genus Alteromonas; species Alteromonas sp. MmMcT2-2. Next base: position 142,801 of record NZ_JAKRFA010000003.1, read on the forward strand.
ACTTCTTCTGCACTATTTTGCAGCGTGACATAAACGATACCCGCGCCTTGCTGTTTTTGAATTTCTTCAAGTAAGGCTTGGTTTTTATATGGTTCATGTACTGGGCGAACATGCAAGTTCAAGTTAGGTCGATAAAACCCTGTTTGAATAATATTAGCTGGCGCAATATCAAAGTGCGCTGCCATATCTTCTTTTACTTTTTTAGTGGCAGTAGCTGTGAGCAGAAGTACTAAAGGAATATTAAGCTCTTTCTGATACGCGGGGAGTTTTAGGTAGTCAGGGCGAAAGTTGTGGCCCCACTCAGAGATACAGTGTGCTTCATCGACAACTAGCATACTTACCGGAATAGACTCAATGAACTGCCGAAAATGTTCGTTCTTAAAACGCTCCACCGACACCATCAGAATTTTACACTGGCCTGACCGCACGTCGTTCATCATTTGCTTGTTCTGCTTGGGCGTAAGCGTGGAGTCGATACTGGCTGCTGCAATGCCTTTGCTATGCAAAAATTCCAGTTGATCTTTCATTAGCGCTAGTAATGGAGAAACCACCAGAGTTAAATGTGGTAGCTGCGTAGCGACAAACTGGTAACACAAAGATTTGCCCGAACCAGTGGGAAAAATTGCTAACGTTGAATGCCCACTAAGTAGAGAATCCACCGCCTCTTTTTGCCCCTCGCGAAACGCTGAGAAACCAAAAAGCTGTTGTAAAATATTTGGGGTAGAAGACATTCTTTTTATCCATGTAGTTGATGATTTAAGTCTAACTATTTCTATCTAGTCGTACGTTGAAACAAAATATAGTAGGCAATTTGAAACTTGTTATATGGCGTTGTGGTAATAAACGCAACGATACCTGAGTCCAGTTTCAGCCTCAGTCAGTCTTTGTAGCCCCATGGCGTACTGGGAACAGAGACTGTGTTATCGATATCGAAATCAACCTGTACTTCGCGCGCAGGGCGAATCAATCGATAGCTAAAGCGGTTCGAGTAAATCATTATTTGCCACTCGTTATCGGTGGATGCTGCTATCCCAGATTCTATAAATAATGCTTTTGAGTAGGCGTCTGCGGGGAATGACTGAACTTGGGCGTACCCTTCATCTACCGTGTGCCCGCCGTACATGGTAGATGAATGGAAACTGCCGTCTTTATTTCTGTGGTCGTGTTTTAACAAAAGGCCAGCGCCAGTCTTTGTTAATATCCAGGTGCGGGACGCGTCGTCACCCACATGAAAAGGTATCTGAATTTCTGAGTCTGTGCACTTTCGTACGTGCATAACAAGTTCTGCATCACCGAAGGTATTACCTACATTATCTTTACTCACCTTCCCTTGAAACGCTTTACCGCAGAGCGCTTTTATAGAATTAAAAAACGCGTCGTGGGTAGGAATTGAGACCAAAGGTGCAGCTTTACCAAACCCCACATCGCTTATTCCGATTAGTCCTAGTAAGAGGTAGATACAATGTCTTTTCATTTTTTATTCGCTATTACAGGTCGATACACGCTTTGCAGTGTAACTCATCTAAATTATCGGGTGTATCAACCATCGAAACGCATATGTATTCGAAATATAAATACTGCTGATAGTGGCGGCGTGTTAGCTTGACAATACATACAGCGTTTAATTTTTAGGGCACGAGAGTCAATATGAATAAATCTAAACAACTATTTACGCTAATTACATCAGAAGGTGAGCTTCAGGTATCGCTAAAAGAGGTAGATGTTCCAGAGCCGAAGCCGCACGAAGTGATAGTGCGTATGGAAGCATCTCCTATTAACCCGTCAGACATGTGGCCTATGTTTGGTCCAGCAAGCCTAGATAAAGCGACCTTCGATACAGATAAAAGTGCGTTGGTTGCGCCGGTGCATAAGCCTTTGTTAAATCGTATTAAGTCGCGTTTAGACCAGACGTTGCCTATCGGAAACGAAGGTGCAGGTACGGTTGTTAAAGCGGGTGATAGCCCGGAGGCACAAGCTTTAATGGGCAAAACCGTATCTATTCTTACTGGCGCAGCTTATACAGAGTATGCATGCGTGCCCGTGCAGGCATGTTTACCTCACATAGATAGCACAACGCCACAACAAGCAGCGTCGTCATTCGTTAACCCACTGACCGCGCTAGGTATGGTTGAAACCATGCGTATGGAAGGCCACAAAGCGCTAGTACATACCGCAGCGGCATCGAACCTTGGGCAAATGCTGAACAAGATTTGTTTAGAGCACGGCGTAGAGCTTGTAAATATTGTTCGCAGCCAAAAACAGGTGGATATGCTTAAAGAGATCGGCGCGAAAGTTGTGCTTGACTCAAGTAGCGAGAATTTCAAAGCTGAACTTTATCAAGCCATAGACAGCACGGGCGCAACCCTAGCGTTTGACGCCATTGGCGGCGGTGAGCTTGTTAGCGATATCCTTACCATGATGGAAGCGTCGGGCAGTAAAGATGCAAAAGGATTTAACACTTACGGCTCTGACAGCAATAAACAAGTGTATATCTACGGCGGCTTAGATTTCTCTCCGACAATTCTAAACCGCGCTTACGGTATGACGTGGAGCATTGGTGGCTGGTTACTAATGCGCTTCTTAGGCAAGCTTGATAAGAAACGCGTAGGCGAGCTATATCAAAAAGTGGCGATGGAAATTAACACTACCTTTGCGTCGTCTTACACCAAAGAACTGAGTCTTGAGGAGGCATTACAGCCTGAGAATGTAGCGCTTTATAACGCTAAAAAGACCGGTGAAAAATATCTGATTGTGCCAAACAAAGGCTAATCAGCGCAGCGTTTAAATACAGCAATTTCAGCTAAACTTTGATTAATAAAAGGGTCTGTTGATCTTTGATGTACAAACTTCGGTTTAAAGTACATCAAAGGGCTACAGCCCTTTTTTTTATTCGCTATTATTCAGCTGCAAAGAAGCTGAAAATGATGCGAAGTAACCAGTAACCGAGATAAAAGGTATTTGAGACAACATGCCTGAAGGTCCCGAAATTCGTCGTGCTGCAGACAAAGTCGAAGCAGTAATTAAAGATACTTCCTTAGAAAAAGTAGAGTTTGGACTAGCTCAGCTAAAACCCTATGTTAAACAGCTAGAAGGCGAGAAAGTCTTGCGCATGGAAACCCGTGGCAAGGCGCTAATTACCCATTTTAGCAATGGGCTCTCTATGTATTCACACAATCAACTCTATGGCGTGTGGCATACCTGTAAACGCAACGAAATACCGGGTACTACCCGCCAGCTAAGGGTAGGGCTTCATACCGAAACACACAGTGCTATTTTATATAGTGCGTCTGACATTAGCATTTGGCCAACACAAACTATTCATGAACACCCTTTTTTACAAAGAGTTGGACCCGATGTACTCAACAATTCGGTGTCAGAAGAAATGGTATTAGAACGACTACGTTCAAAAGCGTTCTACAATCGCGCGCTAAGCGGCTTATATTTGGATCAGCGCTTTATGGCAGGACTAGGGAATTACCTTCGCAGCGAAATTCTATTTGCTGCAGGTGTTCACCCATCACTTAAACCTTCTCAGATAGGTGATGATCAGCTGCGCAGCTTGGCACATCACACCTTAGCAATATGCAAACGCAGCTATGAAACCGGTGGCTATACCGTGTACACAGAACTACGCGAAGTGCTTGAAGCAAAAGGCGTTAACTTTGAAGGTACGCGGTTTATGGTGTTCGACAGGGAAGAGCTGCCTTGTAGAGTCTGCGCCACTCCAATAAAACGCCAGACGTATAACGGGCGACGCCTTTATTGGTGTAGCCAGTGCCAGGCGATGTAATCTACCCCAATTTTTTATGTTCAATAAATAATCTGTTTGACTTATTTCCAATTACGATTAATTGTATCCGTAACTGGTTACGGAGTTTTGTGAAGTGAAGTCATTTAATGAATTGGGGCATATTGCATTAGGTACTGCCTTACGTCAGTTAGCCGCGCAGGTGTCAAAGGATGCGGAAAATACTTATGCGAAATTTGGGTTTGCGATAGAGCCAAAGTGGTTCCCCGTATTTTATGTGCTCGCGTCAAAAGGTGCTGATTCCGTTGTGAATATCGCTAAAGAGATAAATCATTCTCACGTGTCGGTGAGTAAAATCGTAAAAGAAATGAAAGCACGCGACCTAATTGAAAGTTACAAGTCGAGCGACGACTCACGGGTTACGCTGGTGGCTTTAAACAGCAAAGCGAAAGCGATGGTGCCCCAAATGAAAAAGCAGTGCGATGCCATAGACGCAGCCATGCGCGAGCTAAAAGATGAAACGGGTATAGATTTGTGGGAAGCGGTGAGCGTAGTTGAAAGGCATCTTCGATATCGCCCCATAAGTGCGAGAGTGGACGTTGACTCGTCTGATATTAAGGTAGTCGATTATGCGCCAAAGTATCGCGAGGCATTTAAATCGCTCAATGTTGAATGGATAAGTAAATATTGGGAATTGGAAGAGCCCGATTTTAAAGCGCTCGACGACCCTGAAGGCTACATTTTGAATCAGTCGGGTTTGATATTGATCGCGTTAGATAAGGGCGAACCCATAGGCTGCTGTGCACTTATTAAACAAGCTGACGATACGTTTGAGCTTGCTAAAATGGCGGTGTCTCCCAAAGCTCAAGGCAAAGGGGTAGGGCTGCTGTTAGGTAAAAGTATTGTCGAAAGGGCGAAATTGATGGGAGTAAAGCGGCTTTATTTAGAGAGCAATTCGGTACTTAAGCCCGCAATACGTTTGTATGAAAAGATAGGGTTTAAGCATATTAAGGGGGCGCCATCGCCTTACGCGAGATGTGATGTGCAGATGGAGCTTTATTTAAATAAGTAATTGTTACCGTGAAGTGCAGCGATAAGTTGTAACAGCTGTTTTTGCAAAAACGCAATATAGTCCTGACGTTCGTTTGTAGCGAAGTATTTCGGACAGTTTTGATCGAACAGCTTAAGACAGTCTTCTAAATAAGAGTTACTATAGTCACAAAATATCAAATTATTTTCAGTCATAATATTCCAAAAATTAACTAGTTATTATTTATCCCACTTGGGAGTGCAAGTAAAAGCTCGTTCCCAAACGCGGTCACGTTGGAAAGTTAGATTAACTTTATCACTTATATCATTTTACTTGTTTGCTTTATCTTTGCTTCTACCTTGGCTAACCAAATCAGCGGAATAATAATTAAAGAAGATCCTATAGCCAAGCTCAGGTCCGGTATTTCATCGAACCACAGCACCCCTACAACTACAGCACCTAATAAGCCAGTGTATTCGGCACTGGAAATTTTACTGGCTTCGATTGCTCTATATACCAATACACATATACCAGCATAAATTAGGATAAAAGTGTTGGAGCCTGTTGCCGTTAACATTGGAGTCCAGTCCCAAGGTTTGCCTTCCCATAACGCCAACCCAAGTGCGGCTGGGATACCTACTAGGTTGGTGAGCATTAAAGTTTGGAACACATTATGATGCTGAGGTAATTTACGAACCAATAAATTATTTACAGCCATAGTCAATGCGACGACAAGGGCGGCAATCGCTGCCCAATTAATTTGTGTTGGTTTAACCACGATAAGTACGCCGATAAAACCCAAAACAGCAGCAGCAATTGAGTGGCTAGTCAGCTTTTCCTGAAACAATATCATGGCTAACGGCAGCATAAGCAAAGGCGCTGTATAGAAAATAGCATTTACGGTAGCTAACGGCAGAGCGCCCAGAGCGAATACCATAAATATTGCCCCTAATAACCAAATGTGGCCACGTATAAAGTGCCATTTGAGGCCAGCGAAGAGGCTTTGTTTATTACTGAGTAGACAAAATGGAAGTAAAATCAGCACTGCGGTCAATTGACGAAATAATACAAATTGGTATGTGGCAGTATCTGCTGGCAGAGTTTTTATCAAAGCGTCAGAAAAAACCCCAATTATATTTCCGATGATAAGTAATGTCATCGCGAGTCCGACAGTTATTTTGGGCATTTCATTACTCCTGCTACATTCTAGAAAATGTCAATGGAACTGAATTAATAGAGTTACGTTTGTAAAACGGTTATATGATTAGCGTATTCCATACCTTATATGATGTATAATGTTTAAAATGCTTTTAGTATGAGCTAAATTTATAATGAAGTTGCCTCCTTTACGTGCCCTGCAATGCTTTGAAGCTGTTGCGCGACTTAATAGCTTTTCCAAAGCTGCTGAGCACCTCAATGTGACTCAAAGTGCGGTTAGTCACCAAGTTCGATTACTCGAAGACTATTTGGGTGAAACTCTGTTTAACCGACAGGGGCGTTCTTTTTCCTTGACTAAGGTCGGGGAACGTTACTTTGAAGAAGTGACTAACTCATTAGGAAATCTATCAAATGCCAGTCAAATGATACGTCACGGGAAATCAGGCAATCTTCGTTTGGCTTTATATAGCTCTGTGGCGGTGAACTGGTTGATACCGAAGTTAGAAGATTTTAGATATCAGCACCCAGAAATAGAAATAACTTTAAATATGGTCGGGGATCAACCGGATTATAATGACCAATTTGCGGATTGTTTTATTACAACGAATCCACCGGAACGTAACTTTGTCAATCAATTCATGTTTACTGAAAAACTTTATCCAGTGTGTGGAAAAAAGCTTTGGCAGCAGTTAAGAAATAAGCCTCTACCTGATTCATTATGGCAACACCCGTTATTATCAGTACAATACTCAGATACAAATGAAAGTCTTGGTGACGACTGGTTACGTTGGTGTATGAGTGGTAAATTTGAATTACCTAAAGATGTCAAAATTAATCAATTTAGTCATGTCTTACTTGCCGCTGAAGCGGCTCGATATAATTTGGGAATTACCCTCATTAATAATTACATGATGGATGATCAGGATCGCCAGCAAAGTCTTGTGCGCATACCTATGCACGAGCTTATTACCGGAGATAACTTCTATTTTGTCTATAAGGAAACACGAGCTAGGCAACCTGATATTATGAAATTAGGTCGTTGGCTTAAACAGCAGTGTTATGAACTGGAATCAGCTTAGCTATTTAAATCAGAGTTGAAGGTGAATACACTTATTCAGATAAGTTGCCACACAACACCACGGTCACTGTTTTGGTTTAACTGGAGGTTCGATACTGTTGCCAAAACGGATAACTCTCGGCTTTCAATAAAATAATAAAAAGCTGAGACGCATTCAGTCCATTCTTGCCAAAAGACGAGTGTGCGCCTTGTTAACCGCACACTCAAATTTTCACTTAAATATTCACTCAAAAACTCTCAGGCACAGAAAGTATCATTACTTTCTTTGTGAGTAATAATGCTGCTCTCTGCCTTCATCTCTTCAATATGAACCATGGTTTGCTGTTTTAAATCGTTGAGCAATGCCTGAAAAAATTCAAGCTGCTCATCGTTCATATAGTCGTCTTCACTGGCGGCAAGAAGCGATTCTTTAGTCAACGTTTTACTCATTTCAGCTCCACTAAGACTCGATGAAACCAGCCAAAAACCTGATTATAGTGTGTCTCGCCATACAAACGCAGGAATTGTTTTGTATGCTGATCCTTCATGTTCGAAAGCGCCGCTATCCGTTATTCTAAAAACGCTTTGTCTAACGTTATGCCACAATCGCGGACAATACAGTTTGGCCATTCAACGAAGTTAGACGGTATTACCGGTGAATTCATGAGGCCTCCTGTTAGTCAATTTTGGTTTTAAGCCCTCTGCGAATAAGCAGAGCATCTGTTGTTGGCGCTTTTCCTCGGAATGCTTTATAAGACTCCATCGGGGGACGAGAATTGCCGGTAGATAAGATTTCCTTTCTATATTTCATACCGTTTTCTAACTTTAATCCGCCGAGTTCTTGCATATAAGCAAAGGCATCAGCAGCTAAAATTTCACTCCACATATAGGCATAGTAGCCAGCGGAATAGCCGCCACCCATTGAATGTGCAAAGAATGCTGACTTATAACGAGGTGGTACATAAGACAAGCCAACATTATGTTTATCGAGAGCTTGGGCTTCAAAGGCTTGGACATCTTCAGGCGCCTGCTCGGCAGAGATAGAATGCCACTCCATATCAAGCAGTGCCGCAGACATATATTCCAATGTGTCATAACCCATATTGAATGTACGTGAACGAATCACCTTTTCCAGCAGAGCGTCTGGAATAGGCTCTCCAGTTTCATAGTGCTTGGCATAGTTTGCAATAACTTCAGGGTGGGCTGCCCAGTCTTCTTCGAAGGTAGAAGGGAACTCTACATAGTCTCGCGAGACAGATGTACCGGCCAACGTTGGGTAATTTACGTCTGACAGCATGCCGTGAAGTCCGTGACCCATTTCATGGAACATGGTAGTCACATGATCGTAACTGACTAATGTAGGCTCGCCATCAGGCGCTTTGTTTATGTTCATTACATTAACCACAACAGGCTTTTGCGAGAGCAATTTCGACTGTCCTACGAACGAACTCATCCAAGCTCCACCGCGTTTACCTTTGCGAGAAAAGTAGTCGGCATAAAAAATCGCTAAACTGTCACCATTTATATCAAACAGCTCGTAAGCCTTTACATCAGGGTGGTAAACCGGCAAATCTGGACGGGGCTTGAAGCGCACTCCGTACAATTTATTCATAGTGAAAAATACGCCATCTTCAAGCACGCGATTAAATTCGAAGTATTGTTTCACCTCGTTTTCATCTAGCTCGTATTTAGCTTGTCTTACCTTTTCTGCGTAGAAAGCCCAATCCCAAGGTTTTAGTTCGAAGTTATTACCTTCCGCTTCAATCATTGCTTTAATGTCAGCGGCTTCTTTTTCAACGTTTTTAAGTACAGCGGGCACCATACTGCCTAGCATGTCGTATACAGCGCTTGGCGAACCGGCCATTTGTTTGTCTAGGCTGTAGGCCGCCCAGCTATCAAATCCAAGCAATGCTGCTTTTTGTGCGCGCAGTCCTGCCAATCGGCTAATAATTTTGGTGTTGTCGTATTCCCCAGATTGGTTTCGGTATGCTGATGCTTCCCACACTTGCTGGCGAAGTGCTCTATTTTCTAGTGAAGTAAGGACAGGTTGACGAGTAGTGTTCGTGATACTTAGAAGATACTTGCCTTCTTTATCAGCAGCTTTAGCAGCATCTGATGCGGCCTTTATTTGGCGCTCTGACATCCCTGACAGCTGCTCTACGTCATTCACTACCACCGCAATTTCAGATGACTCTGCCAGTAGGTTTTGAGAAAACTGCGTGGTTAAGGTTGAATGTTCTTCGTTTATTTCACGTATCTTCTGTTTATCTGATTCATTGAGTTTAGCGCCAGCGCGAACAAAATCAGAGTAATACACTTCGAGTAGTCGGGTTGATTCAGTATCTAACTCCAACTCGTCGCGCTGGTTGTATAGTGTTTCAATACGCTTAAAAAGCGCACTATTTAAATTAATGGTATCGCTGTGAGCCGCCAGCTTTGGCGCTAGAATTTTTTGGATTTCTCTGCGTTCAGGCGAGCTATCTGTTCCTACTAAGTTGAAAAATACTCGGCTAGTTCTGGCGAGTAAACTTCCGCTTTTTTCAAGCGCTAGCAACGTATTGTCGAAGGTGGGAGCGTCAGGGTTAGACGCTATTTTTTCTACTTCTTGTAAGTGCTGTTCCATTCCTTTTTCAAATGCAGGAATGAAATGCTCGTCCTTTATCAAATCAAATTGCGGCGCGCCGTAAGTCAGTGAACTTGCCATAAATAAAGGGTTCGTCTGCTCTGCTTTTACTGAGTCAGTCTGCGTTGTAGCAGTCTTATTCATTGTTGACACCTGTTCGGTGCAGCCTGTTGCCAAAAGTATAGAAGATATCGTGGCTGAAATAAGGAGCTTTTTCATAGGGTTCCTAAATTTTTAGGGTAATTAACTGTCTGTGAGTGTAATGTTATGTTGTAACAATTGTCAATTGTGAGAAAGTGCGAAGAAATTAAAGGAAGCGATAGAAGTGCTGCTGGGGTAAGCCTTAACTAGCGGTCTACTAGTCTTCTTTGCATAAAGCTTAGTGTGCTTCTCGTTTTACAAACATGAACACTAACATCACGTTTAAGCCAAATATAGCAATGCACAACGACCCAATAGTGGCATCTCTGAAGCTAAAGAATTGAGCCACGGTGCCTGCGCCAATGGTGCCTAGCATCATACCCACCCGAGTGGCGTTTGAATAAAACGCTGAAGTAAAACCTGTCAAATCAGGCGCTTGTTGTTGCAGCAAGGTCAATCCAATACCGGCATATAAACCGTAGAATAGGGCATTTAATATTTGAAGCGTTAACAGTTCCCAACTCGCTTGAGAGAAATATACGCCAACGTAAAAGCAACAGCCGAAAATAAATGCCACAGCCATGATACCCGCAGGTGGGAACCGTCGGGCTAATTTGGCTGCTAGCAGCATGGTTGGTATTTCAAGGGCGGCCACAACCCCCATCATTAACCCAGGCAAATTTTCAGGTAACCCCAGTTCATTCATTACGTACAAAGGCATGGATGATAAATACATGACATTGCCTGCCATTCCGGCAAGTATGGCTAACCCCACAAGCCAAAACGGCAGTGATAGCGAGCCCTTTAGAGTAGTGTTGAGTGAGTGTTGATTGGCTTTTTGCCCAGGCACAACTTTAACCACAAAAAGCGTCGCAACAACCACGCACGCTATAGCCACAGAAAAGGACGCTGCGAAGCCAAAATTGGCAACCAGCGTAAATGCCAGCGGCGGGCCTACCACCCAAGCGAGAGAGATGGCCGCGCGAACTTTTGAGTTAAATGCGGCTAAGTCGATGTCTTGGTTTTTTGCCCATAATCCTGAAACAGTCAGCATTTGAGACACGGCCCCAGCGCCTACTGACATAAACAATACGCCAGCAAGGAATACGTGCCAAAACTGCTTGCTAAAGATAAAGGCGATCATGGCGATGCCCACGCAAACCATGGTCAGCCCATAAAGGCGATTTGCGTTAAAACCTTTATCTGCCAAGTGCCCTAGATACTGACTGATCACCAACCCTGATAGCGTAACCGAAACCATATAAATACTTATATAAATGGGCTCAACGTTGATCTCGTCGATGAGAAAGTAGCTCATGAGCGGCGTAACAAACGACGATGTTAGCCCTGTTAATAGACTTAACAGTAAAAAAGGAAGTTGTGGAGAGAATGCGTGACGCGATGACATGAGGATACGAGCTCCGAGGGACTGTTAGACGTGGTTGACCGAAATTCGTAAAGAAAAGGTCGCAGCCCTTAATGACGAGGGCGCATTATAAGTTCTGCGCATCTCATGTCTATGACAAAGCTTTTATTAGTTATACCGTTTTACATACTTAGCTTACTTCATGCGCCCAGGCCCATAGCGCTTTTTAAATTTAAAGAAAGCTCGCAATTTCGCTAAGCGACTTTTTCTGCACGGCGTGTGCAGGAATTGTGGCGTTATCCGCCGGATAACCTGCAATAATAAGCATGTAAGCGCGCTCGTTATCAGGCCGCTGACAGACTTCGGTTAAAAAGTTCATTGGTTTTGGTGTGTGGGTCAAGGTTGCTAAACCTGCGTTGTGAAGCGAAGTAATAAGCATACCCACCGCGATACCCACCGATTCGTGCACATAGTAGTTTTGGCTTTTTTCGCCCGTTTCTGTTTCACCAAATTTTTGACTGAATACGGCAATAAGCCAAGGCGCGGTTTCCAGATAAGGCTTACTTGCATCAGTGCCTAACGGCTTAAGATCATCTAGCCATTGTTGCCCAGCACGCCCATTATAAAAACCGCGCTCATGCGCTTCAGCCTGTTCGCGTATTTGTTGTTTTACTTCAGGCGACTGTATCGCGGCAAAATGCCAAGGCTGATGATTCGCTCCACTAGGTGCAGTGCCAGCGGTCAAAATACAGTTTTCAATTACCGCTTTATCAACGGGTCTGTCGCTAAAATGGCGAATGCTGTGGCGACGCTGCATGGTTTTTAAAAACTCCTCGCTGCGAGTAAGCATTTGCTCTTCAGGGTATTCAATAAAATCAGTCAGCGGAGAATGGTCATGAGGTTGCATTTATTATCTCTTTTATATTGCTTTTAATTACTCTAACGTTTGTGGCACGTTAATAAAAATAAAAACGCGCTAAATCGACTCTGTTGAACACCGCGAAATAAAAAATAGCGTAAACGAGTATGCACAATAAAAAAGCGACTCACTCAGGCAAAAGTGAATCGCTTTGGTGCAATATGTTGATAGTAAGAAATACTGTTAGTGGCGTTTGAACGGCGGGCGAGTGCCGCGTTTCTGAGTTTCAGTTTGTTCTTCCAATACTTCAAGCTGAGCAACGTCATACACAGGCATCATGGTTGTCACTCTGCGATACGGTGGCTTACCGCGCATGATGACTTCTTTCACTTCTACGTACTCAATCGCTTCTTGCCCTACGGATTCCAATTGCGCTACATCGTTAACCGATAAGCTTACGATCTTGCGTTTAAATGGCGGCTTTCCTGAATAGTCAACTACTTGTACATCAACCGTTTCATCAGTTGATGATGTCATAGCTTGCGCTGCGTTTGCAGAAAAACCAAGTGAAACAGCCGTAATTAATGAACCCAATACATAGCGTAATTTCATGTCGTGTCCTCTCGTTGACATACATACCTTTCTACATTGTATGAGCAAAAAAGTTCTAAACAATGACGATTGGTGATAGGTAATTACTATCACCTAACTGGATATAGAGAATTTAAGTAATCAAGAGAATGGGGAGCAGCTGAAAGAGAAGCTACTGCGTTGAAAACGGAGTGTTTAACGATGGTGCGGAATGGATGGTTTTGTGCACTATTATGGTGCTGTGGCACCGTCTGATATTGTAGAGTTTCGGTAAAATCAATCATTTACCCTTTGGTCTTTATCTTGCTGTCAATCAACACCTATATAAAGTGTCGACAAAGGGTGTATGTGCGGTGAGTGTAAAATTTAAAATCCCCTTATTTGTTCTGCTAACTTTTTGGTTAGCGTGCACATCTGCCGTGTCAGCGATAGAGCAAAATATTCCTCTTTCACAAAGCAAAGGCGGAACACTGTATCTAGAAGCGACCCTAGAATCGAACATAAAGGCTTCGTTTCTATTAGATACGGGTTCAAGCTTGTTAACCCTCAATCAAACTACGTTCGACGCGCTAACAAGAAATCAAAAGCTTCTTGCCACCAGAACCTCTGCTGCCAGAATGGCAAACGGAAAGATCGTTAAAATATCTCAGTATCAATTAAACTCGGTTCGTATAGGAAATACGTGCGAAGTGGGGCCAGTGGAAGTGGCCGTGCTTCCCAAAGGGAACAATATTTTAGGTATTAATACGTTGCTGCGGGTCGCGCCTTTAACTATTACACCAGACACTGTGATTTTAGCCGGGTGTGAATAGCGTGAATGACTCGCTTTTGTTTAATTAAAGGCAATAAAAAAGCGAACCCGAAGGTTCGCTTTCAAATTTGTTTTTCGCTGGAAGATTAAATTAATCGTCGCACTCGCTAACGTCACCGCCCATTTGCTCTTTCATTTTTACGCAAGCTTCATAAGCTTTTTTCGCTGCGGCGTCTTTAAATTCGCCTGCTTTCTCAGCCGTTGCGTCGTATGCGTCAGAGGCCATTTTCTTGCCATCTTCGTATGCGTCTGAAGCCATCTCTTTGCCGTCATCAAAGGCATCAGAAGCCATTTCTTTACCTTCTTCGTAAGCTTCAGAGCTCGCGTCTTTGGTTTTATCCCATGAATCTGCAGCACTTTCTTTTGCGCTGTCATAGGCGTCTGCTGTTGCTTCGCCCGCTTTTTCCATCTCTTTTTTTACTTCGCTTTTCGTCTCTTCGCTAGACTCAGTACAGCCCATTAAAGACAGTAACAGTGCTAACGCCATTGCTTTAGTTTTCATTGTGAAGCTCCTTTTGCTGGGATAGTGGCTTGTTTCAAAGCCGGTCAACATGGTGTGTTCAAATATCCATTGTAAACGTTCAAAATGCCTGCCGTTTTATTGTCATATTCGGCAAGCTGAATATTCGACGAGACCAGTCTAGCCTACTTACCTGATAAAGTGTAAGTAGACTTTATGAGGAAAAATGAAAGGTTTATAACCAAAAACAAACCTAGCTAAGATTGAACAAAGAAGTTGGATATCCTGTTCTGCAAAGCGTGATGTGGGTTACTCTTCTGGGCCTTGTGTGGTAAATACGAGATGCCTGCGCATATCTTTCAACACAACGCCTTTTTTAAGTAGCGCTGCGCTTAATTTTCGCTGCCACTTCTTTAGCTCAGGTTCAGCGTTTGACACCGCTTCTTCATTTTCGAATTGAAAGCGAAGCAGTAACGAGCCGGGGAATTGGTGATACTGAACGTCAAACCAACACTGTTGCATACCATTTAACTCTTCAAGCGCTTGTGCTTCAAGGCTATCGGCTACACTAAAAACCAGTGCTTGCTGTTTGAGTTGAACGGCAGAGAGTTTTTTCATTACAACTGCTTCTCTATAGACACTTCAACGCTCTCGGTGACATCTGCACCTTCAATGGTTAGCCACATTTGCCCATCTTGAATAGTAACCTGTATTTGCATAGAGCGATGAACAGCATTGGCCAAAGTAGCGGCAAGCGACTCTGGCAAAGTGAAAACTGATAAGTTCTTTTTGGTTTGTAGCTTGTTATGTTCTTTCTTCCACCACGCGTCGAAGCTGTTGTCGGCGTAGGAATAAATCATCATTTGTTGGCTTTGATTGCAGCCCTTTTTGATGCGCTGTTCAGAGGGTTGGCCTAACTCAATCCACAGCTCTATTTCATCGCTAAAACTCTTTTGCCATAAATCTGGAACGTCATCGTCAGACAGTCCTTTGGTAAACTGTAGGCGTTCATGAGCATTAACAATAAACGCAACCACGCGCAGCATCATTCGCTCGTCATTTTCAGAAGGGTGACGGGCAATAGTAAGGTTGTGGTCGTTATAGTAATTGCGATCCATATCCGTTATGGATATGTCAGCTTTAAAAATGGTCGCTTTAAGAGCCATGGTGTTCCTGCTTTGTTCTTAGGAGGCTTGAAGTTAACCCCGTGTGCTATGTAAAAAAGTGGCATAGCAAGTTTTGGCGCTATAGTAGCAGTAAAAAGCAAATTTCGCTGTAGGTGAGTAGCGCCCAATACAAGTATTTGTCGGTTTATTTATTGGTGCGCGAAATTTCTAGTGAAGCTTCTCGGTCATATTGGACATCGCGCAAAGCGCGGATAACCAAAAACTAAACAAACAAAAATGAAAACGGAGAGGGTTAATGAAGAGACTAGTGGCTATGGCGATGTTAATGTTCGCCTGTATAGCAGGCGCATCAAATGCGTATGCTTTGGAGCGCGGCACTATTGCAGAAGATGCAGATTCAGTAACGCCGTTGCTTAATGGTCAAGTGGCGCCTAAAACAACGCTTAAAATGGCAGATGGCTCGCCGGTAAGCTTACAAGCGCTTACCATGCAAAAGCCCAGCATTGTACTTTTTTATCGCGGCGGGTGGTGCCCGTATTGTAATGAGCAGCTCGCCCAGCTTAAAGATATTGAAAAAGACTTGGTGGATATGGGCTATCAGATTTTGGCCATTTCACCTGAATCACCAGAGCGCTTGCAAGAGCAAAAGCTTGAAACAGAATTCTTGGTTACGCTTTTATCCGACGACAAACTAGACACTATTCGTGAGTTCGGCGTTGGATTCTATTTAGATACTGTGACTGAGTTAAAGTACAAAACCTATGGCATTAACTTAACAAAAGATAAAAGCGGTAATAGTGTTTTACCAGCACCCAGCATCTTCATGCTCAATAAAAAAGGGCAGGTTTTGTTTAGCTATGTTAACCCAGACTTCAAAGTTCGCCCGTCGGCAGACTTAGTTTTAGCGGTTGCGAAAACTCTTAAAAAAGAAATGTAATGCGAATAGCCTTACCAAGGCGTTGTTTTTGGTAAGGCATGCCAAAAGAACTTTATGATATCGAGCACTGCATTTCATCGGTCTTTTAATGATTAAGTTAGATTCGCACGTATTTGACTGTCATAACGAGCTGTACTTAACCATTCACCAAGTCACCTTATCTCAAACTGTAAGGAGTAAGCATTTACACTGAGATCAATGAAGTGATGTGCGCGGCTAGACGTTTAGGTTCAATATAAGTGTCGCCTTTACAGTTGTTTACGACGCTTAATAGCTGAGTAAGTAAGTGTTTATTCGCTACGTTCCGCTGACATATGGCGTGAACGGTATTGAGTTCAAGTGTACTTGCTAACGCGTACACACCTTTCAAATTGCGATTTATTAGAAGCGTGTTTAACACGCGGTTAGCGGTGTATCGACGCCACGCCATATGAAAGCTGTCGAAATCGCACGTTAAGTCAACAGTTAACGCCACACGAAGCGCCCAAGACAATGGGCGAAAGTGTAAAAGATGTTCGGTTAGTAAGAATATTTCAAGTGCATGGTTAACAAACAGTGACGGCTTTGCAGTTTCACTTAGCTCAATAATGGGGAATAGCCCTTCAGCAGCGAACATAGATTCTACGAATTCAAAGGTGTAATACCCGTTACCATGAAGAGCAAGAAGGCATGTCTCAATTTCATCGAGAAGCGCTTCATCGAGGGTATTAGCAACGTCTTGAAGCGTTAGGTTATCTAAAAACTTCGCAATGTTCGGGTAGAGGGCATTAATCTCAGCCCATTTACTTTCTTTTGAATGACGTAAGGCCCTCTGATATTTGAGAACGTCGTCATGCCGTGTTAAATCGATTTGGGTGTGCAATTCGTTTCTCGAATAAATCCATCCTGCCCAAGCTATCATTGGCGAGTCCGCTAATCCAAGTGCGTGGAGCTCATTGAGCGAAGAACCTAATGAGCATACCGCTTCCACCAAGCCATGGGCTGCCTTTACATCATTCCCCATAAAATCGGGTTCTTCTTGCATATGTTCGAATGAATACACGCCATTACGCCAGCCTGCTAAATAGCAGCCTTCTATACATTTTCCGCACATGACTGTGCTCCTATTAGTGTTTTTTGGTGATAACGAAGAGGCCTGTTGCTCTTTGGTGGTATTTAGCCTGTGTGACAAGGCGCACGCCAACGAGCAACTGGCTCGTTGCTACTGAAAGTTATGAAAAGTAATCAAGAAAAGCATCGATAGAGTGAAGTTAGATGCCAAGAGCGAACTTAAAACAAATTTTGTTTCAAAAAAAGCACTGTTTTGTCCCGCTATAAAAAAGTTATTTTCTGCAAGAGTGCGAGGTTTGCTGCGCCAAGTGGTATAGTAGGGCTTACGCCTTAACTCATCGTATTTCCATGATAAATAAAAACTTTCCATTACTTGATTTACACCGTCATTTAGATGGCAATGTGCGTCTGCAGACGATTCTGGAGCTTGGTCAGCAATTTAACATTTGTTTGCCTGCTTATTCGTTAGAGGGCTTGCGACCGCATGTTCAAGTAATGGAGATCGCCCCCGATTTGGTGTCATTTTTAGATAAGCTTACTTGGGGCGTTAAGGTGTTAGGCAGTCTCGACGCCTGCAAACGGGTGGCGATAGAGAATGTAGAAGATGCAGCTAAGCAGGGTATTGACTACACAGAGCTGCGTTTTAGTCCTTATTTTATGGCTGAAAGTCACGGACTACCAACACAAGGTGTGGTTGAGGCCGTGATAGACGGTGTAAAAAGCGCAGCTAAAAATCACGATGTTAAAGTTAATCTCATCGGTATTTTGTCGCGTTCTTATGGCGCAAAAGTATGTCAGCATGAGCTAGATTCAATCTTGGCCTGTAAAGCGCATATAACTGCAATTGATTTGGCGGGTGATGAAAAAGGCTTTCCTGGCAACATGTTCATAGAGCACTTTACAAAAGTGCGCCGCGAAGGGCTGCCTATCACAATTCATGCAGGTGAAGCAGTAGGCCCGCAGAGTATTTGGCAAGCCATTAACGACTTAGGTGCTGTGCGAATAGGGCACGGCGTTAATGCTATTAATGATGCTAAGCTAATGGACTATTTGCGCGACAACCGTATTGGTATTGAAAGCTGTTTAACCAGCAACGTATTGACGAACACGGTCACATCATTGACAGAGCACCCGTTAACAACCTTTTTGGATCACGGCATACTCGCCTGCCTGAATACCGACGACCCGGCAGTTCAAGGTGTAGAGCTAGATCACGAATTCTCCGTTGCAGCTAAGCAAGCTGGCCTTATGCCTTCTCATATTAAACAAGCACAAGAGAATGCGCTTGCAATTGCTTTTTTAAGTGAAAGCGAAAAAGCCGCACTTAAGCGCAAAGTAAATTAATCCGAAAGATAAAAATCGTGCCGTGGTTAAACGGGCAGTAACATTATTGTTGTGATGTGAATATTTTGTTTCTTAAATGTAATCAGTTACGGCTTAAATAATGGAGCTTTTATGCTGCGCTTTATATCTGATGTTGACCGTTCTATGAGTAGCTACCCCAGCCGTTTCACACACCGCCGAGCTTTGGGATGGGTGGCGTTTATTGTGACATTTCTAAAAAAAGCAGGTTAAACACGATAGGTTGTTCGCATTGATCGTGTATTTTTGATAATTTACTGACGACTTCCTTAAGAGATATAGATTGTGAACCGAAACTTTGCTGTCAAAATACTGCTAATACTAGCGATTGTGTTGCAATCGTTTAATGCAGTGTCAGCTTTGTTAGACGCTCACCAAGTCGATGCACAGCATCTTGAGACGGTTCACGATCATGCCTCTGACAAGAAAAGTGTTGCTGAAAATCAAGTTACTGACGCCGGTGGTGATGATCACAACATAAACGATTGCCATCACTGTGGACATTGCAGCGGCAGTCATTTCTCTTGGTTTTAGTAAAGGTCTTTTCTCCAAACATGGCTTTTGTTAACTCGGGAAAAATTCTCAGAGAAGGGGCTTCTCCCTTTCGAATAAGTAGTTTCATTTACCGCCCTCCCATTGCTTAACGTTTGAACTAATTGGCCCTTTGGCGCCGTGGAAAAAATTTAGTTAAAACAAACGTTGAGATCATTATGAAGAACTCTAAAACGGTCGTAGGCGCAGTCCTGACGACATTGTTGTGCGTGCCTGTCAGCCGCGCAACCACAGCGATAGAAAACGACAAAAACATTGATGCACCTATTCAATATTTCCTTGAACAAGAAAGTGGCTCGCATCAGCATGAGAAAGCGCACGAGCCTGAGGAAAATCATAAGCCTGAGGTAAGTCATCAATCTGAGGTGAATCAGCAGCCTGAGGAAAATCACCAGCCTGAGGAGGTAGTCCTTACTGAGCAGCAAAGGCAACTCGCAGGCGTTCAAACCTCCGTAATAGAACCTCGTATTTATAACCAACGCGTTTACGCGCCTGGTGAAGTAAAAGTAAATGGATACTCAAGCTCATTGGTGTCTCCTCGGACTGATTCGGTAGTGATTAGTCGACACGCGGCGCTTGGGGATGAAGTGGCAAAAGGGCAGGTGCTTGTCACCTTGTTCAGCGAAACCATTGCCCAGTCTCAAGCCGAATTTCTTATTGCTTCATCCAATTACAGTCGGGCAAAAAAGCTAGACAAAAACACCATAAGCGAAAGCGCGTTAGTTGAAGCTGAGAATCGTTACAAAGCGAGCTACGGAGAGCTAATTGCATTTGGACTTACTCCTAACGCGATTTCAAGCATCACTGCTTTAGACGTTGACGCTTTCGGTCAGTATGAGCTTGTCGCCGTGCGTGATGGCGTGGTGTTGCAAGACAACTTCATGCAAGGGCAAAGGGTGTTAGCTGGCGAAACAGTCATGTTGCTGGCAGACGAGAGCGATATTTGGATAGAGGCCAGCTTGCCAGCCACCAGCGCGTTTCCTGTTCAGGTAGGCGATACGGCGCAAGTCATATTTAACGGTGAACATTTTACCGCGCAGGTTATTCAACAGTCGCACATTATCGATCCACTTACCCGCACTCGCACTGTCCGCTTAGCTATACGCAATACCACCCATAGCCTTCATGCCGGTATGTTCGTCGACGTACTGTTTAGTGTGCCCACTCCATCTCCTGTAATGGCAGTACCTGAAACTGCAATGGTGAGAAGTACCGACGGAGACTGGGTTATCTATGTTGAAAACGAAGCGTCGGGGGCATTTACCCCTGTTGAGGTACAGCGAGGGGAAGCGCTAGGCGAATATCGACGGATAGAGGGCGTAGAAACTGGAACGCGGATCGTTACCCACGGTGCATTCTTTGTCGCCTCTGAACTAGCGAAAAGCGGATTTGATCCGCACAACCATTAGGAGGCTAATTATGTTTAATCGAATAATAGATTGGTCGGTAGACAATAGTATTTTAGTGGTTGGGCTGCTGTTAGGCATAATTGCGGGTTCGGCGATGCTTTTGCCGTCGCTGAATTTGGACGCTTTCCCTGATGTAACCAATGTTCAGGTAAGCGTGAATACCGAAGCTCCGGGGCTTGCCGCAGAAGAAATTGAGCAACTTATTACCTACCCAATTGAAGCTGTAATGTATGCGTTGCCTGATGTTGAAGAAGTGCGCTCCATCTCTAAAACCGGGCTTTCAGCGGTTACCGTTGTGTTTAAAGAGGGGACCGATATTTATTTTGCGCGTCAGCTTGTTTTCGAGCGCTTGCAAACAGCAAAAGCCTTCATTCCTGAAAACGTAGGAACGCCAGAAATGGGGCCAAATACGTCTGGGTTAGGTCAAATTTATCAATACTCCCTCATTGCAGATGACGGTGCGAAATATGATGCAATGGCGCTGAGAAGCCTTAACGACTGGGTAGTAAAGTTGCTACTTATGCCCGTAGATGGCGTAACGGATGTGTTGTCGTTTGGTGGGGAAGTTCGCCAGTACCAAGTGAACGTAGAGCCGTCAAAGTTACTTGCTTATGGGTTATCTCAACAGGACCTTGTTACAGCGTTGCAACGCAATAACACTAATGTTGGCGGGTGGTATCTTGAACGGGGGCAAGAACAACTTGTTGTGCGTGGAACGGGGTGGTTCGCAAGTGGTGAGCAGGGAATTCACGATATTGAGCAGGTGCCGGTAAAAACGGTAGATGGCGTGGTGGTAACTGTGTCTGATCTTGCTAATGTTAAAACAGGGCCTGAAATACGACAGGGCGCGGTCACTCTGTCTCAAAGGGCATCTGATGGCAAGGTAGAACAGTTTGGTGAAGTGGTAACAGGCATAGTATTAAAACGGATGGGGGCTAACACCAAAGCTACCATTGATGGTATAAATTCAAGAGTTGCGCTTATTAATCAAGCGTTACCCGAAGGGGTACGTTTCACGCCTTTTTATGATCAGGCAAACCTGATTGAAAAAGCAATTTCTACCGTAGTTAAGGCATTGACCATCGCCTTCGTTTTTATCACCATCGTTCTCGCTCTATTTTTAATGAACGTGGGCGCAACGTTTCTTGTGCTCATCACCATTCCGATCGCCATAGTAATGGCGTTGGCCATCATGGCTTTCATGGGGCTGTCTGCAAATTTGATGTCGCTTGGCGGAATTGCGGTGGCTATTGGTATGTTAGTAGACGGTTCCGTTGTGATGATTGAAAATATCTTTAAGCGATTAAATACCAACACTTCGAGCTCGCATGAAGATGCCCAATCTTTCAAATCATCTGTAAAACTAGCAGGGAAGGAAGTCGCCAGACCTATCTTTTTCGCTGCATCGATAATTCTAGTGGTCTTTGCTCCTTTGTTTAGTTTTGAGGGAGTAGAAGCCAAGCTTTTTCAGCCTATGGCTATCAGTATTATGCTTGCTGTACTTTGTGCCACTGTCGTTGCGCTGTTCTTCGTCCCTGCCTTAGCCACATTTCTATTCAAGCGAACTAGGAATGTGAAGCCGAGCGCTATATTGATACCTGTTGAGCGCGCTTATCAACGGGCACTTTCTTTTACGTTACTGCATACCAAGTGGGTAGTGTTAGTGGTTGGTCTGCTTCTGGTTTCTGCTGTTGCCCTAGTGCCAAAAATTGGCACCGAGTTTGTTCCTGAACTAGAAGAAGGAACAATAAACTTGCGTGTTACCTTGGCACCGTCTTCAAGCCTAGAGACTTCATTAGCGGTAGCCTCAACGTTAGAAGAAAAGCTGTTGGCGTTTCCCGAAGTAACTTATGCACTAAGTCGTATAGGCCGCGCTGAAATAGGCGGCGACCCAGAACCGGTCAACAACATCGAAATTTACATCGGGTTAAAACCTGTTTCAACGTGGGAAAACGCGAGAAATCGCGATGAGCTACAGCAAAAAATGCAGGCTGAATTGTCGCAGTTCCCCGGCCTTCTACTTAACTTTTCTCAGCCTATTGCCACCCGTGTAGACGAACTGCTTTCCGGTGTGAAAGCACAGCTAGCCGTTAAATTATTTGGGCCAGACTTGGCTGTTCTAAGTGCTAAGGGACGAGAAATAGAGAGCGCTATTCAAAACGTAAAAGGAACCAGAGACGTGGCGATGGAACAAATTGTGGGGGAAGCTCAGTTGGTTATTGCTCCTGACAGACAAGCATTATCACGCTATGGCTTATCGGTGAGTGACATAATGGAAGTGGTACAAGACGGGGTAGGAGGTGTCGCCGCAGGTCAAATCATTAACGGAAATGAACGCTACGATATTTACGTTAGGTTAAAAGAAAGCGCACGAAAAAGCAGCGACACCATAGCAGATATTCGACTTCAATCGCCCAGTGGTGCCTGGCTTCGTATTGGCGATGTGGCATCGGTGTCCTATGAATCCGGACCTCCGCAAATACGCCGAGATGACGTTCAGCGTCGCGTAGTGGTGCAATCGAACGTCCAAGGAAGAGATATGGGCAGCGTGGTTCAAGAGATACAAAGCGCCATATCTTCAAGGGTGGATTTGCCCGCAGGGTATACGGTGCAAATAGGCGGGCAGTTTGAGAGCCAACAGCGTGCTCAGAAAAAATTGTCGCTCATCGTGCCGCTTTCTTTGGTATTGATTGCGGTGTTGCTTTACCTCGCGTTTAATTCTCTGGGTCAAGCGATGCTCATACTGATTAATGTGCCACTTGCCATCATCGGAGGCGTGTTCTCTTTGTACTTATCCGGCCAATATCTGTCAGTACCAAGTTCAGTCGGCTTCATAACACTATTTGGTGTTGCCGTTTTAAATGGCGTAGTGATGGTGGAAAGTATTAACCAACGGATGAAAAGGGGGATGACTGTTGAAAGCGCTGTTTTCACTGGTGCTACATCCAGGCTAAGGCCGGTTCTGATGACGGCGGTAACGTCTGCACTAGGGTTGGTACCCATGTTGATGTCTAACGGTGTCGGCGCCGAAATTCAGCGGCCGCTCGCAAGTGTTATCGTGGGTGGGCTGGTTACTGCAACGCTTTTAACGCTCTTTGTGTTACCTGCCTTGTACAGCGTATTTTCGCCGAAACAAGCGGCTAATTAATTGTGGGCGAACCTATTTAGGTTCGCTGGGTTTCAGTTTCGACCAGCTCAACAACAAGGCGTAAATTACTTTGTGTTGATACCGCATTAAATGGGTAGCAGGTAACTAAATAGAGCTGCTGCCCATTTACATCTACTTTCATTGCCGAGGCAGCATCGACTATCGTCTTCGATACAACCCGATAGGTTACCCACCGTGAGTTCGGCAACTGTAATTGCATAATATCTCTGGCTCTCACCTTCTTTAAGAACGTGAAGTGAGTATCTCTATGCCCGCCAATCACACTACCACCCTGTCCGAGTGGGGGCGAGTCGGTGTGGTGTCCAGGGCCAAATGCAAGGGCGTTTCCCTGTGCGCCTTCTAGTACATACAACTGTGTTTCGCTTTTGGCATGAACCAGCTTGCCCACTGGCCAGGTATCAGACCAACGCCAAGGCTTCTGGTTAGCGCCAGTGGCTAGCGTTTCTTCCCACGAAGATTGAATTAAATATTGCGCCAGTTCAGCTTTCAATAATATCCAGCCAGCTTTGCCAAAACTGGCTGTGGCGATCAAGACTAAGATGATGGTAAAAGCGTATTTAATCATTGTTTGTCCAAGCCATATTAAGTCAAAAAATAAAGAAATGAGTTTAAGGTGCTAACCTCGTCCCCCCCTTGTTTCGCAAAAAGGCGATGCTGTGAAAAAGCGACAATAAAAGTATGGAAATCATGCCTAATACGACATGTTCAGATACACCCGCTGCGGTTTGGGGGTAACTGATTTGTCTGAATTGCGTTCCCTGTGGCATTAGGTTTCTTACGTTTTCGGTGGAAGACGGTATGCGCTGTGTATTTGCTATTTTTTCTTCAATAGCAACGAAGCTGGTGAACTCTGTTATAAGTTTATGGGGCAGGGCTACAGCAAGAATGTCCTGTTTTACTTCATCTACATTTCGCCCTAACGCTTTTTCATCCATTAACGCCGCCACTTTCTTTCTTGCCCAAGCAGTCGCTACGCCAAGGTGTTGAGTAGAACCTGTCGACGTTGGCGATATTGCTATCGAACGGGTCCACTCGCGAGTAGTGCCCTGCTTGTCTACAAGTGCGCCTTGAAGGGCTATTTTTCCGCTTGTACCGGCGTTATGAGGCAGTTTCACATTCAAAAGTAAAGGAACTCCCGCGTATAAATCAGGGATCTTAGAAGGGTAAATCTCTGCTGACTGTGCATAGCCAGCTGGTAGAGTGAGGCTTAAATCACTCAACACAGGGCTTTCTAATTTATAAAGCAAGCTATCCATTTGCTGTTTAATATCTGCCGTATTGCTAACAAATACATAGCTTCCGCGACCAAACTGAGCGGCTCGGGTCATAAAATAGCTATTAGGCGCGCTGCCTATGCCTACTGTAAAAAGGCGCGCATCACCCAGTTCGTTCTTTATTTGCGAGAACAATGCAGCTTCATTGCCTACCGCACCATCGGTAATAAAGACAACTTGTTTTATAAAATCTTTAGTTGTCGTGCGCTTAAGTGCGGCATTAAGCGCTGGCGCCATTTCAGTGCCGCCCCCTGCATTGAGGTGCTTTACAAAATCCCTCGCATATTGCTTGTTTCGTGTTGTTCCCTCTACGGAGGTTTCAAACAAACGCGTGGTGTCATTGTTGAATGCAACAACATTAAATCGGTCTTTCTCACTCAAGCGGTCTATCGCTAATTGTAAACTCTCTTTTGCGTCGACAATCGGGCGACCTCCCATAGAGCCTGACGTGTCGATAACGAAGGTGATATCGCGATCAAAATCCTGTAAATCTTGGCTCTTCACTTGTGGCGGCATTAGCATAACAAGGGCGTAGTCATGTTGACCTTTCGATTCAGTGAAAATAGCTGCTTGTGGTGCACTAGAGGGCGAGGGCTGCCACTCTAGCCAAATGTCTCGGTCCATTTTGATATTGCTTTGATTAAAGGTGACAAGATAATTACCTGTGGATTCTGACCAATTCACACGGTGATTTCTGCTAGTGACGCTATTAAGCGTTAAACCAGTATTTAGAGTTGCGTTGAACGTAAGTTGCGGGCCTTCATTGCCTTCTCTCATATAAGGCGTGATAGCTCTGGCATCGGGTACCTGATCTGTGGGTTCTCCCCAACCTGTACCTGATATTTCAGCCTCTATATTCTCGTTAAGCTGATTTAGCGGAATGCCGGGCGAATAGCGAGGAGTGAGCGTAGTAGGTAAGTGAAAAGTAAATTTACCATCGCGGTAGTCTACTTGTTGTACATACTGAAGTGTCACCGTTACTTCCTCACTCGGCGCTATATTCGCGACCTGCTGGGTGAATAAATTTGGGCGTTGTTGCTCTGTTAAACTGGCTTTCTTTCCCGCTTTTTTGGCCGCTTCAAATGCTTCTTTCGCTTCTGCCTTCGGCTTAATTTGCCCCCGGATTACTCTGTCTCCTATACGCATTTCCATACTGTTAATCGCCGCGTTTTCATTAAGCGGAAAGGTGTAAACGGCGTGCTTCCATTCATTACTAGTGTTAGTGAATTTTTGAGAATAGGTAACGTGCGCAATCATGCCATTCACCTGTAAATCCACGTCAGTTGAATGCAATAGAGCGGGGGAAGACTCACCGTCCGCGCTTTGCAGCGTCAATTCGCCAGACTCAGCGCGACTTAGCGGGCTAACTACTACACCAAGCAAAAAGCACAGGAAGGAAGTAAGGATAAGCAACCTGTGATTACGCGGCTTGGCTGCATGGTGCCGTTCCCTAAATAAAGGTTTGTGAGTATTGGCAGGCATTAAATAATCCCGCTTGGGTGTTTTGGAAAATAGCATCAGGTAAGCTCGCTTTAGTATCGATACTTACCATTAAACGCCCTGAATAGGGCGAATTGTGAACAGAGATTATGGCAATCTAATGGGCAATAGTGGCGAGTGTGTTACTCGCCTGCCATGGCGCGCCCTTTGGTTTTAACACTGGCTATCAGCATATAAATACTGGTAGCAAGTAAGCACGCAAATAAGTAGCCCATCAACCCTTGAGGGCCTACTAAAAAGTTATCGGCAATGAGTGGGCCTACTACTGAACCCACGCTGTAGCTGAAAAGCATGACCTGTGTGGCGCATACAATGAAGCTAGCATCGAGTTTGTCGCAGGCGAGATTTATTGCCACTGGGTATAGGGCAAATATTGCCATACCTAATAGAAACAGACCCGCTCCCAAAGCGTATATACCACTAACCGCTGCGGTTAATGTTATGGCGGCGACACCCAGTAAACAAAATAGTGCCATGAGTAACGTGCGGCCTAAGTACTTGGATAACG
This sequence comes from Alteromonas sp. MmMcT2-2, assembly GCF_022348305.1. Classification (NCBI taxonomy): domain Bacteria; kingdom Pseudomonadati; phylum Pseudomonadota; class Gammaproteobacteria; order Alteromonadales; family Alteromonadaceae; genus Alteromonas; species Alteromonas sp. MmMcT2-2. Next base: position 169,533 of record NZ_JAKRFA010000003.1, read on the forward strand.
CAGGAATTAAAGGTTGAACTGCCATAGCGCCTAAAATAATTAAGGCCATTAAGCTACCCAAATCGTCATGAGCAATGCCGCGGTTTAATAGTTCAAGGGGCATTAAGCCGTAGATGGCACCTAGGGTTAAGCCTGACACTATGCAACCAATAATTGCGGCATGATTTAGTTTCGATATTTGCTTTAGCGACAGTGGCGTACTGTGGGAAGATTCAGGCTGTTCGCTCTTTGCAAACAAAAGTACGCCAATGGCTAAAATCAACATGGTGAAAATGGCAGCAAAAGGAAGCATGCCGCCTACGCCAATAGCGCCAATACCTAACTGACCTAAAGAACTTCCCCCGTAAAGTGCGCCCATGTATAAGCCTAAACGTTTGGCTCTATCGGCTTCGTCGCCGTGTAAAAGCCACGACTCTACGATAACAAATACACCCGCTACAGCAACGCCAGCCACTAACCGAGCCACAAGCCAAACTGCGGTGTGAGCAAACAAAGGCATTACTACAATAGTTAGCAATAATACGCCTAAACACAGTGCAAAACCGTGCTTGTACCCAATGCGGGTGACCAGCGGTTCAATGCTAAGGGCACCTACAAGTAATCCTGCGTAAAAGCTGCTAGCCAGCCAACTGGCGATAGCCGTGTCTAGGTTGTAATGGCTGAGCATTAGTGGGATCAGACTCATCAAATAGCCAGACGCAACTGCGTAAATACCCAGCGCAATAACGGGAACAGAAACCCGCGCTTTGGCTGGCGGGATAAGGGTGTTGTCCAAGGTAATGCCTTACATTAAAGGAAAGAGAAGATAATTTCGCGGCGCGAATATGAGGCAAATTCTGATATAGGTAAAATGAAAAGAAATGCTCGTAAAGATGCTAAAAATTGATGGTGAGGAAGGCGCTGCTAGATAGTGCATGCGCCTCAGATAGTTTAAGCATTAGCGCCTTAAATCATCCGGTGTATGATCTGCCACAAATGCGTTTCTTTCGCCCATAGGTTTATCTTCTCCTACCGTACTGTCCGCGGAGGTTTGTAGCTCTATCGACGAGTTCACCTCTGCACCGATTAGAATGATATAGGCGGTTAAATACAACCACATAAGCAAAATAATAATGCCCCCAACGGAGCCGTAGGTTTTGTTGTAGCTTCCAAATTCATTGAGGTATATCGAAAAACCATACGAGGCTACCACCCATAATAAGGTGGCAAAAACTGACCCCGGCGTCACCCAACGCCACTGGGCTTCTCTTCGATGAGGGGCATATCGATATAGGGCTGAAAGCGCAATATTAAATAGGGCCAGCATAACTGGCCAAGTCACCCACATGGCTTGCTCGGTACTAAGGGCATTTGACGTCATCCAGTTTATTGCTTCGGGTAAAATGGTGATGCAGGCGAGGGACACAATTACGGTAAGGATCATAAATATGGTGCACGTAATGCGCGCTAGAATACCTTTGAAAAAGCCTCTTCCTTCCGCCTCGCTATAGGTAATGTTGCATGCTTTTATCAGTGCGTTGGCGCCTTTGCTACTGCTCCACAGTGACAAGAGCAGAGTAAATAAAAAACTCCAGCCTAATGCAGTATTCGACTTCTCGGTTAAATTTTTAAGCTGTTCTTCAATGATGTAGCGACTGTCATTTGGCACCACATTTACCAGCAATGCCATGTGGCGTTGCAGTTCGTCGGGTGATACAACAAGCCCATACAAGGCAATGGTTGCCCCTAGTAAGGGGAAGATAGCCAGCAAGCAGTAAAAGGCAACCCCAGCGGAGATAAGAGGAATGTTATCTTTTTGCAGGCTAGTGAAAATACGCTTTGAAATACTCCACCAACTTTTCAAAGAAAGCTCGAATGCAGATTTAGCGTGGTTGAAACGTTCCTTGCTCATGTGTCCTCATGTTTTGCCTAATCGATAGAACTCTTAAAGCTTGATACATGAAAACTTCGCTGTCGGCTTACATCAACTTAAAAAAAAGGAGCGAGAAAGAAGCTCTGTAAATCGTTCACAAAATCTGAATATGTGCGTGACTATTGGTGTTGGTGAGATTTCTTTTTTTTGTATTTATTTTCATAAAATCAATGGTTTGCTTTGTTCTTTGGGAATGGTTTGCAATTTGCACCTTCAATAGCATCTTAGCTAGATAGTAAGAGCTAGGTTATGCCATGCACAAACTAACGCGTTCACCTGATGTGATTTGCTAATGGTGGTAGGCGGACAGTTATTCCTGTCGTGTGGCGACCCCTGTTTTTACTAGCTTTACATTTCGTCTTTCAGAAGGAGAGAACACTATGAGCAACACCCAAAACCTTAAAGGCAAAAAAATCGCTATTTTGGCGACCAATGGTTTTGAGCAAAGCGAGTTGATTCAACCAAGAGACAAGTTTATTGAGCAAGGTGCTGAAGTTGATGTGCTATCTATTGATGATCAGTCCACGATCAAAGCATGGGACGAAGACAACTGGGGAAAAGAAATTAACGTTGATAAACAAGTTACGTCTGTAAACCCTGAAGATTACGATGCCCTTGTGCTACCCGGCGGTCAAATCAATCCCGATGTGCTGCGTACCAATGAAGATGCTATTGCCTTCATCAAAAGTGCAAACAGCGCGGCAAGTATTAAAGCTATAGGTGCTATCTGTCATGGTCCATGGTTGCTGGTGGAGTCTGGGTTAGCGAAAGGTGCAACACTCACCTCGTTTCCTAGTATCCAAACAGATCTCAAAAATGCTGGTGCGACCTGGGTTGATGAAGAAGTGGTGACCCACTCAAAACTAGTCACTAGTAGAAACCCAGATGATATTCCAGCTTTCGTAAGCAAAATTAGTGAATTGGTTGCCCAGTAAAAAGGAGGAAGTGTATGTCCACCTCAGCTACAAATGAAAAGGTTATCGCGATAACGGGTGCCTCCAGCGGCATTGGTGAAGAAACGGCGAAGCAACTGGTAAATAACGGTTTTAACGTTGCCCTCTTAGCGAGAAGTGAGGACAAACTGCGTGCCTTAGTTGAAGAGCTTGGCAATGATAATGCATTTGCTGTAAAAGCTGACGTAAGCGACTTTAATGAAGTAAACAAGGCGTTTAAACAGGTAAGCGAACATTTCGGTCGCATTGACGGCATTTTCGCCAATGCCGGGCGTGGCGCGAAAGCCGCCGGCATTGAAAAGGGGGACGTAGATGACTGGGATGGCATGCTGGGCGCAAACGTAAATGGACTGCTTTATACTGCAAAAGCTGGATTGCCGTACCTGCGTGATACGCAAGGCCACTTCATTATTACGTCTTCGGTCGCCGGTCGAATAGCCCTGAAAGGCTCTGTATATGGGGCAAGTAAGTGGTTTGCTTATGGTTTCGGTCAGAACCTCGCCGAAGAAATGCGCGAGTGGGGCGGTCGCTGTACAACTATCTGCCCTGGTATGGTGAATACGCCATTTTTCGATGAACTTAAGGAAGATAAGCTTCAGCCAGCGGATATCGCAAAATCGGTATTGTTTGCCCTAAGCGCAGAAGAGTCAGCCTGCGTTCGCGAGGTTTATGTTATGCCGGCGAAGTAAACGAACTAACCACGGGTAAGAGATAATTTATTCAAGCAAAGGGCAAGGTTAGTCACTGCCCTTTTTTGTTTGCCCCGCCCTTACTTTTAACCTGCCTTATTAATTTCATGAAGCTATTCAAATTAGCCAAATAAAGTATTTTCCCCTTCCTGTTACCCCTAATCTAGGTGTGTAGATAAGCGCTAGTTGAGTGAGATAGGCGATTGCAAACTCCTCATTGAAATGGCTTTCACAAAGGGCTCGCGGCGCAATAACAATAACAGGAGAGTAAGATGTCTAACGAATTTACGGGTAAGACCGCTATTATTTCTGGCGCCGCTGGCGGCATAGGGTTAGCGCTGGCAGAGGCATTGGCAAGGCAGGGTATGAATATCGTCATGGGCGATATTGATAATGCTGCATTAACCGAATCGGGTAACGACTTACGAGAGAAAGGTTTCGATGTATTGACTTGCGCCCTTGATGTTACCGATTACGCTCAGTGGGAAGATATTGTAGCTAACGCCAAAGAGAAGTTTGGCAAGGTTCATATGGTCATCAATAATGCTGGTGTTGGCGGTACGCCGGGGAAAGTCGAAGATTCGGAGCATGAGACCTGGCGCTGGGTAATGGACGTCAACGTTATGGGCGTACTCTATGGCGCACAAGCATGCGTGCCAGCTATTAAAGAGCACGGCGAAGGAGGTTGGGTGCTAAACGTGGCGTCGATGGCAGGAATGATGGGCATGCCATATGCGGCGGCCTATTGCGCATCAAAGGCTGCGGTTGTCTCTATGACGGAAAGCTGGGTACCAGAACTGAAACCTTTTGGAATCCATACTTCTGTATTGTGTCCAGCATTCGTGAAAACCCGCATTCACGAGTCGTATAGAAATAGGCAGCAAAAATACGCAGTAGCCGCTGAGAAACGCATTGATAAAGAAAAGCTTAAAGCAGGAGCTCAAGCGGCCACTAAAGCAGTAGAGTCGGGAATCGATGCATCTGTGCTAGCTGAGCGCGTGATAGAGGCGCTTCAGTCAGAGCAAACTTATATTTATACACACCCGAATTATAGAAAGGTTACTACGGCGCGCTTTGGCGCGATTGATAGCGCCTTTGTCGATGCTGAGCAGAGTCAGGCTGTTGGTCATCTTATTGATGATGAAATCGTGACTTTTTAGTTCATTCGTGGCTACGGTTTACGTATAAACACACGAAAGTGCCCTGAATTTTGTCTTCCAAAAGCCGTTATATAACGGCTTTTGGTGTTGTGAGAGTCTGAAGGTCAATGACGCGGTCACAGACTTTTTCTAGCTGTGTTCTATCGTGACTGATAAAGAGCACCGTACAATTTTCTTCTCTGCATTGATCGACAAGTAAGTGAGTAATTGCCTTACTTGTAATGGGGTCGAGCCTAGATGTTGGCTCGTCAGCTATAAGTAGCTTGGGTCTTAGTAGCAGCGCGCGCAGCAATGCAATGCGTTGAAGCTCACCTCCACTTACCTCAGAGGCGCTGCGCTCAAACAATCGCTGGTTAAGGCCTAGTTGAGATGAAAGTAAATCAGCACGCTTTTTAGACACCTTGTGAAGCTTTATTACGTCATCAATCAATGATTTAAGCGTAGTGTGATCGGCAAATGAACTGGGGGGATCTTGATATAGCTTTAGGGTTTGATAACGGTGTAAAAGCGTATGAAACGCAATATTGCCTTGATAGGGTAGGAGCCCAAGTAGAGCATCACCTAGAGACGTTTTTCCACTGCCGCTATCACCACAAAGCCCGACAATTTCGTCTTCCCCTAAAGAAAAACTAAGGCCAGTAAATAGTGTACGGTTACCTCTCATAATTGTGAGGTCATTCACCGATACCAGCGATGCAATCCTATGCGTTTTTTTTGTTGTAGCCGTCCAGTGTTGCGGAGCCGACGCAATAAGGGTTTTGGTATAGTTTGAAGACGGGGAGGACAGTATCTTGCGGGTATCACCTGTTTCAACCAGTTTCCCGTTTTTAAGCACCATACATTTACCACCCAGTGCCTCTGCCACTGAAACATCGTGTGTAATAGTAAGTAGCGTACCGTCGTTAGCTTTTTGCTTTAGTTGCTCAACAATATGATGTTTGCGTCCGGCATCTAGCCCTTTTGTGGGTTCGTCGGCTAGAAATAAAGGTGCATTAGTCGCTGATGCACAGGCAAAAGCGACACGCTGTGCCATTCCACCGGAAAGTTGAGAAGGGACCTTATCACTGTCGTCTTTAAGAGCCAGGTTGTCTAGCTGTGTCTTCGCACTCTTTTGTGCTTCGCGAGCACCGTTACCCAATGTAAACCGAAAAACTTCGGCGACTTGCTGGCGAATTTTCATCATTGGGCTTAGAGAATGCCATGGCTCTTGCGGCAGCATAACAATGTCTCGCCCCCACAATTGTTCACATTCACGTCGGTTCGCACGAAGCATATCTACACCGTTTACCAGAACATTTCCCGTAACCCTCAGTGCAGGTGGTAAGTCGCCCATAATTGCTTGCGCTAGCAGACTTTTACCTGCCCCGGTTTCACCCAATATAGTCAGTGTCTCGCCTTGTTCAAGGTTAAGGGATAGATCCTCTACAATAATGGTGTCTTGCGCGTAAATTGATAAGTGTTCAATAGCAATGTACTGGCTCACAGTTTGCGCTCCAATGCATCACTCTTTGATAGTCTACTGCTGCTGTCAAAAATGAACTTATTTAAACGAGGTGTTTTGTCACTCTTCGCAGAAAGTAAGTGAAAGCCCAGTACGAGAACGAATAGGGTGGAAATAGGTTGTGCGAGCAGCCAAGGTGCTTCGTGATAGTATGGAAAAAGCTCAACTATCATCAGCCCGAGCTCAGGGCTGGGTGGTTTTAAACCAACATAAACGAAGCCCACCGATGCCATGGCGATAATTGAGGAGGAGGCACCAAAAGCAGCAAGTGATAACACGTCTTGTCGAATGGCGGGCCATATATGCTTACTAAATAAATAGCGTTTTGGAAAACCCATTAGCGCAGAGTTTTCCAGTGCAGGGCCTGTCACTACTGGTAGAGTGATAGCACGTACCAGCCTGAAGTACTCGACGGCCAGTACTAAGGAAATGGCTAAATACAGCATAATGAAAGAGCCTGGTACTAGCGCCGCGAAAAGAAGAATAAGTACCAGTCCGGGGAGCGCCAATATTGTATTGGCAATGAAATTCAACGTCGTATCTACCCAACCTCTACACCACGCTGCAATTACGCCCGTTAGCACGCCAATGATTGATGAACTTAGTACACACAGTGCAGCGAGAGAAAGTGATATGCGCAGACCCTCTGAGATTCTGGCTAACATGTCGCGTCCGAACTGATCTGTACCTAACCAATGTTGCGCACTTGGGGCTTCGAGTACTTGCTTTAAATTTTGTTGATTACCGTTTGTTCCCAATAGAACAGGCTCGCCCAACGCAAGTAATAAGAGCAGCATCAAAAGTGAAAAGCCAATCACTTTTTCAACAGGTAAGGCGGGTGTCTTCATTGGCTATACCCTCGATTCTCTCTCACCCTTGGGTCGAGTGCATACTGACTTAAATCGACTAGTGTGTTGACCAATACGAATAAAACGCCCATCAGCAAAGCGGTGCCTTGCAACATAGTGATGTCGCGGGCAAAGACAGCATGGGAAAGTCCGTGTCCTATGCCGGGCCAAGCAAAAAGGCTTTCAATCATAATTACGCCTTCAATTAACCCGATAAGCTGTATGCCCATGAAGGCTAGAGCAGGTATTACAATGTTAGGTAGCGCATGGCACCTAAACGCCTCTAGAGCGCTTAACCCTTTTATCTTGGCGAAATGGAAGTAACCCGATTGAACCGCATTAACAGTACTATTGCGAATTACGCGGTTTGATATAGCCGCCAGGCTTAACCCTAAGGTCATTACAGGTAATATGGTATAGACAAAGCCTGAAGAGCCCGCAACCGGTAGCCATTTGAGCTCTAGTGCAAAAATAAAGATGAGAATTAGCCCCAAGCAAAAGACCGGTTGAGAGCGCACGAACGTGGAAAATACTAATGCTGTTTTATCAAAAAGAGAAGCATGGCTCTTAGGAGTATTTTCACTTTTTCGAGCGCTTCTGATGCCGCTATAAATTCCCAGAGGAAACGCAATTAATGCGGATACCAGAATAGCGAGTCCAGCGAGAACAAGGGTGTAAGAAAGCTGATTTTGTAGCTCAACAACAATGGGGGCACCCGTGACCAAGCTTGTTCCTAAATCCAGAGAGGCTAAATCAGTCATCCAGCTTACGTACTGTTCGAAAGCGCTTCTGTGCAGACCAAGTTCTTCTGCTACGGCGTTAGCGGCACTTGTACTTACCGCATCGTCACCGTAGCGGCCAGCCGCTATTTTGTAAGCCATATCTCCAGGTAGTGAACGGGTTATAATAAATGTGAGTGTGCCTACACTCCACGCCATCAGTACAGCTTGAAGCAGCCGTTGAAGTAGAATTTTTCTCATTATTATGGGGCTATTCTCATTTGAGATACGCGAAAAGAACGCTCGTAAGGGTCGAAGCTGAAGTTTCTTAGTCGGCTAGAAGTCGCCGTTTGCTGTACATAGTACATAACGGGGATAAGAGGAACGTCTTGCTGAACTTCTTGCATAATTGATGATATCAACGATTTGTAAGCGTGTTCATCCGTGGTGTGACTCAAGGTCTTTAAATCGCTAAACACTTTTTCATTTTGCCAGTTCATTGGCCCCCAATCGCCGCCTTCTTTTGAAGAAAAGTCAGCCAGCATTATACCAAGAGGGTCTGGGATGTTAGCAAAGTTACGCGCCATAAGTGCAGTTTGTAATGTACCATCAGCATGCCCTGAAGGAATGGCACTTACATTTTCCATATGGACAGAGAGCTTCACTCCAATGCTAGCCCACTGATCTTGAATTGCTGTGGCAATGGTAATGAGTTCTGGCCGATTGGCATAGGTAATCATATCAAGCGTTAAAGGCGAGCCATCTTTGTAGCGCACGCCATCCTCACCTACTAACCATCCCGCGTCGGTTAGCAGCTGTGCCGCTTTTTTCCTATTTAATAATAAGTCACCATTTTCAACGCTATTTTTAATTGTTGGATTATTGTCAGCGTCACCCATTGAAATAGTATTGGTAGCATTATCTGTGGCAGTAGAACGAATATGCCAGTCTCGAATATTTGGGCCAAATAGCTGATCAGCAGAGATATTCGATATACGCATTACGCCAGATGCAATGCCTTTTCTGTCAATCGCTAAACTCAATGCTCGCCTTACTTTTACATCTGAGAGGATAGGATGGCCGCTATTTAACTTAACTAGAGTGGTGCGAGGGATCCTGTCGCTAAACACGTTTACGTCAGAGTCAGTGCGCAACATGCTAACCGCGGCAGGGTCGAGGTTGTACACAATATCTGCTTGCCCCGTTCGTACCATAAGCGCCCGCGTTTCAGAGCGGTGACCCGTTACGTACTCAACGTTTTCAATAACAGCGGGCTCGCCCCAATAATTGTCAAAGCGCGTGGTTGTAATATTGTGGGGAGGTTCAAAGTGCGTAATCTGATAGGGGCCTGTACCTATTAAGGTTTTAATTCGATTGAACTTGCCGAAGGTAGCAGGTGCCACGATCGCAGTTGCATAATTACTTAACAGGGAAGGGAAAGGACGGTAACTTTGGTTCAAGGTGAACTTGATAGAATATTCTGATACCACCTCCATGTTGGCGATCATATCTTTTGAAAATGGCGTTGGTTTACCAAACGCGACCGAAAGACTTTTGTAGACGGCGTCGGCGGTCATTAACGTGCCGTCATGAAAATACACATCAGGACGTAAATTAAATGTCCAAACAGTAAAGTCCTCATCATTTGACCATGAGCTAGCAAGTCCTGGGATAAGCTGACCTTGGTTATCCACGTCTATGAGAGTTTCCAGAATTTGCATTCGTGTAAACATGTAGCCGGTACTTGCCGGATCGTTATTGACTGGTTCAAAAGGACCACTGATCAGAATTTTGTTTGTAGGTTGCGAAGGTGTGCAGGCACTAAGTAGAACGCTGGCAACGACGAGTAAAATTGTTAGATGTCTAATCCGCATATTATTTTTATGTATTCCCTTCGAGCCTTTAAGCTTTTTCGTGTCTATTTGAATCCTGTGAGTCAGTATCAGTATTTAATATTCTTAGGCTGACCACCCTGAATAGTAAAACAAACTTCCAGATTGGATAATATACGATTTGTTGAATAAATGTACAGATTGAGTCGGTAGGGCTAAACTACTTTTTGAAAAAATGCACTGGCTAATGATCATCAAGATATTAAGTAATGTTAAGTCGGTGCACAATATTTTCAACTTTTGTGATGAGCAATTAGTCGTATGTTACATTGTAACTTTAAGCATTTATTAGTAATGCTATAGAGTGATAGTACTACAAATTAAAAAAGGGTTTTGAGCCCTATCAAACACACTGGATAACAATAATGAAAAAGCTTCTTAATGTGAAGCGGCCTTGTCAGGCCGCTTTTTTTGCTTAGTTCTTACCAGCGATTATTTTATCCATGGTAATGGGGAAGTCTCGTACTCTCACTTTGCATGCATCATAAATTGCGTTAGCGATGGCGGCGCCTGCTCCAGTAATGCCTAGTTCACCAATACCTTTTGCGCCCACTGGCGATGCGGCATAATCTGCCTCTTGTAAGAAATCCAGACTAACTTCGGCAATGTCCCGATTGACTGCCACATGATATTCACCAAAATCTGGATTTACAAAGCTTGCCGTGTCTCTATGGTGATGGAGCCCTTCAGTAAGTGCGTAGCCAGCGCCCCATACCATTCCCCCTTTTATTTGAGATGCAGCTGTTTTCATATTCAAGATTTGCCCCGCGCTGAACATACCGTATTGGCGAAGTAGCCTAACTTCACCCGTGTATTCATCTACCTCTACTTCCGCGAAATGAGCGCCACATGAATACTGCTCATCATCGCTGGTGTCATCTTCGGATACGCTACCGGTTGCTGATATGGGGAATTCGCTGTCGGACATAAAGTTGGCGAGTAATACCGGACTACTTACTTCATCATCATCACCTTGTGCAAACGAGACTAACTTTATTTGCCCATCTAAAATTTGTACTTCAGCTTGGCTAAGAGCTGGGGGCAACGCACTTTTTATGCTATCGATAAGAGCTTCACAGGCTTTTTTAACCGCAGAACCAGAGCTTGCTGCGCCAAATGAGCCACCTGAACCACATGAAGCAGGGTAGCGGCTATCACCGAGTTTTACTGTGACATTGTCTACCGACGTATTTAAAGTATCGGCGGCAATTTGTGTGAGAATTGTGTAGGTGCCTGTACCAATATCCGTCATATCAGTGCGAACCGTTACCTCACCGGTAGCACTCAATTCCACTTCAGCTGAACTTTCCACCAGCACATTCATACGCATAGCACTCGCTACGCCATGGCCGATTTGTTTACCCGGTGTGGGCTGTGTTTTATGCTGCCACTTGAAGTTTTGCGCGCCTTGACGAAGGCACTCACCTAAGTTGTGGGTGGTAAACCGCGTGCCTTTCATAGGGTGAACGACGGGCAGGTTTTTTATGCGAAACGTAAGCGGGTCGATACCGGCTTCGTGGGCAAGTTCATCAATGGCCGATTCAAAAGCAAGGGAACCAATGGCATCTCCGGGAGAACGGGTAGAGTCGATAAGCGGCAGGTCTACGTCTTTGACCCTATGCGTACTTTCAATGAACTGAGATTTATAGGTAACCCGTGCGCCAGCCCCTGTTGCTTCGGCAAACTCATAGCCCTTGGCTTTTGGCATAGCGCTTTTGTGTTGTACGCTTAACAGTGCATGATCATCACCAGAAGCAAGGCTAATTTTCTGTATGCTGTGCCCTCGATGAGGGGTGTTATAAAAGACCTGACGCCTGCTTAACACCACTTTTACAGCCCGCTCTAAATACCTGGCCCCTATACAAGCGAGCGTTGCATCGTAATGAAGACCTAGCTTAGAGCCAAACCCGCCACCTACAAAGGGGCTCTGCACTACGATGTCTGCTTCATCCATTTCAAGCGTAATCGCAAGCGCCTCAACAGCCGTCGCTATAATCTGAACGCTACAATAGACCTCAAGCTTTCCATCTTTAAAGTCGGCAACCGTGGCATGAGGCTCCATAGCGGCAGAGATTTGGCTTGGTGTAGTATAAGTTTCGTTAATGCTTGCTTGAATATCACTTTGCTGCGGTTTATCACCGCTAGACGCATCTGCCTCAAACCCACCATCTAGCGACGCTGGTTTTTGCGTTGCATCATCGAATTCTGTCAGCAAATCTGGTATTTCACCGTCTATGGTGAAGGTTACTAGACTTGCGGCATAGCGTGCTTGCTCCAACGTATCAGCAATAACTAGAGCGACCGGCGCACCGAAATGACGAATGTTAGGTTCGTTAAGTACGGCGCGACTTTGAGTAAACCTGCTTTCATCTGCAGGCTTGCTAAATGGCTTAAGAGTACCTGCATTTTTATACGTGATAACTGCATGTACGCCTTCGGCCTGTTCCGCTTGCTCTGTATTAAGGGATGTGATTTTACCTACGGCAGTATCACTTGATACAACCCAGCCTATCAAAGGAGTGCGATCGCTCATATGCTCCGCAGCGTACCTTGCTTGACCTGACACCTTTGCTGAACCATCAACTCGATTAACTGGCGTCCCTACAGTTTTGGCATTATGCGTTGTCATATAAAGCTCCTTCATGTCCTGGGTGCTTTACCTGATGTTCTGCTAACTCTAAAAGCACTTTTGTTAACGTCCTGCGCAATAGTTCTGGTTTAAAGTCATTACTGCCAAACGTTTTTGCTTCGGATAACTCAGCTTCCGCGGCTTGCAATATGACTTCTTGGGTTGGTTCCGCGCCTTCAAGAAAACTGATTGCTTTTTGCGGATACCAAGGCTTTGTGCCCACACCACCAAAGGCGAGAGAAAGGTCTTTAAAACGACCATCTTCAATTTTCAAACCAGCCGCAACAGAAACGAGTGCAAACGCATAGGAAGAACGGTCGCGTACTTTGTGATAGTACTGAGTACCGTTTGCTTTTTTCTTTATGCTGACATGGGTAATGAGTTCATCTTCGTCTAATTGGGTTTCTATGTGCGGCGTGTCGCCAGGTTCACGGTAGAAATCTCGTAGCGCGATTTGACGCGTGTTGCCATCAGGTTGTTGCGTATGTACCTGTGCGTTAAGCGCAATCATGGCTATGGCCATGTCGGAAGGGTGTGTGGCGATACAGCTCTCGCTAGTGCCAAATATGGCATGAATTCTATTCATGCTGTTATATGCGCTACAGCCAGTGCCTGGCTCTCGTTTATTACAGGCTTTTGTGGTGTCGTAAAAATAATAACAGCGGGTGCGTTGTAGCAAATTGCCTGCAGTGGTTGCCCTATTTCTAAGTTGAACTGTTGCACCGCTTAATAAAGCTTGCGCAAGTAAAGACACATTGGGCTGCGTGTGAGCGAACTTCGCTAAGTCAGAATTAGTCACCATGGCGCCAATATAATAGTAATTGTCATCTTCGCTGATAGTGTTAGCTTTATCCCATTTCGCAAGACTTACTAATGTTTTAGGCGTTTCTACCTGTAGTTTCATTAAATCTATTAGGTTTGTACCTCCGGCCAAAAAACGTGATCTTGTGTCCAGGGGCAGGCTACTCAACGGCTTTTCGCCGTTATAATGATGAAGAGTGAATGGCTGCATTATTGTCTCTCCAAAGCAATGACATCGGTTATAGCATCCACAATATTAGGGTAGGCGCCGCAGCGGCATAGGTTACCGCTCATGCGTTCGCTGATATCTTCTTTCAATGAAGCTTTACTGTGACGAGTTTGACTATAAGTAACTGCGCTAGGGTCTTCATTTTTCATTTCCCTAAGTAGGGATACGCCTGAACATATTTGACCAGATGTGCAATAGCCACACTGAAACGCGTCACGCTCGATAAAAGCTTTTTGCAGCGGATGAAGACTCTCACCTTCACCGATGCCTTCAATAGTTGTGACTTCAGCGCCTTCTAACTGGAATGCAAACACTAAGCATGCATTAATACGCTTGCCGTCAGCGATAACGGTACAAGCACCACATTGTCCGTGGTCACAACCTTTTTTGGTGCCAAAAAGTGATAAATGCTGGTGGAGAAAATCTAACAAAGTCGTTCGTGGATCATAGGGAAGACTGACGTCTCTCCCGTTGAGATTTAATGTTGCCATGGAAGTATCCTTCTACCAATGAGCTCAATTTCGGTACGCCGATGAAATGAGCGAAACCAGATGTACAATGTCGTTACGCCAAGTACGTTAATTTGGTTTCACTATGTGTTGGTAGAAATTACGCACCCGACAGCCAGCGATAGATGCAAATGGCCAAGTAGTGTAAAATATGCGAAAGCGCACGTAGCGCTACACTGTAATCCATACCAATTATTGGCTACTCCACTTTTCAGGCCCATTTTCATGATCCACAACGATGTTTTACGTCGCCTTCGTTATGCATTAGCTATCAACGATACCGCCGCCATAAGTATTTTTAAATTAGTTAACTACGACATGGAAATTGATTATTTACATGCTGTGATGAAGCGGGAAGGTGAAGAGGGCTATCTACCGTGTCGCGACAAGATTATTGCGTTGTTTCTAGATGGATTGATTATTAAAAATCGTGGTCGTCAAGAAGGGCAAATGCCTCAAGAGCTGGGGCCAAAAGAGCGACTAAGTAATAACGAAGTACTGCGCAAAATCCGTATTGCAATGAGTTATAAAGATGACGATATGATAGCGGTGCTTAAACTAGCAGACTTTAGAATGAGTAAAGGTGAGCTGTCGGCGTTTTTTAGAAAGCCAGACCATCGCAACTTTAAACCCGCTGGCGATCAAGTGGTTCGCAATTTGTTGCAAGGTATGGTGAAAAAATATCGACCGGAGTCCACGCGACAAACTTCGTCTAAAAAATCAGATAGCCCAAGCACTTCTGGTACTAAGTCAGGCTCATTTAATAAAGGCGCTAGTAAACAAAAAGAAGCGGCTGGCAAAAACACCAATTCTAAAGTGTCGCCAGTGAAAAAAAGTGATGCAGGTTCGGTTTGGGGAAAGCTCCCTAAAAAATAAAAGCGCCGTAAAAATAGACGTTGTATAAAACGCATCTGAGGTAAAGCGCGTAAGAGGATAGACTAAGTGCTGTTGTGAAAAGAAAATTACCCCTCACTTCTATGCACTCGTTTTTAGGCAAAGCAAGATTGCCTTGCCTTAATTATCTATATCGCTAAGGACGACTATTATGAGCCGACATTTCGATAAGGCCGAAGGCCTGTATGAAGAGAAAGATGCCGCGACACAAGGTTTTGTGTTCAACCAAACTATGCTGCGCATTGCCGACCCCAAGCGTTCGCTAGATTTCTATACGCGAGTTATGGGAATGACGCTAATTAAGCGTCTAGATTTTGAAGAAATGAAGTTCAGCCTTTATTTTTTGGCGGCAGGTGATGATTTCTCTGATATTTCTGACGATGTAGACGAACGTACTCAGCAAACTTTTGGTCGCCCGGCCATGTTGGAGCTAACCCACAATTGGGGCGATACACCAGAAACGGTTGATTATCATAACGGAAATACAGAGCCAAAAGGTTTTGGGCATATTGGTTTTCATGTGCCTGATGCTGAAGCTGCATGTTCACGATTTGCATCACTAGACGTTCCTTTTCAGAAAGGGCTTAATGATGGTTCTATGAAAGGGATCGCATTTATCAAAGACCCAGACGGCTATTGGATTGAAATTTTCAACGCGTCTAACGTATCCTCAACTTGCGCGCCCCATTTGAAGAAGTAGGCGAGGCACGCACTACGGTACCATTTGCTAGCTGGGTTTTAAGTAGCAAGTAGTATCAGAAGTCACTGTTTACAAAAAAGGGTAGCTTAACTGAATAAGCTACCCTTTTTTGTTTGCCCAGCGAAGCTGGCAAACCCGTCAGGTTGAAAGAAACCTGAATCACCCTGACTGAGGGGAAGATAATCCGAATGGCAAGGGCGTTG
>NZ_JAKRFA010000021.1:0-64721 GCF_022348305.1 Alteromonas sp. MmMcT2-2
ATACGGTACCACCTGACTCCATTCCGAACTCAGAAGTGAAACGTATTAGCGCCGATGGTAGTGTGGGGTTTCCCCATGTGAGAGTAGGACACTGCCAGGCCCCATTTAAAGAAACCCGCCTAACGGCGGGTTTTTTGCGTTTGGAAGGAACAAAAAATGGGGTCAGAGTACATTAATCCCCAATCTTTCCCCTTTAAAACATCAAAAAGGGGTCAGAGTACATTAATACTTCTAATACTCCTCGAAATCAAAACAGCCCTTGACTCAATGATTGCGGAATGAAAATGTACTCTGACCCCATTTCTTTAAAAGTGATAGGCGTAGGATAGGTTCAGGAAGTCTAATCCGGGGTTGTCATTGTTGAAGCCGCCGTTTGAAAAGTGCATATAGCGCAGTGCGACATGTTGTTTCTTATCGATCTCTACAAACACACCTAATCTGTCTTCGAACTGATAGTTAGATCCAATATCTTTACCAGCGACTTTCTGATTACCTATGTAACTCGCTCCTATCCCCGCTTCTATATATACGGGATATTTGTCATAGAGCGTTGAAACCTGTTTCATAAATACAGGAGTTAATGACGCGCCGTAGCTAGTACTATGTGTATCGTTTTCACCATACTCCCACACTACGGCACTCACTTCCCAGTATAGCTTTAGGTCGCCAAACCAATCAGTAGTAAGCGTTTGTTCAAATGGCCTGTACGCGAAGCGCATACCATCGATATCGTCAAAGCCGTGCATATAATCTACACTCACGGTTTGTTTCGCTTGTACGCTACTTGCGGTGAAAATAATGAAAAAAGAAAATAGAAGTAGTGATGCCTGTTTCATAATTGCTCCTTGATCTGGTAATCAACAAGCAAAATTTTTTCCAATTAAAAATTATCGTAATTTCAAAGAGATAATGAAAACTAAATGCCGAACTATTCCTGCTGAGTAGTGTAATTTACTGACACTGTTGAAGCTTTTACAAAGATGTCCAGCGTGTATCTGCGCTTACATGTTGCTCTTCCATCAGGCGCTCGATCAGTTGCTTTGTATCTTCAATACCATACTTCGCTTTAATTTTATTTATGCTTTCAGATTCTGAAAGTATAAATGTATTGAGCTCGGCAATGATCTCGGGGTGTCTTAAGGTTGATAGCGAAAATGAGACAACGTTGTGTGGCAGGGTTAAATCAGCGGCAAATGGTCCCATTTGCGGAAAGCGACGAGCAACGTTTTTAGCGGCATTATATTCCACATCTAAAGCATCTACTTTATCGCTCTGTAGAAGATTAAGCCCATCAAAAATACTGTTTACGCCTGTTACTTTAACGGTACCGTTCTTAATTTGCTGTTCCCACTTTACAGGGGAAAATCCGTCTGGCGTGGCAAGTTTTGTTATGTGAGTAATTCCTTTACCAAGGTTATCTGTTTTAATCAAAGTCACGGCGAATGTTTCTGCCAGAGGTTCAGAATACACTTTGTTGAGGCTATGGGTTATTTGGTCATACCAACTGGCGTTATCAGGAAAGACAAAGTCTACATTGCCTTTTTTCAATTCTATCTGAAGGCGTTTAACTGGCATGCTCAAGTATACAAAGCGATGTCCGCTTTGCTTTGAGAATGCTTCAAGAATAGCCCAACCCAACCCCTTTTCATGATCCGATGAAAAGTTGTAATACGGATAATATTCAATATTTTGAGCGCCTACGATATAGGTGTCGGCTGAAACAAAAGGACTTGAAAGTGTGCATGTAACTGGCAATACCGCCATTTGCACAAAGCGACGAATACTATTTCCAAACCTCTTCAATTTTCAATCCTTGTTCTATCAAAAGCTTCTGAGACAACTGCTCGAAAGGGGTTATTCCGTATTTTGTTTTTATACTATCAATTAATTCTGGATTTGAGGATATGAACTTATTAAGTTCACTAATAATGTCTTGATGATAAAGCGTAGATAGGGAAAAAGGAATTTCATTATGTGGAAGCGTCAAATCTAAAGTAAATGCATCTTGCTCATATGATAGAGGAGCAGATCGCTGGCTAACGAAATACTCTAAATCTAACCCGTCTACACGTTCTTGGTACAAAAGCGCCAAGCCTTGTTGAATATCCGTAACCCAAGTTATTTGGGTACGTTGGGTGTCTATTCTTTCTTGCCAATTTACCGGTGTGAAGCCTAACGGCATGGCGAGGTTTTTTATCTTTTCGATGCCTTTCCCAGCGTTCTGTCGTTTTACAATTGTCCCCGTTACTGCGCTGGTTAATGGGAGGGAAAAGTACTTGTCATTTGAAGTGGTAATGCTGTTATACCAGCCTCTATTATCAGGGTATACAAAGTCAACATTACCTTTAACTAACTCGAGTTGAAGCCGTCTTATAGGCAAGCTTAAATACACAAACTCGTGTCCCGAAGCTTCAGAAAAAGCTTCTAAAATTGACCAGGCAACCCCTTTATCTGTGGATGATGCAAAATCGTAATGGGGGAAATAAGCTAAGTTTTGTGCGCCAATCACATATTTTTCTGCATAAATATTAAGGCTAAACAAACAGCCAATAAAAAGCCCAATACATCGCATCATTCTACACTCCAAAATGACTACAGCAATTTACAATATACAAATAAATTATCTTTGAAGCATTTCCTTGAGAGGAAGTTTTTTAATACAAAAATAAATCGCGTATCTATACACCATAATTTATCGTTTTGCGGGTGTAAAATACTCAGTGAAAATCTCTTGAACTTAATGACAGCTTTTCGAGCCAAGGCGTACGATCAATAAGCTTACCTGCAATGATATGAATAACTCCTTCTTTGGAGCGTTCGATAATACCATTTACCTGTAGCAGTTTAGCCTTTAAGAATGTTTGTTGCTGAGCACGAGCGGTGGCTTGCCATACCACAACGTTCATATTGCCTATGTCATCTTCCAAAGTCAGAAAGGTAACGCCTGCGGCAGTGCCTGGCGCTTGACGACCTGTTACTGCGCCAAGCACTTTTACAACTGATTTATTTGTCTTGTCTTTAAGCGAATTGGACCAGCTTATGTCTTTAAGCTTATGTTGCTTTTTGAGTAACGAAATAGGGTGGTTATTTACCGATAAGCCGGTTGAGGCATAGTCTTCAAGTAAGTTTTCTGCCTCGGTCGGTGAAGCACCCAGAGGTGTGACGTTTTTATCTGCATAAAAATCGTCAGTATCAAACAGTGGTAAATGCGTTTGGGTATCCATAATTCGCCAACGGGTTTCGTATCGGTTGCCTGAAATAGTGCGAAGGGCATCGGCGCTAGCCAGTGCCTCTACTTCATTACTTTTAAGCGATAGTTGCTGTAATTGTTCAACATCGGTATAGCCCTTATCTGAGCGGTTTTCCACGATAAGTTGAGACGATGCTTCACTTAAGCCTTTAATAAGCTTAAGGCCAAGCTGAATGTATTTTTCTTGGCCTTGTACCACCAAAGAATGCTCAACGTCAGACTGGTTAACACAGGGCGCCTCTACCCGTATGTGATGACGCTTAGCGTCTTGAACTAACTGGGACGGGGAATAAAACCCCATGGGCCAGCTATTTAACAGCGCTACGTAAAACTCAACGGGAAAGTAAAACTTCAACCAGCAAGACACGTAAGCTAATACGGCAAAAGACGCTGAGTGAGATTCAGGAAAGCCGTAACCTGCAAAGCCTTTTATTTGTTCAAATAAGTTGTGGGCGAACGTACTGTCATAGCCTTTGTCCGTCATACCTTTAATAAGCTTGTCTCTGAATTCAAAAATTCTACCGTCTTTTTTCCAGCTCGCCATAGCGCGCCGCAGCTGGTCAGCTTCTCCGCCACTAAAGCCTGCTGCAACCATGGCAAGCTGAATCACTTGTTCTTGAAAGATAGGCACGCCCATGGTGCGAGACAGAACTTTCTCCACATCTTTAGATGGGTAGCTAATGGTTTCGTTGCCGTGTCGACGTATCAGATAAGGGTGGACCATATCACCCTGAATTGGACCTGGCCGTACAATGGCTATTTGTACGACCAAATCGTAATAGCGACGAGGTTTTAGCCTTGGCAGCATAGACATCTGAGCTCGTGATTCTATTTGAAAAACGCCTACCGTATCGGCCCGACAAATCATATCGAAAACCTGTTTGTCATCTCCGAGCTTAGTAATGAACGGAATACTGGTTTCAACAGGGTATTGTTTATTGATAAGCGAGAATGCGCGACGTATAGCGCTCAACATCCCAAGCGCCAGTACATCCACTTTTAAAAGGCCTAAGGTTTCAATGTCGTCCTTATCCCACTGAATAATAGTACGCTCTTCCATCGCGGCGTTCTCAACAGGAACAAGATCGTAGAGCGGCCCTGCGCTAATAACAAAACCGCCTACATGTTGCGACAAATGTCGGGGCGTGCCCAGTAAAGCTTCGGTAAGGGTAATTAACTGCTGCACTCTAGGCTCTTCAGGGTTTAACCCAAGCCCCGCCAGCTGAGATTTCCACGGAATAACGCTGTCTCGGCGATTAATCTGCTTTACCACAAAATCAAGCTGTGATTCGCTAAAGCCCAGCGCCTTGCCCACATCTTTAAAAGCCGACTTAAAGCGATAGCAAATAACCGTAGCCGCGATAGCGGTTCTTTCCCGGCCGTACTTTTGATAAATGTATTGGATGACCTCTTCACGGCGTTGATGCTCAAAATCCACATCAATATCTGGCGGTTCGTTACGCTCTTTGGAAATAAAGCGCTCGAACAGCACACTTATTTGCCTTGGGTCTACTGCGGTTATTTCCAAGCAATAGCACACTACCGAGTTGGCCGCAGAGCCGCGCCCTTGATACAAAATACGTTGTCGCTTGGCAAACTGAACAATGTCGTAAATGGTTAAAAAGAAATACTCATACTCTTGCTCGGCAATAAGCGTAAGTTCTTTTTCTATGGTTTGGCGAATATCAGGGGTTATACCTTCAGGAAAGCGCACTTTTATACCGGCCTCTACACGTTCCCGCAAATACGAAGTGGGCGTATACCCTTCAGGTACAAGCTCCGCAGGATAGTGGTAGCGCAGCTCTTCTAAAGAAAATGTGAAAGCGTGAGCAAGGGCATTGGTATTGGCAATCCATTTCTCAGGGTAAAGCTTCTTAATTTTTTGTACGGTTCGCAGACTACGCTCTGCATTACTCAACGCATCCCGACCTATTTTGTCTACACTGGTATGCACGTTAATAGCATGCAATACATGTTGAAGCGGCAGTCTGTCAGCGTGATGCATGAGTACACCTGTACAGGCAATAACAGGGAAAGAGTAGGCAGACTGCAGATGATTGTAATGCGCAAACCTGTGGTGATCCCTTCCGTCTAATAGGCGCTGAGCGCCAATATAGGCATCAATACTAGGGTGTTTTTGCAGCCATTCAGCCCAATGCTTGTCTTTAGCTTCTTTGCCGCTTGGTAGCCAAATGAATTTGCAATGGCGAATGGTACGCAAGTCCCACTCGGCCAGTTGGTATTCACCTTTATCAGAGCGACGCCTCGCGTTAGTAATAATTCGGCATAGTTCGCTATAGGCCGCTTTGTTCGGGCACAACAGCACAAAAGATAAAGTGTCATCAAATACAAAGTAACTACCCACAATAAGCGTAATCGGTAGGCCCTGATGCTTAATTTCGTCGAAAGCCCGTACCACCCCCGCTACTGAGCATTCATCGGTAATGGCAAGCGCGTCGTAACCAAGGAAAGAAGCCGTGGTAACAAGCTCTGCGGGGGAAGAGGCACCGCAAAGAAAGCTATAATTGCTTTGGCAAAAGAGCTCACTGTATTTCATGATATAGCCTTTACCTTTTTCTTTAACCGCATACCGCTAACAAAAAAGGCCCTGCACCCACCAGCGGCTCTCTTCATCTTTAAACACTAAAAGCCTTACGCATTGCTCAGTTTGGGCGATGAAATAATCACGCTTTGTTGGGCTGTCATGCCACCACTCACTGTGTAATCGCACGGGGCCAAAGCAAATTTGGGTAGCCTGAATAAGCGGTTTAGGTACATCAAAAGTGAAGGTGGGCGTAATGTCACTGCTATAAGCATAATTACGGGTGCAGTTACCGGTGCTCGACTCCGTCACCGTCATATATTCAAACTGATGGCTGTCGGCAGCGCGAGGTTGAAACGTACTGTTATCGCCTAGCTTCGCGTTTAAGCGCCCAATTAATTGCTTTTGTGCAATATCGTTAAATCTGTCGCTAAAAAAGTCGCCATTCTGCGTATCCATTTCTTCAAATTGCTGACAGGTAAGCGCAATGGCTGTAGCTGGCTCAGGCAACACCAGATTCTCAGTTTTAAGACTAAACAAGGGCAGCCAACTTTGTACTGAAGACTGAGGCAGTGCCGAACGTATATTAATATCCATTACAGGTGCTTCTCTGAAATGAATATGTACACTGATGCTGGATGTATATAAGTTTCTTGCCCGTAAATAGTGAGACAAATGCTCAAACTGCTGGCTGACAAAAGGGGTTAGATGCTGCGTGTTTTCAATATCAAAAGGCAATAGGATAAAGTTATCGAAGTGCTCCAAAGGCCTAAATAATGTAACCCGTGGAAAGGTTTCTCCCCTTAACGCAGTAAGATACATAATAGTGTTATTGTCAAAGCGCCGACCCAGTTCTTGTACCGGCATTGCCAACAGCTGTTGTACGCAGGAAACGCCCACCCTTGCCAACGAGTCAATGACTTTAGGTGATAGAGCCGTAATAGAAAGCGGGCACGTACTTAGCGCTTTTTTTATGTCATCGGATGTATGCAAGTAGGTATTAAATTTATGAAGCGCTAATACTTTTGCGGCCTCAATTGTCCATGCGCTAGCAAAATGATAACGAATATCTGCTTCTGCCAGAGCTTGGGTTAAAGTTTTCCACAGTGGCTTATGACCGCCATAGTAATGAGTTAGGTTATCTAGCCTTACTGCCAGACCGCTGAAACTATTTGAGTGAATGTGGTTGTCTAATACGATATCAGAAGCCAGTGGATAAAGCCGATGGGCTAACTGCGTCAGCATATGCTTTTCGGCTTCTTCACTGAAAGGCAGAATATGCACGTAAGGGCATAACGCCGCTGCTTGGGCTAGCCCATGCCCAATTTCAATGCCTTCTTTTTTCGCAATATCATTACACTGCGTAATTTTGTTTGTTTTACTGCAGTACACTGCAACGGGAGTATTCGACGCTAACGCTGAATACTGGTTGTTAGTTTCGTGCTTCGGCAATTGGCTATGTGCACGCTTACTTCTAGCCGCTTTGATATGGCTGTCTAAAGTTAGTTGATAGCAGTAAATATAAGCCCACAGCATCATTAGCTCACAGAGTGTAATGCCTGATCGGAAAGCGTGTTGTGTGCCATGGCCCATTTAATGGCGTGATTGTCGGGGGTCCACCGATGGGAAATAACAATGTTATCTTTGGGCCACCCATGACGCTGCTTGCGTATGTTCACCGCCAAAGCGTGGGGTTTACCCTTTAGCGCGATATCCAACGTAATGGGTAATGCACTGTCGCTTTGATTCGACAGGTTGGCTTGTGAATCACTTAAGCTGGCCTTCGGATAACCTAACTGTGATGCCTGCTGTTGCGGTGGAGTATACAGTAAGCACAGCGCATCATTATGCGTTGCTGCTACCTGTAGGCGTCGTGCTTCTTTTTGATTTACAGCATTACTCCACAGCACTACGCAATGGCAAGCCGTACTTTTTAAACATTGCTCTGCTGCCCACAACGACTCTTGTTCAGAACTTGGTTTTACTACCAGAACTTGTTGCGCTTTAAGCCCCAAGTTTTCTAACCACGGCGACTGTAGTAGCCCGGGAGGGTTAATAAATACCACCAGCTTATGCGTACGGTGTTGGCATATAACCTGTTTAAAGAGTGAAAGTTCACCCATGCCGGTTAACGAAGAGATACGGACAAGACCTGTAGATGTAACGCCACCGTTAAGTGCTTTATCCAGACGCGGAAAACCCAGTGAAAACTTGGTTTCACTTTGTCTCTGATCTCTGGCCCGCCAAATATGCGGGTGGTTATTAAGCACGGATAACGATTTATTCATGGCACTCAAAATAAACTGTATTTTTATACAGTATTATAGTGCAGCAATAACCCTTTTCAAGACAAAAGGTTTTTGACTTGTTGTTTTAAACGCTAACTTACTGATTAGTTTGGAAAGGTAAAAAGATTAAACTTTTAAAAGAGTGGGAACATGGCTAGGGTCGCAGGCCTTACTACATAGCAAAGCAGACGACCCTGCCATACAGTTAGCGCTGTATAAGCGCTAACGAGAGACATAGAGTAAAATGTTACTCTTCAGATGGTTCTTTTTGAGCCTTTGTAGTCGTGCCACTTACTGTTGCTGTAACGGTTTGGCAAAAAGCAATGAAGCCGTCGGCCGTATTTTTTGACCACACCATACGTACGTTGCTAGGGAATGCTTTCACCACCTCACGAATTTCCTCAAGCGTCACTTCTTCATTAAGCAGCACCTTATTCAGTGACTCCTCAAATGACATCCCTTTCTCACAACAGGCCATGACGATAGTCGAAAAGTTGCGCATAAGCGGGTGCAGCGCATTGTATTGAGTTTGGTCGATAAGGCGGCTTTTATAGGCACTTTCAATACGCGCAGTAAGATTTTTCTCTAACGCATCTGTAACAAGAACAAGGTTGCGATAAGCATACGTAACCTTGTTGTTGGTCTGTTTATTCGAGTGACGCAATAGCGCCAGCTCTTTCTGTAAATTCTGCGCTCGCAGCACAAAGTAAATTAAAAACAGGATAAGTAATCCAATAACACCAAATGCAACGATCATGTTTATTGTGCCTTTTGTTCTTCTATAAACGTATTGATGTTTTGCTCCAAGATAAACAGTGGAACTGAGCCGTTTTCTAACACGGCGCGGTGGAATTTACGCACATCAAAACGCTCGCCTAATGCTTTCTCTGCTTTCTTGCGAAGGCCTTTAATTTTGATTTCACCAATCTTGTAAGACAAGGCTTGCGCTGGCCAAGAGATATAGCGGTCTATTTCAGTATTTACGTTGTGTTCTGAAAGCGCGGTGTTTTCCATCATATAATCAACCGCTTGTTGACGGCTCCAGCCCATCGTGTGCATACCGGTATCCACAACCAAGCGACACGCACGCCACATTTCGTAGCTTAAGCGACCGAAGTTGTCGTACGGCGTTTCGTAAATACCTGCTTCAATACCTAAAAACTCAGAGTACAGACCCCAGCCTTCACCAAACGCTGAAATATAGGTGTTACGACGTACCATAGGTAAGTCTTCAAGCTCTGCTGCCAACGATATTTGAAGATGGTGGCCAGGCACTGCTTCGTGCAAGGTCAGTGCAGGCAATGCATACAAAGGGCGCTTATCGAGGGCATACGTGTTTACCCAGTAATATCCTGGCTGATCATCGCGGCTAGGATGAATGTAACGGCCCGTTGTATATTTGGGCGCGATAGCGTCTGGTACAGGCGCTACACCGTAGGGTGTTCTTGGCAGATACTCAAAGAGCGAAGGAAGCTTTGCGTCCATTTTCTTTGCAATGAACGACGCCTCTTTTAGTAAATCTTCAGCGCTGGTGGCATAGAATTGCGGGTCTTCGCGTAAAAACGCAATGAAGTCGTTAATGTCGCCATCAAAGCCAAGCTCATCCACAATTTGCTGCATTTGCGCGCGAATGCGTTTTACTTCAGACAAACCTAAATCATGGATTTCCTGAGGCGTCATATCCGTGGTGGTGTAATGCTTGGCTCTATTGGCGTAATACGCCACGCCATCAGGCCAGTTATTCGCGGCAATATCTTCACGGGCGTTGGGAATGTATTCGTCTACCATGAAATCGTAGAACATTTGATATGCAGGCAATACGCTGCTGTTTATGGCTGCCTTGCCTTGCTCCGTTAGCGCTGATTTTTGCTCGGCAGTAAAGTACTCTGGAAAACGGGTAAATGGAGAATAAAAGCCACTGTCCTCGGCATTTTCAACAATGTATGACGCCACCGAGTTCTCAAACCCTTTCAGCACGACTTTAGGCTGCGTGTAGCCTTCTTTTAGCGCCTGTTTCATATACGCAATTTGTTGGTCAAAATAAGGCTTAAGCGCATTTAGGCGGCTAATGTAGGCCTGATAATCTTCTACGCGCTTAAAGGTGGATAAATTAGGAAGCGAGGCCATTGCACCGTGAAAGCCATATTCTGAATTGATAGGCACTAAATGCGCGCGATACGTATATTCGTCCACATAGTTAGCTAAACGATATTGTTGCATCAGCAAGGCAATATAAGCATCAGTAGAGATGTCTTCTTTTTTATACTGACTTAAGGCCTTTTGAAAAGTACGCCATTGTTCATTTTGTGCTTTCAGGGCTTTGGGAGAGTTGTCTGGTAATACGTGAGCGAGTGAAGTATCGCCTTCGCGAGAAGCTAGAAGCGGGGAAACCGAAAGCTCGTATTGCCAAATGTCATCAAGTAGTTGATACAAGCTTTCATCGTTAAGGTCCTTTGCAGATGAGCTAACGCTGCAAATAAATAATAATGCTGCTAAAACATAGCGATACATAAGGGTCTCCGGCAACCTTCACCGGAATGACCCGGCGGTTACTCTTTCGTTGGTGTATATATTGGACTAGGGAAAGCAGTTACTTTATCAGATTTATTTTCTAATTTAGTAATTTTGGCTGAACCTTTTTTATTTACGGCGTCAATGCGCAAAATGTTGTGCATCGGTACATAAGTTTTTGTTACTTCAGAAAATTCGGTTTTCAACTTTTCATGACTAGGGTCTACAACAACACTTGTGTGAGTATCCCACACAAAGTCACCTATCTCGATAAAGCCAAACAAAGCGCCCTGCATAAGGCTTTTTACGTATAACTCATAGCGCTCACCGTTGCTGATGAACTGAACGCGGTAAAGAATGTCGTCTTTTGACATAGATGCTGCTCTTCACTAAAAAATATAAAAACACCCGGAAGCTGAGCCGGTATGTGGTTAACAATTTTACCTTGCTCATAAAATGCGAGCAACGGTAGGAAACACATGGTAAACGTTAGTAGTTTAATGGTATTCCGCCTATCAACTGCGTTACCATGATGCACACTTAGTTATATGGTGAAATTAGAATGATAAAAAAACTCCTTATAGGTAGTGCAATGACAGCAATGACCTTTGCTGCTACTGCCCATAACCACGCATCGACAGACAATGCTTTTAACCCTGATACACAGCGAATCAAATCGCACCTGTTTTTCCTAGCAGATGATTTGCTTGAAGGTCGTGACACGGGCTCTCGTGGCCATGAAATTGCGGCGCTATATATTGCGACCGAATTTGCTAAATATGGTTTGAAGCCAGCGGGTACAGACGGCTACATGCAAAACGTAGCGTTTCGCAAAGCGAATCTGGTTCAAGAGTCTCCCAAGTTTACTTTCACGCAAAACGGCGAAACCGTCGAGTTTGACTATCCGAAAGAGTATTTAGCTAGCCCAAGTTTGCTTAGCACTGAAGCTAATGTAAAAGGTGAAATGGTCTTTGTGGGCTACGGCATTGTGGCTGATGAGCTATCTCACAACGATTACAAAGACTTAGATGTAAAAGGTAAGGTTGTTGTAGCGCTTGCTGGTAAGCCAAGCGACTTTCCATCAGAAGAGGGCGCTCACTTTGCGTCTGGCTATCAAAAGCAAAAGTATGCGGTAGACAATGGCGCTATTGGCATGATCACTATCACAACGCCTAAAAATGAAAAGGTACGCCCTTATCAAAGCCGTTTGAACTACATCCATACGCCGCGTATGGCATGGTTAGACGACAGTGGTCAGCCTGCAAACAGCTTTTCTCAGCTTAAAGGTGGCGCTTACATGAGTGAAGGCGCTGCGCGTAAGTTATTTGAAGGCGCAGAAAAGAGCCTTGATGACGTTTATGCACAGCTTGAAGCCGACAAAGTACCGCAAGGCTTTGCGTTAAACGGTGTGGTTGATATCAGTAAGACGAGCGTACACGACACCATCACTAGCCCAAATGTTGTGGGTGTACTTGAAGGTTCTGACCCAGAGCTTAAAAACGAGTATGTGGTTTTCTCTGCTCACTCTGACCATATTGGTTTTGCCAAGACCGTAAAGAAAGACAACATTAACAATGGCGCCATGGACAATGCGTCTGGTACGTCAGTGATGTTAGAAACTGCACGCCTGTTTAGCGAAATGGAAGAAAAGCCAAAGCGCTCAATTCTGTTCGTATCGGTAACGGGTGAAGAGAAGGGCCTGCTAGGTGCAGACTATTTTGCTCGTAATCCAACTGTACCGGTTACTTCAATGGTGGCGAACGTAAATCTAGATATGCCAATTTTGACTTACGAGTTTGCAGACGTTATTGCGTTTGGCGCGAACCACAGTGATTTGCAAGAGTCAGTGGAAAAAGCGGCGGCGAATGCCAACATTGAACTAAGCCCTGACCCATGGCCTGAGCAAGCGTTATTCACTCGCTCAGATCACTATGCGTTTGTAAAGCAAGGTGTGCCGTCAGTGTTTATGGTGCCGGGTCTGAAGTCTAAAGATCCTAACGTAGATGGCAGCAAGGTGTTTGGTCAGTTCTTATCTACGCACTACCATAAGCCTAGCGACGACATTAACCAGCCATTCAACTGGAATGCAGCAGAGACTTTCACCAAGGTTAACGCGCAAATTGGTTGGACACTAGCAAACCAAAAGAACAAGCCTAAGTGGAACGACGGCGATTTCTTTGGAAACACGTTTAGCAAGTAAGTCCATATTTATTAAACATTAAAAAGCAGCATTTTTATGCTGCTTTTTTTGTGCCTGTAGCTTACGGACAGTGACTGAAATAATGAATTATGTGCATGTTGGAACGCTGAGGGCTGAGCTCGGCAGCTATTTGATTTCATCACACTTTTCACATTAATTTTGAAAGGTGTCAATGCAATATAGGATGGGAACAAGCAAGAAAAAAGGCGCTTGAAAGCGCCTTAGTCGTAACCCTTAGTCGTAACTTAATTGGGTTCTAAACAAACATTTGCTTGAAAGCAGCCCATTGTTCATTGAACTGCTCAGTTGGCTTACGCGTAAATCCACTACGGATAAAGCCATTAATACGGCCATCGGTGTAGCAAATCATCATGTTGGCGATAATCGCTTCATCTGCAGAAAGGGTTTTACCTTCCCGTAGCTTGCGCTCTCTTAGCACTTGTTTAAGCTGCGTTTCTAAACGCTCGAAAAGCTTTGCTATGCGCGCGCGCAACCGGTCTTGTTCACCCATTAACGCATCACCATTTAATATTCGAGTAATACCCGGGTTCTTCTCAGCAAAGCCCAAAATAAGATGAAGAATAAGCTGACAACGCGTAAGCGAGTCTTTCTCTTCATTCACAATCTTATTGATGCGCGTGAAAAGTGTTTCTTCAATAAACTCGATAAGCCCTTCAAACATTCGCGCTTTACTTGGAAAGTGACGGTAAAGTGCCGCTTCAGACACTCCCACTTTTTCCGCTAATTTAGCAGTAGTGATACGTTGACCTGGGCTGGTTTCTAACATTCCAGCAAGTGCTTGCAGAATTTGAGCTCTGCGATTTGTTTTTTTGACAGCAGGCATACGAAAGTATTTCCTCCGCTACCGAGTTATAGCAACTCGGGCTCCATGTTAAGTTGGCTTACACCAAAGCGTTTATATTTATCGTTTTTATTATCGACACTTAATAAGCATCTGTTAGTTTTTATTGTTTAAAGTGTAGCGCTCTGCAATAAGTGCAAGTAATTGACCCGCTAACTCGCTTTTACTGGTTGCAGGTAATCGTTTATCACCATCTTGCCATATTACGTGCAGTGCATTTTTATCACTGTTAAACCCCAGACCCTCGGCAGTAATATCGTTAGCCGCAATCATGTCTAGCTTCTTTTTGGCTAGCTTCGAGCGCGCATAATCTTCTACATTTTGGCTTTCGGCCGCAAAGCCCACACAAAATGGTCTGTCTTGGCTGGTGGATATGTTCGCTAGAATATCAGGGTTTTTAACAAAAGTAAGTGTTAACTCATCACCGGTTTTCTTAATTTTATTGTCGGCAACGCTCACGGCCTTGTAATCTGCTACAGCAGCCGTACTAATAAATATATCTGTGGAGGCTTTAAGCGTTTGACAAGTATTAAGCATTTCCTCTGCGGTAGTGACATTAATACGGTCACAGCGTTCGGGCGTTTCAAGCGACACAGGACCTGCCACTAAGGTTACATTTGCCCCCGCGAGTGCTGCTGCCTGAGCGATGGCAAACCCCATCTTTCCTGAGCTGTGATTTGAAATATATCGTACAGGGTCCAAAGGCTCTCTGGTTGGTCCCGCTGTTATCGTAATATTCTTTCCCGATAACGCCTTTAGCGACGAAGAAAGGGATAAAGCGTCTCTCTCTGCGTCATTTATTACATTGGCAATATCAACAGGCTCAACCATTCGACCTGAACCCACATCGCCACAGGCTTGTTCACCACTTGCCGGGCCAATAAAGGTTACGCCGTGCTCTTTTAAAATATCGATGTTGCGCTTTGTTGCTACCGCTTTCCACATTTGTTGATTCATGGCAGGAGCAATAAAGAGTTTCGCTGTTGTTGCAAGGTACAGTGTAGTCAGCAAGTCATCTGCCATACCGTGAGCAAGCTTAGCAATGGTGTTTGCGGTTGCGGGTGCAACAAGTAGGATATCAGCCCACTTTGCCAATTCAATATGCCCCATTGCGGCTTCAGCAGCAGGATCAAGCAGCTGGCGATGCACCGAATTTCCTGACACAGCCTGAAGTGATAATGAACTAACGAATTCTGCGGCAGAGTCTGTTAGAACCACACGCACGTTTGCGCCTAACGCAGTAAGCTTGCGCACAAGATCAGGTGCTTTATAAGCGGCAATCCCGCCAGTAACACCTAGCAAAATATTTTTGTTAGCAATAGACATAGAAGAACACAAAATCTCGAAATTAGCGTTAGCCTACCATGGTGACAAAAAATCGGATAGCTGAACGAAAGTAGGTCTTGTTTCAACTGTGGCAGATAAGCAGTGCCTACAGGTGTCAAAAGTCAATGATAAACCCGCCTTTTATACAGTCGTTTCTTTGTCACCATTCATCTATAAACAACCTTTTATAGAATAGTCGGGCTAGATGAATGTCGATAAAAGTATGGCCAAAGAATGAAAGGCCAAGAGAAAAATTATTGCAGCATGGGGCTGAAAGCTTAAGTGATGCTGAACTCATCGCTGTCTTGCTGGGAAAAGGTGTGAAAGGAAAAAGCGCTGTGTCTGTGGCACATGAACTTCTCAACGAGCTAGGCTGCTTACGGGGTGTGGTAACGGCAACGAAAGAACGGTTTGCCAAAATAACGGGAGTTGGACCGTGCAAGTATGCGCAGTTTCAGGCGGGCTTTGAAATATTTAAACGCAATTTGGAAATAAAGCTGAAGCGTCAGGACGTTTTTAATAATGTAGATGATACTAAACGTTATCTACAGGCAAAGCTAAGAGACTGTGAACGTGAGAAGTTCGCGCTTTTAATGCTTGATAGCCAACATCAGCTTATTGCTTTTCGCACTATGTTTAACGGTACGATAAACAGTGCAGCGGTCTATCCAAGAGAATTGATCAAACAAGTAATGATCGATAATGCAGCCGCGATCATTTTGGTTCATAATCATCCTTCAGGCGTTGCTGAGCCTAGTCATGCGGATATAAGATTAACCGCAGAGATCAAAAGCGCAATGGCGTCGATCGATGTGCCAGTTTTAGATCATTTTGTGGTTGGTGATAAAGAAACTGTTTCATTCGCACAGCGAGGCTTGTTAAGATAAGAAATCTAAGTCATTTGTCGATTATAATCTAGTCAAATGGTTGAAAATGATTTAGCATAGGATTTAGTGGGTTATTTTATTAAAGGACTGTTATGAAGAAGTCAATCATTGCATTATTTGCAGCTGCAACTATGGTTGCAGGCGTTAACGCACAAGACGGTGAAGGTGGTAGTGGTACTACTGGCATCGGCGGCGTAAGCGGCGGTATGATCGCGTCTGGTGTTGTTGTTGCGGGTATCGTTGCGGGTGTTGTAAACAACAACTCTGCTGATGCACCAGGAAATGGCGGCACTACTCCAGGTCAACCTACTTGTGAAGGTGACGACCAAATCGTTGATGGTGTGTGCGTAGGTACAACCGAAACTGTTACTGTAACTACCTCTGGTTCTGTAACAAAAACCATCACCGTACCTGTTACATTTACTTACGCACCGACCGTACAGTAAATTTAAGAGTATTCGAAAAAGCCGCTTTTTTTAGCGGCTTTTTTTATTTTTATAGCAAAGTTCATTTGTTTTTAGTTTTTGTCGGCGCATTTTAATGAAACTACACACTTTATTTGCCCTTTCGGGTGTTGTTTGCCTTTTTCTTTCCGGATGTTCCACCACGTCACTAGCGTATTACAACACGCTGAAGCTCGCGCTAAAAGATAGAACAGTTAGTTATACCGTTGAAGAGATTGCTGCTAGTAAAGCTGATCTTATGCAAATTAAAGCGGGCGGAAGAGATGCAGCCTCGCTTGCCCTTGCGTATATCGATGGTGAAAAGTACCGGTGGGTATCTGGTGATAAAGTCATCTTCACCATGCACCATGGCATTATCGTTAAAACTGAAGGTTTGGATCACGACCTATACTACACGGGAAATCTTCAGCACAACCCGCTTGCCACCAACAATGTTCTGCCATTCAATTGGAAACGCAAAGTTGATATTGCTTCCATAGGTTACGGTGTGCCGGTTGACTCATCTTGGCGAATAGAAGGGGAAGAAACTCGCGAATATTTAGGTTTTTCTGTTCCGGTAATTAAGGTTATCGAAACCGTAGAATTTTCTGAATACACGCCATTTATCGACGTAGGGTTGTCGTGGGAAAACACGTATTTCTTGCACAAATACTCGAAGGAACTTCTGGCCTCAAAGCAGCAGTTCAGCCCTGAAGGAGACGTTTACGATATGGTTTATTTAAGCCGAGTAGTACGTGAGATGAAGACACAAGGAGCAACGCAATAATGAAGTATATCTATACGCTTTTTATTGCCCTAGGCCTTACTGCAGCTACCAAGTTATATGCAAATGATAACCTTGTTAGTGTCATGATAAACAAGCAAACCTATCAGTTCGACAGGCCGATACGACTATCAAGCGTACTGTCCATTGTTGCTGATAATGGTGATTGGTACTGGCCTTCAGCTTCAGCCTTTGATTTAGCTAATCCTAAAGCTGAAGAAGAGAAAGAGATAGCGCTATCTCAAATTAGCGGACTGCTCAATCAATTTGATGCCGATTCTGAAACACATAAAGCCCTTCAAAATCTCTATGATCAAGTAAGCTCATGGACGGTGTCTACACGCATAGACATGCCAATTTCCTACAATCGAGCAAGGTTGTTTTTTGAAGACAACCCTATGTTTCAGCCAGGTAAATACTGGATTCGACTAAATGGAAGACCTGACGTTGTGCATTTCTCTGGCGCTGTTGTAAAGCCTGGTGCGTACAAGCATCAAAGCGATACGTCGGTTTATACGGCTGTTCACACGGTGAAAAAAGCGGTTGATGCCGACAGAAGTCATGTCTACGTAATTGATCCAATGGGAAATATTGAAGAAAAGGGTATTGCTTATTGGAATTTAGATTTTGGGCAGCTTATGCCGGGCAGCCAAGTCTATGTTCCTATCTCATCAGAACTCTTTAGCAATAAACTTAAGCAATTAAATGAGCGCGTAGCCGCTTTAGCAGTACATAGGGTTTTACCTCAATGAGTGCGCCACTACTTTCTAAGAAAAAAACACTCGCGCTTGTAATTGGCAGCGCGCTTTCTTCTACCGCTTTTGCTGATACTCAAGTTCGCGTTACTCCTTCGCAGATGGTGCAGGGCGGAAATGGTCTTATTCAAACACCAACGGCTCGTATGCGAGACGAAGGTGGAATGGCCATTAACTATACCGACAACGGCGAATATCGCTTCTGGTCAGTTAACATTCAGCTTTATGATTGGATGGAAGCAACTGCCCGGTATACTGACGTGCGCACAAGACTTTACAGTCAAGTTGAATCATTCAGTGGTGATCAAACGCTGAAAGATAAAGGCTTAGACGTTAAATTCAGGTTGTGGAAAGAAAGCTACTATCTGCCAGATATCAGTGTCGGCTTCAGAGACTTTGGTGGAACAGGCTTTTTTGAAAGTGAATACGTCAACGCCAGTAAGTCTATCGGTCCATTCGACTTTCACCTTGGCTTAGGCTGGGGATATCTTGGTACAGCCGATGACATCAGCAACCCGTTTTGCGAGCTTAAAGACAGCTTCTGTGAACGCCCAGGGGGCTTCTCTGGCCGCGGTGGTAAGGTAGACTACGACCAGTTTTTTAAAGGAACAACCGCATTTTTCGGTGGTGTGGAATACCAAACACCATGGGAGCCGCTAACGCTAAAGCTTGAGTTCGAAGGGAATGACTATTCTCGTGACAGAGCTGGACAGCTAGAGCAAGATTCTCGCTGGAATGTTGGTGCAGTGTATCGTTATAAAGACTTCGATTTCACGTTGAACTATCAACGAAGTAATACTGTTGGCTTCGGCGTTACGTATCGCTTTAATATGAATACGGCTTCGCAAATAAAGTTCGATGAACCACCTAAGAACCTGATGGGTAGAAAGGTGCCACAAGACGTGAAAGATGTTGATAAATCCCGTCTTTACAATGACCTTTACCGGTCGGGGGGCTTTGTACTGTCTGATGCTGAAATTAAAGAAGACAGCGCTACGTTTTACGGTACACAGGTTGCCTATCGTGACCAGGATGAAGCCATTGAGCGAATTGGTCGCGTGGCGGCCTCAGAGCTTCCAGATTCCGTAAAAACCTATCATGTAGTAGACAATCGCGCAGGTCTTCCTTTAGTAGACACGCAGGTGGATGCCGAGGCCTTTATTGCTGCAGCGCGTTACGAATCTGTTGACGCAGATATCACTGAAACCTACGTCAGAACATCACCCTCAAAAGAAGTGCTCGACGCCTATGATCCTGCCAATACATCTGGCTTCTACTACAGCGCAGATTTCTTCTTTACCCAATCATTCGGTAACCCAGAAGATTTCTATCTGTATCAAACCGGATTATTGCTAAACGGCGGTTATGCTTTTAACGAAAACTTTGCAATCATGAGCAGTGCCAGGGTTACGCTTCTAGATAACTTCGACAAGTTTAACTACTTGGTAGATAACGAAGAAGTGTCGCTACCTCGCGTGCGTACTCGAGTTCGTGAATATGTGTCAGCAAACGATGTATGGCTAGATACAACATTCTTACATTACAAAGACACCATTGCAGAAGACCTCTATGCTCAAGCGTACGCGGGTTATCTAGAAACCATGTTTGCTGGTGTAGGCGGTGAAATACTGTATCGTCCCGTTGATAGTAATCTAGCTTACGGACTTGATATCGCTTACGTAAAACAGCGCGATCCTTACAGTCAAACAGGTTTGGAAGACTACACTGCGGTCACTGGACACGCTAGTGTCTATTGGCAGCCAGAATTCTTAGACGACACGCAAATTACCGTAAGTGCTGGGCAATTCTTAGCCAAAGATAAAGGCGTGAATATCGATTATGCGAAGCGTTTCGATAGCGGTATCATTGTTGGTGCATATGCGGCATTCACTGATGTATCGTCAGAAGAATACGGCGAGGGAAGCTTCACCAAAGGCTTCTACATTTCCATACCTACAGATCTGTTCTTGTTAGAACCTACCAAAGGTCGCGGATTATTCCCATGGGTGCCGATTTCTCGTGATGGCGGTCAAATGCTGCGTCGACCCACTCGTTTGATTGACATGACTGAAATAAGGTCACCATTTTTTGATTAAATAGAAATACGCCGCGTTCGCGTGGCGTTTATTCTCGTGCGGATATCTTAGATGCTGCAATGCGAATATAAAATTAAAGCGTAGATTGCGTATTTATTCATAGCCTAACCGCTTAGGGAAAAGTACAATACGGGCCGTGAAAAATGAGAGCTGGTAGTTTTTCGAGCAAAAAAAAGCCAAAAAGTAACCTTTTTGTACTTTCTTATTGAAATGATCCTGCCTTTGCTGTATAAAATGCGCCCTCTAATTTATAGTAATACGTCATTTGACCCAACCACTGTTTGAGCGCTTGGGATTAACTGACGCGACAGTTATCGTTGTTCTGGAGACAAATACAATGTCAAGAGTATGCCAAGTAACAGGTAAGCGTCCAACGGTTGGTAATAACCGTTCACACGCAAGAAATGCGACTCGTCGTCGCTTTTTGCCAAACCTTCAAACACACCGTTTTTGGGTTGAGAGCGAAAACCGTTTTGTAAAACTACGTTTGTCTGCAAAAGGCATGCGTATCATCGACAAGAAAGGTATTGATTCAGTACTAACTGACATCCGTACCCGTGGTGAGAAAATCTAAGGAAGCCGACAATGCGTGATAAAATTAAACTAGTTTCTTCAGCAGGTACAGGTTTCTTCTACACTACTGATAAAAACAAGCGTAACATGCCTGGCAAAATGGAGATCAAAAAGTATGATCCCGTTGTGCGTAAGCACGTTATGTTCAAAGAGGCCAAAATCAAGTAATTAGCTTGCTTTTGTCTCCACGAAAACCCAGCCCTTGCTGGGTTTTTTGCTTTTTGAAGAAGATATTTCTACTTCATCACGTCACGATCCCACCGGATCCCATATTCGACTGTCCACGATCCCTTGAGTTTGTCTTGCGATCACTGCTTTCTCCCACTTACTTTTTTCCAGCAGGTCCTAGGTTTTCTTTGAATTGAATTAGCTTATATATTGGCTAGGTATTACTATATTCCTAATTTCAGGACTCATATTTAACGGAAAGTCAGGTGGCTAGAATTTCTCAGCGAGCAATGAATAACGTGGTCATTATTGCCATGCTTATCATGATTGCATTGTTCAACTTAGACAGTCTTGTACCTACGAAGGACGTTGTTCAATCTCGCAGCCTGCTACCTGAAGACGCTTATGTGTTAAAAATAGAGCACGATGGTCATAGCTTAGAGCGAGTTGGGCAGCAGTGGCGCCAGTCAGGTCAAAATACAGTCCTCGCCATCAAGCCGGATGTTCAGTTTTCCCATTGGCAACGGGCAAGGCTTGAGCCGGCCACTGACGTACCCGAAGCGATTACCAACGTACAGCCTTACATCGTCGTAGTATGGCTCGCAGGCAATAATAACGGCAATGTTTACGCCATCTATCCGAATACATCACCTGTTGTGATCAAATTTGAAAATAATTGGTACACATTAACCAACACCGAACTTGATAATCTTTTACCTTGGATACTGTAAATGCCTGAACTACCAGAAGTTGAAGTAAGCCGTTTGGGCGTTTCTCCACATCTTATTGGCAATACCATTACGCAGGTGGTGGTGCGTGAGCGAAGAATGCGCTGGCCCATTCCACAAGAGGTAGCGAACGTTGAAGGTCAGAGCGTTATTGCTGTAAAACGCCGCGCTAAATATCTACTTATTGAAACAGCCAAAGGCACGTTAATTTTACATTTAGGTATGTCGGGTAAATTACGCGTTATCGATGCATCGACACCAATTATTAAGCATGACCACGTAGACATTGTTTTAAACACCGGTAAGTGCTTACGTTTTAACGACCCAAGGCGCTTTGGTGCAGTGTTATTTCAGGCTCCTGATATGCAAATAGCCATGCTTGATAACTTGGGCCCAGAGCCGCTTACAGACGACTTTGACGATAAGCGCTTATTTAAACTATCGCGCAATCGAAAAGGCCCCGTTAAAAACTTCATTATGGATAACGCCATTGTGGTAGGTGTAGGAAACATCTACGCGAACGAAGCACTGTTTTTAGCTGGTATAGACCCGCGAAGAGCCGCAGGCAACATCAGCGCTGCTCGCTATCAGTCGTTAACTGCAACCATTAAGCAAGTATTGGCCAAAGCCATTGAACAAGGCGGCACTACATTAAAAGACTTTGCGCAAACCGACGGTAAGCCTGGGTATTTTGCACAGCACTTGAATGTGTATGGGAGAAAAGGCGAGCCTTGTGAAGTGTGTGGAAAAGCCATCGAAAGTAAGGTTATTGGGCAGCGAAATACCTTTTTCTGTACTCACTGCCAACGCTAATACACTTACTATTGGTGCTTAATCTTTCTTACTCAGCCTGTCTTTTAAAGCTTTCTCAACAACTGGGTGGCAAAAGCCACTCACTGCACCGCGGTGAAGAGCGACTTCTTTTACTAGGGTGGACGAGATAAATGAATTCTCCTCTGCAGGAGTAAGAAAGACACTTTCTAGTTTGGGATTTAAACGGCGATTCATATTTGCGAGTTGAAACTCGTATTCGAAATCAGAAACTGCGCGTAAACCACGAATGAGAATTGTGGCATTTTGTTCGTCAGCAAAATCAGCCAATAAACCAGTAAACCCCACTACCTCGACATTTGGTAAGTCAGCAGTGACTTTTTTTATCATTTCTACGCGCTCTTCTAACGTAAACAGTGGCTTTTTACTTGGGTTAGAAGCAATCGCTACAATCACATGAGAAAATAACTGAGATGCGCGTTCAATAAGGTCGGCATGACCGTTAGTGATCGGGTCGAAAGTACCAGGGTAAAGTGCTCTAGTGTGCATAAAGTCGAATCTTTTCGTTGTAGAGGGTTTATGTGTTCAACGTGGCTAATGTAACACATTATTAGCGTATACCAATCCGCTTACCACATGTGCTTTTATTACTTCACTGCCTCGCGGTAACCATTCATACACGCTGACCAGTCGCTCTCTTGCCAGTGAAAGACAGGGTTCTTCGCTTTCTCTTTATGTAAAGAACGCAGCAGACGGTCTAAATTACCTTGTTTCCAGCTGTTACCTTGACGCTGCTCGCAGCGATCGAAATCAATAAGCCATATTTGCTTGTCGCTATCAATCATGATGTTTCGAACGTTGGCATCATGATGGTACACCTGACAATTGTGCATAGCTGCCAGCGCTCGGCCAACCTCATACCACTCATCTTTATCCAGTGGTTTATCGCACAGTGCGTGGTGTAAATCTTTGCTATTTGGAATACTTAAAGTAATTAAATCGCCGCGGTAAATCAGGCCTCGGCGGTGTACACGCGCCGCAACAGGAACAGGCACAAGAAGACCTTGTGCTCGCATATATTCGAGCAGCCTGAACTCTTCAAACGGGCGAGAACGCTCAACACCAATAAACAGATATTGGTCGCTCAGTACTTTGCCCACCAAGCCACCACGTTTGAAATGGCGTAAAACCCAGCGCTGACCCTCATGCTCAATGAAAATGGTTGTACCACGTCCCTTGGCTTGACCTGTTATTTTGTCTTGAAGCTGCCAAAAGTCGGGGGTAAACATCTCCGCGTTGGGATGACTGACTAAAGTGTCGTCGAAAATAAAGTGGTGCCCAGCACCTATGTCTCGTCGTATTGTCGCCATGTCGCCCACAACTTATGGTAAATTCTTTATTCTAATGATTTATTTTGGTTTTTCAGCAACGACCGCGTTTCAGAGGTAAAAAAGTCTGTTTACGCGCTCATAGTTTTTACGTACTAAGATTATTTGTTGAAATAATGAATCTAATTCAACGTCTTAAGTATAAAAACCTAAGTCGTTATGCTCATACGCGAGTATCGTTGACCATATTCATCATTTTAGAATGAGCATGTTAAATTGCGGCGGCCCGGAGAGTTCTATCTGAAAAATAAGCATTTATTTGGCGCGAATAGGTAATACTCGAGCAAATAGGCTTCACCTAGCGCATGCCAAAAGATACGAACAATAGGAAAAAATACTGTTGATAGACCAGGGCACCATCACAAGCTAATTGTCGCTTAATTTACTTAATTGTAAGGTAAAACTATCAACTATTATCTACACTTAGCGTTGCGAAGTGTTCCTTTGAAATAACAGGGAGTCGTTACTGAATGAAAAAGCCCGCTTTGCGATGGCTATCCACTGTTCTTGCTTATACTCAATTTAGACTGGTGCTATTACTGAATATTGCACTGTTTTCAGGCGTGCCTGCGGCACACGCAGCAGAACTAAACGTCATGGTTAATGAGAGTGTCATGGTTTCAGAGCTAAACCGCTCTGAGCTTCGTCAGATATTTACCGGCCATCGTCAATATTGGAGCGATGGTACCAAAATCACGGTATTTGTATTGCAGGATAACGATGAGCTCCACAAGCAGTTTTGTCGTGAAGTACTTCAGATGTTCCCTTATCAATTATCTCGCTTATGGGATCAAATCACCTATTCTGGGCAGGGCGTTACACCCGTTAGGGTCACGTCTTACCAAGCGTTGATAGAGGCGTTAGAAAGTACCACAGGCGCTATCGGCTATGTTGAACATACCGAAATTGTGAAATTAAGACGCGTAGAGGTAGGAACAGAATGAATAAATACATCGCTCTCGCGTTTGGCATGATAAGCATGCCTGTCCTTGCTTCACAGGGAGATTTTTCGTGGCACGGTTATGTCTCTCAAGGTGTAACTCAGTCACATGGAAGTAACTTTATAACTGACGATAACGCAATAACAGGTGAGCTCACCGAAGTTGGGCTAAATGGTTACTATCGAATAGCGGAAAATATCTCTGTTGCAGGGCAAATTAATTATTTAGACGGCGGGAATCGTTTTGAGCAGGGCGCTCGTTTAGATTATTTGTTTATTGACTGGAAATTGCCTGACTTGCCCGGTAAATGGCAAGGACAAGTCCACATTGGTCGCTTCAAAAACCGCCACTGGCTGTATTCAGTGACCAGAGATGTGCCACAAACACGTTACACGTCTGTTCTTCCCCAGTCTGTGTACTTTGACGGGTTTCGCGACGTTGCTTTGGGAAGCAACGGTATCCAAACCAGTTTCTCACACTATGGTGCTCAGAATATCTGGGAATTAAACTGGAGTTACGGTCGCTCTAATATTAACGACTCCCAGAGAGATTTTTTACTCGGCGACGAAGCAAAAGGCGACATCAAGCAAGACTTTGTTCATCAAGCCAGCGTGTTCTGGCAACCGGCTACCATGACATGGAAACTAGGTGCCAGCTGGTTGAGTTCTGATTTCAGCTACACACCTTCTCAGAATGACAACCGTATTGCAGGTAATGCAGACATAGAGCGTATTATGTTGTCTGCGCAATACTTTGCAGAAAACTGGGAAGTGTCGGCTGAGCTAATTCGAGAAGTCCAGGATAGCAAAGGGCTATTCTTCCCTGGTTTTGCTTTTAAACGCACAGGCGAAGGCGGTTTTGTTCAGTTTAGGTATTTGTTTAATAACAATGTAAGTGGTCTTATTGGCTACGACACATACATCAACGACAGGTCAGATCGAGACGGAAAGCAGTTAGAGGCTATGACAGGCGGCGTGATCCCCGCCTACTTTGGCTACCAAGATACATATACCCTAGGCTTGCGTTGGGACATTGCACCGAAGTGGCGACTTCAAGGTGAGTATCATTGGGTTGAAGGTGCGACAAGGGTAGTGAGCTTATTGAACTTAGATGTGGCGTCTCATGCCGATAAGCATTGGGAAATGTGGTCAGTGCAATTGATGTATTGGTTTTAAGGGCATTAGATGAAGGTTCAGGTATCTTTCACCACTAAAACCATCACAATTTTGTTGGCTATGGTATTAACTGTGGCTGTAGTTATATCAACGGTTCTTATTCAGGAGTCTGACGCTCGAATCCTGCTCCAGCAGCGGGAAAACCAAGTCAGTAATCAACGACGGGTTCAGCTTTTTGAAGACATTCTGCACGGCAGAATGATCACGCTTATTGATATCATCAGCCATAAGAGTGGAGGCAACGCAGATAGCCTTGAATCGCTACAACAAACGCTTAGCGGTCTTAGTGAATACCTGACCCTTAACTTTCAAGTTGAATCGCTGTATTTGTTTGACGCACACGGCGTTGTTGGCAACCCGCTACAGCCAGTAAATAAAACCATTGAAAAGCTAGTGAATACCACTCGGGCGTCGTTTGAAAGCCGCTCACTATTGTCCTGTGACTCGGTATGCACGCACTACATTTCAATTCCAATTATGGCAAACGGTGAAACCTTGCCTGTCATCGTTGTGTCCACGTCGATGAGAGAACTGCTATACCTGTTTAGTCGCGCTACCGATGTGCACAAAGTTGCTGTCGTCCAGCACAAAGAAACCTCATCTGAGTTGTCAGAATTAAGGGTGGCAAGCCAAGTGTCTGCGGCTAATCGACAGTACTTTCAATCTCTATTTGATGCGTTACCCGATAATTGGCGAATTGACGATTTAGTTATTAGAGGCATGAACGTTGCGCTGGAAAATCAGCAGTTGCTGGTTAGTTTATTGCCTTTTAATCACGCATCAGGTGATCATCCTTACTTGCTTATTGTGCAAGACGTGTCGGCCATGGTGCGTCAAAACGAACAATACCAGTACATCGTTATTTCTAGCGCTGTTGCGCTATTTTTTATCTTCTCTTCGCTGCTTTACCTTTTCCTAAATCAATACAGAATACGCTTGTTAGATGTAAGCGAACGTTTGCCTATGCTGGCCGAACACAAGTTTAGCGAGTTTTACACCATTGCAGCTAAACGAAGGAAGTCGCCTATTTTCAAATTCACAGATGAATTGGACGTAGTTGAAGACGCGGCAAATAATCTGGCGCGCCAGCTAGAAAGCTTTGACGGACAAATGGCTATTAACACAGCGAAGCTTGAAAAAATGGCGATGTTCGATGTGTTAACCGGACTTCCCAACCGTAATATGCTGACGTTTCAAATAGAAAAGCAGCTAGCTGGTTCAATTCGCGACGATAGGTTAGTGGCACTGATGTTCATGGACCTTGATGACTTTAAAAAGGTTAACGACAGTCACGGTCATGACGTCGGCGATAAACTCTTAAAAGCTGCTGCTATGCGTATTTCTAAGCCGATTAGAGAGTCGGATATTGCATCTCGATTTGGCGGTGATGAGTTTGTTATTTTACTTTCAAATATCGAAAGCAAAAAGCACGTAGATACGGTAGCCAAAAAGCTGATAGAAGAGTTTAAAGAGCCAATCATTGTAGATGGCGTAACCTTTTACGTTTCTATCAGTATCGGTATTGCTATTACCAACCATTCTCGCGCCACGCCAGTAGAACTGCTGCGTCATGCTGATATTGCGATGTACGAAGCCAAAGCCAAAAAAGGGGCGGAGTATCGCGTGTATGACGCCACCATGAACCTTAAAGTAATGCAGAAGGTTGAGCTGGAGTCAGAGGCGCGTGAAGCCCTTAGAGACGACCAGTTTAGCTTAGCGCTTCAGCCCCAGATTGAGATGCACACGGGAAGGCTGGTGGGCTTTGAAGCGCTATTGCGTTGGCATCACCCTAAAAAGGGCAATATTTCCCCGGCAGATTTCATACCGCTTCTTGAAAACACGTCATTCATGCTTGAGCTTGATTACTGGGTAATTACGCGCTCAACATATCTAATCAGAGAGCTTAAAAATAGCGGCTACCCCGACGTGAAGATGGCGATTAATTTGTCATCGGGTCAGTTCTTAGACCCGAGTTTGCCTGAGTTCTTGCAGCAGCAAATTATCAAAAATGACATCGCGCCCGACCAAGTTTGCTTAGAGTTAACCGAAACGGTATTGGTATCAGATATCAAGCGTGCAACCACCATCATGCAAAATATTCGCGACATGGGGTGCATGCTGGCTATCGACGATTTCGGCACGGGCTATTCGTCGTTGAGCTATCTAAAATCCTTACCCGCTGACTACATCAAAATTGACCGTTCGTTTGTTGCCAACATAGCCAGCAGTGCAGATGATAGAAATATCGTGCACTCTACGATTTCTATGGTGCGCAACATGGGAATGCAGGTGGTGGCAGAAGGTATCGAAACCAGCGAACAGTACGAACTGTTGTGTCACTTCGACTGCAACCTAGGTCAAGGTTATCTTATCAGCAGGCCTATTCCCGAAGTCGATATATGGGACGTATTGAGCGATAAAGTGGAATTTGGCTTTTGGAAAGACTCCGTCTGATACTCCATTAGTATTTTGACAGGAGCAGGCTACCTTTAATCTAGTGTGCTGAATAATTTACAAACTTAGTCGACAAACCCATTAAATACAGCGCAAGGGTGTGTACCCTTTAGCGCGCTTT
Organism: Alteromonas sp. MmMcT2-2; assembly: GCF_022348305.1. NCBI lineage: Bacteria > Pseudomonadati > Pseudomonadota > Gammaproteobacteria > Alteromonadales > Alteromonadaceae > Alteromonas > Alteromonas sp. MmMcT2-2. The sequence continues at coordinate 28,264 of NZ_JAKRFA010000021.1, forward strand.
CATTAAACTAGCGGTTTTTATATATCTACACTCGGAGAATGGCATGTCTGCGGCATTTATTTCTCATTTGCAATCGCAAATTGAAGCCACGAAAGAAGATGGTTTGTACAAAAAAGAGCGTGTTATTACGTCGCAACAACAAGCGGATATCGGTGTTGCTAACGGCGAGCACGTAATTAACTTTTGTGCCAACAACTACCTTGGTCTTGCAAACAATGAAAGCTTGATTGAAGCAGCAAAGAAAGGCCTGGATAGCCATGGTTTTGGTGTAGCATCTGTACGATTCATTTGCGGTACACAAGACATTCATAAGCAACTGGAAGCCTCTATCAGCGACTTCCTCGGTACAGAAGACACCATCTTGTACCCATCGTGCTTCGACGCGAATGGCGGTTTATTTGAAACGCTATTAGGCCCTGAAGATGCCATTATTTCTGATGCGTTAAACCACGCCAGTATCATTGACGGTGTGCGCCTGTGTAAAGCAAAGCGTTATCGCTACGCCAATAACGATATGGCAGCATTAGAAGAGCAGTTGAAGCAAGCTGATGCCGATGGCGCACGTTTCAAAATCATTGCCACCGACGGTGTGTTTTCAATGGACGGCGTGATTGCCGACTTAGCTTCTATTTGCGACCTGGCCGACAAGTATGACGCCATGGTAATGGTAGACGATTGTCACGCAACGGGCTTCCTTGGCGAAAACGGTAAAGGCAGCCATGAATATTGTGGAGTTATGGGTCGTGTAGACATCATCACCGGTACTCTAGGTAAAGCACTAGGCGGCGCGTCTGGCGGTTACACCTCGGGTAAAAAAGAAGTCGTAGAGTGGTTGCGTCAACGCTCGCGTCCTTATCTTTTCTCAAACTCGGTTGCGCCACCTATCGTTTCAGCATCGCTTAAAGTGTTTGAAATGATGAAAGAAGGCGACGAGCTTCGCGCTAATCTATGGCGCAACGCCAATCACTTCCGTACGCGTATGGAAGAGGCGGGCTTCACATTAGCTGGTAAAGATCACGCTATTATTCCTGTTATGCTAGGCGATGCCCGTTTAGCTAGCGAAATGGCAGATAAGATGCTTGAGAAAGGCATCTATGTTATCGGTTTCTCTTACCCTGTTGTGCCGAAAGGTCAGGCCCGTATTCGTACGCAAATGTCAGCAGGTCATAGCCTTGAACATGTTGATAAAGCGGTAGATGCATTTATTGAAGTTGGCCGTGAATTGGGAGTAATTTCATGAAGTCGCTAGTTAAAGCGAAAGCAGAAAAAGGCATTTGGCTACAAGACACGCCAGAGCCTGAAGTAGGACACAATGACCTACTGATTAAAATTCGCAAAACCGCTATTTGCGGCACCGACATGCACATTTACAACTGGGACGAATGGTCACAGAAAACCATTCCGGTACCTATGGTTGTAGGCCACGAGTATGTGGGTGAAGTCGTTGGTATGGGTCAAGAAGTGAAAGGGTTTAAGGTTGGCGACCGTGTTTCGGGCGAAGGCCATATTACCTGTGGCCATTGCCGTAACTGTCGTGCAGGTCGCGTACATTTGTGTCGCAACACTGAAGGCGTAGGCGTAAACCGCCCGGGCGCTTTTGCTGAATACTTGGTAATTCCTGCATTTAACGCGTTTAAAATTCCAGACAACATTAGTGACGACCTTGCGTCTATCTTTGACCCGTTTGGCAACGCTGTTCACACTGCACTAAGTTTCGACTTGGTGGGTGAAGACGTACTGATAACAGGTGCCGGCCCAATAGGTATTATGGCTGCTGCAGTTGCAAAGCATGTAGGTGCTCGTCATGTCGTGGTTACCGACATTAATCCTTACCGTCTTGAGCTTGCTAAAAAAATGGGTGCAACCCGCGCCGTTGACGTAAGCAAGGAAGACTTGAAAGACGTAATGAACGAACTTGGTATGACAGAAGGCTTCGATGTGGGTCTGGAAATGTCTGGTGTGCCGGTGGCTTTCAGAGACATGCTGAACAAAATGAACCATGGCGGCAAAATTGCCATGCTGGGAATACCTCCACAAGATGTTGCCATCGATTGGAACCAGGTTATTTTCAAAGGCTTGGTGATAAAAGGTATCTACGGCCGTGAAATGTTCGAAACATGGTACAAAATGGCGAGCTTGCTGCAGAGCGGCTTAGATCTATCGCCTATCATCACACACACCTTTTCTATTGATGACTTTCAGAAAGGGTTTGATACCATGGGGTCTGGACACTCAGGTAAAGTTATTCTGGACTGGCAATAATGACAACATTCTCACACATTAGCGTAAACGACGTTGCAAACTTTCAAGGTGACGTAACCATTGTGGATATTCGCGATCCTCAATCGTTTGCTAATGGACACATGCCTAACGCAGCGCAGCTGAACAACGACAACTTTGCAGCGTTTATCGACCAAACGCCCAAAGATATCCCAGTGGTTGTAGTGTGCTACCACGGCGTAAGCAGCCAGCAGGCGGCCCAAGTCATTGCACAGCAAGGCTTTGAAACCGTTTATAGTATGGACGGTGGCTTCGAAGCATGGCGGCTGGCAAATCCGGTAGTCACGGCATAGCGATTTGATAAAGGTGCACAATGTGCGCCTTTATTTTTTGCAGCTACTGAAGTATTTCAGTATAAAGAGGTTATATACCGCGCCCTTGGTATATGTCATATCGCATTCATATTCTTCTGCTTCGGGGTAACAACTAGCTTATGGCTCATCCTTTAATTGCGTTCAATCAGCAAAGTCCTGCACATCTTCTCGCCAATTATTTAACCAGTCAGCACATTCAGGCCGCTGTAATACAGCACGATAAAGAGTTCGTGGTGGTATTAGATAATCACGACCATCTCGACCGTGCAAAAATTATTGCGGATGGCTTTTTGGCAAACCCTACCGATCCGAAGTACCAGCAAGCCGCATGGGATAATGGCAAGAACGTACGGCTGGCGCCTTCGGGGAGTGGCTTTTCCGTGGGTAATATCATTGCCGATGCCGTGAAAGCGCCTTTTACCTCGGTGGTATTTATTCTGTGTGTTGCGGTTTATTTACTGTCATTGTTTGGACTGTTTGCCCCTATCGCACAGCATTTATTGATGCAGCCATTTTCCATTTTGTCGCAAAATCACGAATGGTGGCGATTACTAGGCCCTGCGTTCATTCATTTTTCGGCGCTGCACATTATATTTAACCTACTGTGGTGGGGCATGTTGGGAGCTAAAATTGAACGCACCCTTGGCATGAGCATGCTGCTTATTGTGTTCTTAATGTCGGCCACTATTTCGAACGCCGCACAAGCGCTGTTTAGTGACCCTGTGCAAGGCAACCTGTTCTTGTTTGGCGGCTTGTCTGGTGTGGTGTATGCCGTAATGGGCTTTGTGTGGTGGCTAGGCTGGTTGCGACCAAGTTGGGGCTTGTCGCTGCCAAATTCAATTGTAGGCTTTATGTTGGTGTGGTTGGTACTAGGTTATGCCGATATTTTGTGGGTAAACATGGCGAATGCTGCACATACAGCCGGGCTTATTTCTGGATGTTTGCTCGCCGGGGCCTTAAGTCTTGGGTCGGGTAAACGCTAGTGGCGTTTTATGTAGCTAAAAGGCGTACGTTAGCCTTTTAGCCCGTTATCTACTTTTAACCGCCTTGGTATAAGTATTTGGTGAAGATAACGTTCTTCACCACTTCGCCGCCCGTCTCTTGCTTCATGTGCTCTTGCAACGCTTTAAGAATAGCGCGGCGAATATCTTCACGACCAGTTAGTGATTTAACTTTCTCTGCCGGTTGCTGGCCGAATATTTCAATGGCAGTAGAGCGCAGTAACGGCATGTGGTGTTCAGCAATTTCAAGCTGGTTAACATCGTGGATCATCAATTCAACCGACACGCGTACATAGCCTAGCTTTTGTGCGCTATCGCTAATGTAGTTGGTAACAATCTCTGGCTCTAAGCCCAAATAAGCATAGTTGGCCTTGTCTTGCGCCACTGCTGCGTTACAACCAAGAACGAAAAAACTAACCGCAAATACGCGTAAAACTAAAGACTTAAGCATAGTGAAGTCCGAAACACCAAAGTAATAAATTCACTTGGTAGTGTAGCAAAACTCTGATTAAACACACTACTGCAAAAGTTTAACCGAGTGAAAATAATTGAACATGACGTGTTATCATACTAACAGATTCATTATTCGGGCTTTTCGTGTGAGTTTTAATGCCACTTTTCCAGTGGGTTTGGCGGTTGACTGGCAAACACCTTCTGGCATCACAATTCCTAATGCACAGCTTAAAAACTGGCTGTTAGACACTGGGTCGTTAACCGAGCGAGTACAGTCTTTAAGCAACCACTTTTCTCTAGAGCTTATTGGCCAGCACGAGCAGATTCCTCACGACAATGAACTGTCGTTGTTACTCGACAACGGTGAAACCCATTATCAAGCGCGAGAAATTCTCTTATGCGGCGATCATAAGCCATGGGTGTTTGCACGTTCTATCATCCCTCAAGCCTTTGTTGACAGCGAGCTTTCAGACCTTGGTCGAGAGCCTTTAGGAAAACGTTTGTTTAACGATAAGCGCTTTACACGCTCAGCGTTTCAAGTGTGTACAGTGCCAGCTTCGCAGTTTGGTATTAACAGTAATCAAACCTTGTGGGGCAGGCGCTCGTTGTTTACGTTAGGCAACTACAGCATGATAGTAGCAGAGGTATTTCTTCCTTCCTCACCGGCGTATAGCCGCTCTGCTAAAAACGAAAAAGAAAGCGAAAAACAATTATGAAGCACAATTGGAACGCCTATGCGCGACTTATGCGCCTTGATAAACCAGTCGGTATTTACTTGCTGCTGTGGCCTACGCTGTGGGCGCTTCTTATGGCTGCACAAGGTTTACCGCCTTTAGGCATTACGCTCATTTTTGTGGCTGGCGTAGTTGTCATGCGTTCAGCCGGGTGTGTGATTAACGATTATGCAGACAGAAAAGTAGACGGTAGCGTAAAGCGCACTGCCCAGCGTCCGCTTGCAACCGGAGAAGTGTCGGCTAAACAAGCACTACAACTTTTTGGTGCGCTTATCGCTTTAGCATTTGTCTTAGTGTTATTTCTCAACTGGCAAACCATTGCGTTGTCGGTGGTAGCGTTACTCCTAGCAGCAAGCTACCCCTTCATGAAGCGTTACACCAATTTACCGCAGGTGGTATTGGGTGCCGCGTTCGGTTGGACCATTCCTATGGCATTTATGGCTGTGATAGAAACAGTACCAGCGTACGGCTGGTGGTTGTTTATTGCTAACTTACTATGGACGGTAGCTTACGACACCATGTACGCCATGGTAGACCGCGATGACGACTTACAAATAGGCATCAAGTCTACGGCTATATTGTTCGGCAAAAACGACGTACTCATAGTCATGCTGCTACAGGCCGCAGCCCTTGCCATTCTGTGGTGTATAGGCTGTGCTATTAACGCAACCTGGCCTTACTACTTAGCCGTGCTGTTTTCGGCTCTGCTATGCGTGCGCCAGTATCAGCTTATTAAACGCCGCCAGCGTGAAGGCTGCTTCACCGCGTTTATTGAAAATCACTATATTGGTTTAGCCATCACGCTAGGAACGGCACTACATTTTTATTTGGTGTAACAGTAAAAGTAACTAGCCTAATACAAACCATTGTTTATGGTATTCAGCCACAAAAAAAGCGCCATAAAGGCGCTTTTTGAGTTTCTGTAAGCTTTGAACGCCTACTTTTCCGCTAACTTCGCTTCAAGTTCAGCAATGCGGCTTTCCATAGCGTCTAGCTTTTCACGAGTGCGAATAAGCACTTGGCTTTGAATATCGAACTCTTCGCGAGTCACTAAATCAAGCTTAGACAGCTGCGACTGCAATACCGCCTTTACTCGACCTTCGGCTTCTTCAGCCATGTTTTTAACGCCAGGTGGAACGGCATCAGCAATTTGTTTCGCTAAATCTTCGAGTTTCTTCGGATCCAACATGGAATTCCCTTATAATGCGCAGCTCAAATTATGAAAGCTATTCTATCGGTATCGACACGACATGCAATGAAAACTGTGTCGCGCCGAAAATGTACGTTGTTCTAGGTATTAAATGAAACTAAATGAAGCTCAAGAGTCTGCCGTAACCTTTGTGTCTGGCCCATGTTTGGTGCTGGCGGGGGCGGGTAGTGGTAAAACGCGCGTAATTACCAATAAGATTGCTCATTTAGTTAGAAACTGCGATATGCCAGCTCGCTACATTGCAGCGGTAACCTTTACCAACAAAGCAGCACGTGAAATGAAAGAACGTGTAGCGCAGACCTTGGGCAAGCCGGAGGCGCGCGGGCTAAAAGTATCGACCTTCCACACCATGGGCTTAACCATTATTAAAGCGCATGTGAAAGATCTTGGCTTAAAGCCAGGTTTCTCGTTATTCGACGATAAAGACTCGTTCGCGTTGCTTAACGACCTAACGTCCGACACTCTCGATGGCGATAAAGATCAGCTTCAGCTTTTACAAAGCTGCATATCGAATTGGAAAAACGACCTTATCTTGCCTGATGCTTTATTAAAATCAGCAACCAGCACGGGCGAGCGAGAGTTTGCAGAAGCCTACAAGCGCTACCAAGACAACCTTAAGGCATATAACGCGCTAGACTTCGATGACTTAATTTTATTACCTACATTACTTTTAAAAAGTAGCGAAGCAATAAGAGCCAAATGGCAGAGTAAAACTCGCTACTTGCTGGTGGATGAGTACCAAGATACCAATACCAGTCAGTACGAGTTGGTAAAGCTATTAGTAGGTGAGCGTGCGCGCTTTACCGTGGTGGGCGACGATGATCAGTCTATCTATTCATGGCGTGGCGCTAAGCCACAGAATTTGCACCTGTTACAGCAAGATTTTCCGCGCTTAAACGTCATTAAGCTACAGCAAAATTACCGCTCGTCAGGCCGTATTCTGCATTGCGCGAATATTCTTATTCAGAACAATCCGCATTTGTTCGATAAAACCCTGTTCTCAGAACTGCAGTACGGCGAGCCGCTAAAAGTGATAGAGGCGAAGAACGAAGAGCATGAAGGTGAGCGCGTGGTGGCAGAACTGCTGGCGCATAAGTTCATGAACCGCACCCAGTTTAAAGATTACGCCATTTTGTATCGTGGGAATCACCAAAGCCGTATTTTTGAAAAGCTGTTAATGAGTAACCGCATTCCGTACAAAATAAGCGGTGGTATGTCGTTCTTTGGCCGTGCCGAAGTGAAAGACATCATGGCGTATTTACGGTTGTTAGTGAACCAAGACGACGATAACGCTTTGCTTCGCATTATTAACACGCCAGGGCGCGGTATAGGCCGCGCTACGCTAGAAAAGCTAGGTAACTTTGCAAATAGCTTGGACGTGTCTATGTTCGAAGCGGCGACGCACCCTAACTTAAATAGCGTGCTGCCCGACAAAGCCTTTCATTCGGTTTCTACCTTTTCCCGCTGGATAGTAGAGCTATCGGACAATGCGGAACGGGGCAACACCGCTGACGCGGTTCGCACCATGATCCGCACTATGGGCTACGAAGAATGGCTATATGAAACCAGCGCCAGCCCCAAAGCCGCCGAAATGGCCATGGCCAACGTAAGTACCTTATTCGGTTGGGTTAACGATATGCTGGAAGGCAATGACCTAGACCAACCCATGACCTTAACCGAAGTGGTGAACCGTCTGATATTGCGCGACATGATGGAGCGCGGCGAAGACGACGGGGAAGGGGATCAAGTTCAGTTAATGACGCTGCACGCCTCAAAAGGTTTGGAATTCCCCATTGTATTTTTAGTGGGCATGGAAGAAGGCTTATTGCCGCACCAAAGCAGCATTGATGAAGACAACGTGGAAGAAGAGCGCCGACTTGCTTACGTGGGAATTACTCGCGCCCAGCGCGAGCTTATATTCAGCCTTGCTAAAGAGCGTCGACAGTTTGGTGAAGTGATCAACCCAGAGCCAAGTCGATTTCTATTCGAACTGCCGCCTGACGATGTACAGTGGGAAAATCAGAAACCGAAGGCGACAAAAGAAGAGCGCCAGCAAAAGGCACAGGTGGGAATTGCTAATCTACGAGATATTCTAGGGAAAAAGTAGCCTGCTAATTGAGGTGAGGTTACGCTAGCAAGTAAGCACTAACTATCAGCTTGCTAGCGACGTCATATCCAGCACTTTGGCGTGCTTCAATACTTTGCCTTGGCCATAAATGCATTCAATTTCGTTAAGGGCATCTAGCTGTGCCTGTGAGTCTACGCCTTCAGCAATAACCTGAAACCTCAAATGCTCTGAAATAAGCATGACAGACTGAATAAGTTTTAAGTTTCGTTGAGAGCGAGGCAGTGACTTAACAAAGCGATGATCAATTTTGATGAAGTCGAAGGGGTAGGCAAACAAATAACTCAATGAAGCCAATCCGCTACCAAAGTTATCCAGCACCAAAGTTACGCCCGCACGTTTTAACTTCTTAATAGCTGGAAGAATGAACTGAGAGCGGCGATTTAAGTCGTTTTCATCAAACTCAAATACAAGCTGGCTAGGCGTAATACCTGATGTTTCAATCACATTAATCATCTGGTTTATCATAGAAGCCTGTAGCAGATGATTAATTGAAACGTTAACTGCTATTTTATTTATCGGGTCGTCGGTGTTTTTATAATGGTTTAACAGCTCGCAGGCTTTGGTCAGCTGGAACAAGTCTAAATCTAGCGTGAGGCCACTATGTTCAGCCACTTGTCTAAACTGCTCTCTTGCAATCTTGCCGTAGGCAGGGTGCGACCAGCGAATATACATCTCTTTATACAGCGTGCTGTCGTCATTAAGCTTTATAACGGGCTGTAGGAAATAATCGAATTCTTCTTCACGCAGCGCACGTCTGAATTCATTTTCAAGCTCAAGCTCTTCAATAAGCCTGTTGCGCATGCTCTTGTCAAACATAACAAAGCGTCCGCGGCCTAGCGTTTTCGCTTGATACATGGCGGCATCGGCATCACGAAGCACTTCATCAGCGGCGCGATAGTAGGTTTCTAAGTGCGCAATACCAATACTTGCACCTGAATACATCTCTCGACCATCAAGCAAGAACGGCTCGGAAATAGATGAAATTATACGGCTAGCCACTTCTTTTACGTCTGCTTCATCTTCAAAGTTATCAAGCAATACAACAAACTCATCACCGCCTAAGCGCGCTAGCAGGTCGTGACCACGAATACATAGCGCAATACGTCTGGCTACTTCAATTAAGAACTCATCGCCGGCGTGATGACCTAGGGTATCGTTAATAACTTTAAAGCGGTCTAGGTCGATAAACAGCACCGCAAACATGTTTTCGCTGTAACGCTGCTTACTGGCAATAGCCAGCTCTAAGCGGCTAGTGAACATGGCACGGTTAGGCAAATCTGTCAAAGAGTCGTGATGCGCGTCGTGAATAAGCTTAAGCTCAATCTCTTTACGCTCTTCAATCTGTTGCTTTAAGAATTTATTAGCGCGGTTTAGTTCAGCTGTGCGTTCTTTAACGCGCTCCTCAAGCTCAACGTTATAGCGCTGCATCGACTCGGTATTGCGCTTACGCTCAATGGCTACCGCAATATGGTGCGATACAAAGCGCAAAAGCTCTTGGTCGCGAGAATTGTATTTAGCGTGCATACCGTAGGTTTGTACAGCAATAACACCCGCTATCTCGCCATCTACAACAAGCGGCGAACCTAACCACGAGTTCGCACTGTTTAGCATGGTTTGCGCAACCGACACATCCAAATCGCCAGACTCTGCAAGCTCCAATACTCTGGGTGGGTTAACCAGCTCAGCTTGCCCCGTTCGCAATACGAATTCAGTTAGACCAAGCCCCAAAGGCCTTGAACTTATATTCTTTTCTTGTGCGTCACTAAAATACGGGAATGCGAGTAGCTCGTTTTCCTTATCAAGAATGGCAATGTAGCAGTTAGGTGCGCTAATTAGCCTGGCTAAAATTTCGTGCAGACTGGAGTAAAACACATCCATATCACCTTCAAGATTAGCGGCCAGCTCAGATATCTCGAATAAAGCCTGCTGTAGCGACTCTACTTTTTGGCGCTCTAATATTTCTTCTTGAAGGTCGTCGTTAATTTTTCGCAGTTGACGGGTGCGTTCGCGGATGGTGCGTTCAGTGAGCTCACGGTTTTTTACTCTATCAACCGTGGTAACAATGTGTTGAGAAACGAATAGCAGTACTTCTAAATCTTCTTGCGTATAGTGCACACCTTCATCATAAGTTTGCACTACCATGGCACCTATGACTTGGCTTCCTCGTTTAAGGGGCACGCCCAGCAGCTCAAACGGCTGCGAGCCAACTAGCTTTATATCATGCTGAGAGGCAAAGTTTTCTTCGTCGTCACGTTTGTAAAATAGATGATTGCCGGTTTTGAGAATGTAACCGGTCATGCCGTCCATTAACGATTCAGCGGGGAACTGGCGAACAGTTTGTTCGTCGAATTCGTCAATGAAGTAAGCGAAATCGACAACGTTACTGTCGGGTTCGTAAAAGGCGACAAAGAAGTTATCGGCATTCATAAAATCGGCAATGATTTCATGAATAGCGGAGTAAAGACGGTTAAGGTGACTTACAGAACTGGCAAGTTCAGAAATGTCGAAAAGCGCCTTCTGAACACGTTCAGCGCGCTTGTACTTGTCAGTGAGTTGCTGAAGCTGCGGTATAAGTTCGCGCAGTTCTTCTTCCGTCAACTCATGTTGCGTCGAATCTTGTGACATTCCGCTCGCCAGTAAAAAAGTAACGTTTCCCCAAAGAGTTAAATTACCCGATCAGAGGGTAAAACGCTACTTTTTCCATCAAGTTGTTACGATTTAGCGGGTATTAGATACCTTCAATCATGTACTCGATTGCAGCTTTAATTTCGTCATCAGAACAGTTACCGCATGTACCACGAGGAGGCATAGCATTAATACCGTTCAATGCGTTTTGCCATACGCCATCAAGACCGCGCTCATCTAGACGTGGTTGCCAGTCTGCTGCAACGTGAACTTTAGGAGCTCCTAAAACGCCTGCTGAGTGACATGCAACACATGCAGAGTTGTAAACGTCTTCACCAGACTTTGCACCGCCAGCTGCGCCAGCACTTCCTTCAGCCGCTGCGCCTGCAACGTGTACCTGACCTACCGGCTTAATGCGATCGGCAATTTCATCGTTACTCATTTCTTGTGCTTGTGCTGCAAAAACAGTTAGCGCAGTAGCAGCAACAGTTAACCAAGTCTTTAATTTCACATCTGTCTCCAGGCAATGATGAATTTGTTTAAAATATAACTGGCCAGATTATAACGGTTAATTGGGGTTGAACAACTATTTGAAGCCAATTACCCATAAAAAGTAAGGATTTTTAACACTTGTTCCAAGCCACCTAAAGAGATTTTAATAAATGAGTTGAAGCCAACCCACCGCGTAAGTATTATTACGCCCCGTTTGCAGCATACATTTAACTGCGTATTTTTCCTTTGCGAACGTACACGGTTATTACAACCGTAGCACGATCCGCCCTTAGCTCAGCTGGATAGAGCGCGGCCCTCCGGAGGCCGAGGTCAGAGGTTCGAATCCTCTAGGGCGGGCCAATACCCTTTCTGATTACCTATGAAGGAATAATCCCCTTAAGCGTTTCTATATCGGTATCGGGTACACCAGCCTTGGTAAAATAAGATATCCATTCATTAGTTAACGCTTGCACACTAGAAATGATTGTTTTGGCTTTCGCTTGAGAAAGTCCAAACCTTTTAGATTGAGACAGCGCATTTTCGAGCGTTCCTTCTCTGCCGTGAACCCCTATTCCAATTCCATGTTGGCGGGAGTTGTTTATCGGCAATACGTCGTAGGCTGGAGATAAGCGCCATTTTTTATCTGAGAAGGAATACAAGAAAGCGTGATTTCTGGAATGGTCATCAGTGTTACCCATTAAGATATTAAAAACCATGCGTGTGTACAGTTCATGTGCATCTCTCGGCTCTGCTCCATGCTTCATTATAAACTCTGCCAAAGCACCATAACTATAATTCTCAGTTAGTGCCTGCTTCGTCAACTTTTCTTGGCTAATTAGGGAATTAGCACTCAAGAAATGGTGTGTTGGTCTATCAGCGTTACAGTCGAATCGCTCTACTAATAATATTTCTTCTTGTTGGTTGTTCACTATAGATGTGGCTGCAACTCTAACATCCAGTTCTTCTAGCATTGTCATTGTTGCATGTTCTACTAAACATACGTTGTATAAATCATCTGGACGGTTGAATTTCGCTAAGTAATTTATACCACTGTCTTCAATCAGTGTTTTAGGTCGGGCGCCACCCATACTGGACCCGTATTCAAATGCTTTTTTGACTTCCTTAGGAATGTCTTCATTTTTAAGAATTGCCCTTTTTCCCTGCAATAAAATGGGGATATCGCCAAGCGTATTCTTATTCTTCTTTGGCTTACTTGCACTTCTAGATAAGCTAAAAGTAAGTGCGCCAACACCCATCCCAGAACCCGCCAGAACGAGTTCTAGGTCATTGTTAGGCTTGGTTGAGTGCAGTGACAAAATAAGCTTTTTACCCCAGCTATCTGCTCCAGCATCTAAGATAGCGCCAAACATCCCTTTATTGACTCTGGTAATAAACTGATCGCTAAGTAGGGGGAGGTGAACTGGATCTAGTGGGAATGCATCATCCCTTTGTAGGTAGCTTTGTCCATATCGAAACTTCCCGATATTGGTCTTTGGGTCTAACTCAACAACGCCGCATATCACCGGGCTATTTTCGAGTCCGTCAACAAAAACATAAGCTCTAGAAGTCATTAGGTAACTCCTTTTCTATGAGTGAGCTTTTTCTCAAAGGGTTATTGCTTACTAATTCGTACTCCTTTTCGATGGTTTCAATAAGTGGGTCAAGCACTTCGAGTTGATTCAATATTGTAAGCAATGTATCCGAATTTATGCCTTTTCCTCGCTCTAACCTGCTAACAGTATTTTTGCTAGTACCGGTTCTAAGCGCTAACTCGTCTTGATCCATAGAAGCAGTTCTCGCTTGCTTTACGAGGTTACCAAGTAGTTTTTTCGTATATTCAACCTTGTCCATAAAACACCAAAAATAGCCATTAGTAACGTAATTATTTAGTATGGCTACTTAATAAGGTGTGTCAATTAAATAGTCATAAATGACTAAAAGAGGTTTAATTTACCATTTATGGTGTTTTATAGGCAAAGCAAACCTTCATTTTGCTCTTTTAGGCAGCACTTATTGGCTGAAAGAGGCATTGATTTCAAAGGCACTGTGCGCATCCTAAGCCTATGCTGCTTCAAGGTCATTCCAACGCATAGCAAAGTCGTTATACTGTTTTTCACTACTTTCATTTTTCAAGCGGTTCAACAGGTCTTTCATGTCGCCTAAGTCTTTACGTAACCCTAGTTTTCCTCAGTCACTACTTTGTTTTGGTGTTATTGTCGCACTGACAGCAGGCGGATTATTTGGCCTTGGCATTAGCCTGCATGCATTACTATTTCTGTGTTTGCTATGGGCTGGTATCAATGCCTTTAGCTTGGGGTACAAGTATCTGCAAATCCGCGAATTAATGACCAGCGCATTAACCCGGGCCATGCCAGCAATCTATATTTTTATCCTCATTGGTATGGTTATCGCCAGCTTTATGCAAAGTGGCACTATCTCAACGCTAATTTATTACGGTTTAAGTTGGCTAAACCCCAGTATCTTCCTGGCGGTGGGATTAATTTTGTGTGCGGTAATGTCGGTAGCTACAGGCACATCGTGGGGTACGGTGGGCACTATGGGTGTAGTGCTGATGGGTATTGGCGCTGCCATGAACATACCACTCCCCTTTGTGGCAGGCATGGTGGTATGTGGCGCGACGTTTGGCGATAAAATGTCGCCGGTGTCTGATACCACCAACCTCGCATCCATGAGCGCGGGTACCAATCTGTATCGGCATATGTACGCCATGCTGCTAACTACACTACCTAGCTTTCTTCTCACCTTTGTAATTTTCTTGGTAATTGGCTTTAGCTACGCAAACCAAAACTTAAATGTTAACGAAATAATTGAAATAAAAGCAGCACTCGCCAGTCACTATAACCTTGCACCCTATATAACACTGTTACCGCTGGTGTTGCTTACGGTAATGAGCATCAAGAAAGTGCCGGCTGAAGTAACCATGTCGTGCAGTATTCTGCTTGCCGGTATCATCGCTATTTTCTATCAAGACACCAACACCATTAGTGTGCTCAACGCGTTGTGGGAAAACACCCCTCAAAATACGGGTATCGCAAATTTAGATACCTTACTAGGACGAGGCGGCATTAGTAGTATGAGCTGGACGTTGCTCCTCGCCTTAATGGCAATCGCATTGGGCGGCATACTGCATGGTGCAGGCTTTCTAGCTGCGTTACTGAAAGGCATTATTGAACGGGTAAAACGCACGGCAACCCTAATAGCCGTGACCATTGCGTCTGGTTTTCTAGGCAATGTGGCCATGGGCGAGGCCTATATCTCTATCATTTTGAATTGCCAGTTGTTTAAACCGAAATATGAACAGCAGAACCTTGACCCCGCTGTGCTATCTCGGTCGGTAGAAGAAGGTGCCACTATGACCACAGGCCTTATTCCGTGGACAACGGCTGGTGCGTTTTACTCTGCCACCCTGGGCGTTAACGTGCTCGATTACGTGCCCTATGCGTTCTTCCAACTATCTAAACGGCGTTATTGCGGTATCTATGGCCGCATTGGGCATGGGCATGCTAACAACCAAAGCACGAATGAATAAACGCACATCGAATTGAAGCAACCCATTAGCTAACACAATTCTGATAAACTGTTTTTTAAGATCGCCCGTTTAAAGCCAAACGTATAAGGCATCTATAAAAACAAAACAAAGGATCGTGTATGAGTAGTAATACCCGAGATGCGGCCTCCTCCAAGGCCATTATTAAACAGGAAGGCGCGTTTAGCGTAATCGACAAGCCCACTTTTTTTGGCTCTCTAATTCTTCTTCTCTCTGTCACCATTCCTCTAATTATTTGGCCGGACCAAGGCGCACAGTGGGTGGCAGCTGCAAAAGACTTCGTAACCAGTAAACTTGGTGTTTTATATCTCTTGCTTGGTGTTGGCGCTGGTGGGTTCATGATTTACATCATGTTCAGCGACATCGGGCAAATAAAACTAGGCGACCCGGAAGAGAAACCCGAGTTCTCGCCAGTATCATGGGCTGCCATGCTGTTTTGTGCAGGCATTGGCGCGTCTATTTTGTATTGGTCCATGATTGAATGGGTGTACTACTACCAAGCGCCACCGTTTCACATAGAAGGTGAAACCCCCGAAGCCGCGAAATGGGCTGCAGCCTACGGTATTTTCCACTGGGGCCCGCTTGCCTGGGCAATTTACCTCATTCCCGCCGTACCTATTGCGTACTTCTACTATGTGCGCAATCACAGCGTACTTAAAATATCTGAAGCACTCATGCCGGTTATTGGCGAGAAAATGGCTCACGGCTGGCTGGGTAAAATTATCGACATCAGCTTTATCTTCGGAATGTTAGGCGGCGGGGCGACCACGTTAGGTTTGGCAGCGCCCATGATAAATGAAGGGGTGCACGAACTATTCGGCGTACCTAAATCGCTTACCACCCAAGTTCTGGTGCTAGTAACCTGTACAGCTATCTTTGGTTACAGCGCGTATGTAGGTTTAAAGAAGGGGATTAAGCTGCTGTCAGACATTAACTTTTGGCTGGCCATAGGATTGCTATTATTTATATTTGTTGTGGGGCCTACGTTGTTTATGGCCAATACCGGCCTAGATGCTTTGGGCCGCGTACTTAGCAACATTATTAAAATGGCTACCTGGCTAGAGCCTTTTGCTGAATTTAATGGCTTTCAAAACACGCATTTCCCTCAAGACTGGACCATATTCTACTGGGCATGGTGGCTGGTGTTTGCACCAAGCGTAGGGCTTTTTATTGCCCGCATTTCAAGGGGGCGAACCATTCGCACTATGGTGGCGGGCTCCATGTTCTTCGGCACCATGGGCTGCTTTTTATTCTTCATGGTAATGGGAAATTATGGCTTGTATTTGCAGCTTTCGGGTGAGCTAGACGTGGTGAGTATTCTTAACCAAGAAAGCCCTACGGCCGCGATTTTCGCCATGTTACACACGCTGCCATTGGACTACATAGTCATTTTTGTATTCACCTTGTTAGCGCTAATCTTTACCGCAACTACCTTCGACTCCATTTCTTACATTCTGGCAGCTGTAGTGCAAAAAGAAGTAGACGAAGAGCCATTGCGCTGGAATCGTTTGTTCTGGGCATTCGCGCTATCGTTTATGCCTATAGTGCTTATGTTTGTTGGTGGGTTAGAAACGCTTCAAACAGCGTCGATAATAGGGGGCGTTCCGTTATTAGCTGTGGCCTTAATGTTATGTATTGCCATAGTACGGGCGGCCAACTACGACATGCGTTACCAGCCCGATTACTCGGTAAAAGAAATCAATATAGGGGAATTCCCCGACGACGACCCGTGGAGCGAAGAAGGCACATGGGATATTGATGAAGAAGGCGAGGAGAGTGATGGCGAAACGCCTATTGCCGCAAAGCCTAAACAAAGACCGCCAAAAGGCCACGTAGAGGGCGACCCGCACAGTAGACCGTCGCGGTTGTAGTCTTTTATCGTATCTGAATGAAACAAACGCCGCACAAGGGCGGCGTTTGTAGGCGTTTGTATTAGCTGAGCACAATTAGCGTACCCTAAAAAAGCGACTGTGGTACTGTAATCACCGTTCGCACCCTTTCAACTTTACGTATGTAGCAGAATGTCAGTTAAGAATTATCAGAAATTCTATCAGCCACTAAACGCGGTACATTCGGCTGATTTTAATCGCTGCATTTACTGCGGCTGCGAAGCTGCACGGCAAGACTTTATTCCACCCATAAAATTCATTCACGACTGGCAAGACGGACATCTACAGGCCGACTTTATTTCCGTGCCTTCATGCAACGAATGCACTGAACTTTTAAAAAATGAAAACAACGCCACGCTAGAACCCAGAATAACCGTGTTAAAAAAGCGGTTGGCGGAAAAGTACAAAAAGGCCATTCGAGTGTTTAACCACTGGAGCATGGAGGAAATTGAAGAAATGGACGCGGCATTTCAAATAAGCCTAAAAGGCGGCATGCGATTAGGCAAAGAAACCCTTTCCCGTCTTCAATTTGCAGGGTTCGATTATGAAGTGAATGGGAGTATTACGCGGGTGGCAAAACCTCAGCGCGAGGTGTTTAGAGTGT
Organism: Alteromonas sp. MmMcT2-2; assembly: GCF_022348305.1. Taxonomy (NCBI): domain Bacteria; kingdom Pseudomonadati; phylum Pseudomonadota; class Gammaproteobacteria; order Alteromonadales; family Alteromonadaceae; genus Alteromonas; species Alteromonas sp. MmMcT2-2. The sequence goes on from NZ_JAKRFA010000021.1 coordinate 45,562, forward strand.
TCGACGAAGAGTTTAGCAGCTTTAGAGAAGCACTAGCCTTTGCCAGCGCTACCTACAAAATCAAGAAAAGCCGACTAAGTCAGCTTTATTTCGATAATGATGAAAGCTTTGATAGGGCGATTGAGGCTTTTCATGAGTTGGTTGAGGGTAACCCATAAAGCGCTGATTGGTGGCTTTGCACTCCAGGGGCAGAGGTTCGAACACTATCGAGCCCTCCATTTTTAAGACTTGGCTGTTAATCCCCAATAGCAAAGTAGTTCAAAGGTCTAGTATGTGTTGAAAGGGCGCAACCATCATTCTTGCCCGTTTTTTAAAAAATACAATTCAGAAAACCCCATTTTTACAAATTCGGTATCTCTGAAGTTTCTTACGGTCTTTTTGTCTTTACTGATAGCGGCAAGTTGCTGTTCAGTTTGCAGGAACTGGGAAAGGTCTATTTCCTCAGCTTCGGCCACGGCTTCATGCATATTTTGATGGCGGCTGTAAGAAAAATTTATCTCTTTTGCCACACCTTTAAACTTATAACGTACTTTATGGGCCATGTTCTACTCAAGTTGGTCGATGTAATTCAAAAACTGTTTAACCGGTATTATAAACTCAATTAGCGCCAATAATTAGTGTGTTAAAAAAAAGCGGGTGGCAAAACCAAAGCGTGAGGTGTTTGATGAAGAATTTAGTGGCTTTAAAGAAACGCTAGCCTTTGCCAGTGCGACATACCAAATAAAGAAAAGCCGGCTAAGCCAGCTTTATTTCGATAATAACGAAAGCCTTGATAGAGCGATTGAGGGTTTTCATAGGTTGGTTGAGGGTAACCCATAAAGCGCTGATTGGTGGCTTTGCACTCCGGAGGCAAAGGTCAGAGGTTCGAATCCTCTCGGGTGCGCCAATATTGGCGCTTCATTAAATGTATAGTGTCCACTAACTTGAGCTGGTGTTGTGACCAGATTGTGACCAAGTCCCATTTTATTACATCAACTTCAGTAGACTGTTTCTTATTGCGTCGACCGGTAGATCTTTTATCATATGTGACCAAGAAATTCGTAATGATCCAGCTACAGCATCATCTGAGAGGCCCATTGCTGTCAGCACGTGAGACGGTTTGTAGCTAGATGATGTGCATGCGGAGCCATTTGAAATGGCTATAGACTCTTTCATTAAAACCATTGCAGCCTCTGAATTTACTCCCGGTATGTAGAAGTTAATGACAAATGGTGAGGTATCGGAGCCAATTATGTTTCCGTTTAAATCGCTCACCAAGCTTATCATTTGCTTTTTTATTTTTGAGCAGTGTTGAATCCATTCGGTCGCATGCTTTTCGGCTAACTGACAAGCTAAGCCGAAGCCGGCAATTAATTGAACTGGCAAGGTACCAGGCCTAAGGCCTTTTTCCTGACCACCTCCATAAAGCAAAGGTTTCAGAGGGGCCTTCATAAATCCTCGTTTACGCATTATTAGAGCGCCAATTCCTTTTGGAGCATAAAGCTTGTGACCACTTGCACTAATAAAATCAATCCGTTTATTACAAAGAGCTTCGCTTATTTTGCCAAAACTTTGAGCAGCATCTACATGAAAATAAGCAGGATGATCTTTAAGCAATTCGCATATCTCACTAATTGATTGAATGCATCCTGTTTCATTATTTACGTGCATTACTGATACGAGAATCGTGTCATCGCGAAGCGCACTATAAATATCTTGTGCACTTATAAGCCCCGAGGGACCTGGACTCACATAAGTAACTTCAAAACCATCTTCTGCTAGGTGTTCAATAGGTTCTAATACAGCTTTATGTTCTATAGCGGTCGTAACAATATGCTTTTTGTTATTTTTGAGCGCATATTCTTTAAGACCCAAGATTGCAATATTGTTACTCTCTGTGGCCCCACTAGTGAATATAACTTCAGATTTATCCGCATCAACAATCTGTGCAACTTGCCCTCTTGCCGCTTCTACATATGCCTTTGCTTTGGCCCCAAATACATGAGTACGACTGCCTGCATTGCCATACTCTTCAGTCATTAATTGGTAAACAAAGTCCGCCACCTCAGGCAGAACCGGGGAAGTAGCATTGTAATCTAAATAAGTCGTCATAATTCTTATGTGATACGTTTGAACGGCTAAAGACATTTGATGATTTGCAATGTATCATAATGCGATTATGTTCGTAAGAACATTACTCGAATAGCACGAACAACGATTAGTTTGATAGTTAAATTATGTCCCAAATAGCTTCAGGAATGTCCTTCCCTGCAATCAAAGGCCAACAAGCCAACGATGAATACTACATCGTAATGTGCCCATTAAAGAGATTGAAGCGAATATTTAGCTTTGATGAAGGCCAACTTCCAGTTGATAAAAGAGCGCAGAGAATAATAAATGAAGAACGCATTCCTGACATTGCCAATTATATTTTGGACAACAGGGATAACTATGTATTTTCGGCGCTGACAGCGTGTATCGATGGCTTATCAGAGTTTGTTGCTATTGGCGATTCTAAACATGAACAAAAAATCGGCACTCTCATTATTGATGAAGATGCTGAACTTTACATCACTGACGGTCAACACAGAAACGCAGCGATCCAAGAAGCCTTAAAGCAAGATCCGACATTAGGTAACGAAACGATTTCTATCGTTTTCTTTGCGAGCAAATCTTTAGAAGAAAGACAGAAAATATTCAAAGATTTAAACCTTTATCCAGTCTCCTCCCAAATTCGGCATCCAAGTGCCATGATTGAATTTGAACTTACAATCAAACGGGAGAAGACCAAGATGAAGATTACAACAATCGGGTTAGATATCGCAAAAAGAGTCTTTCATGTGGTGTGCTGCAACAAGGAAGGTAGGCTGCTGAAAAAGAAAATGTTAAAGCGAGCAGAGGTGCTAGCTTTCTTTCATTCTCATCCTCAATGTCTTGTTGCTATAGAGTCTTGTGCAACTTCTTCTTATTGGGCGAGGGAAATTCAAGGATGTGGCCATGAAGTAAAACTGGTTCCGCCACAGCATGTTAAAGCGTTTTTAGTCGGTAATAAAAACGATTATAACGATGCCTTAGCTATAGCCATTGCCGCCCGTCAGCCCCATATCAGATCTGCTGGTATAAAGTCAGTAGAACAACAAGATAATCAAGCTCAGCATAAGGCCAGAGCATTAGCTGTTGGGCAGCGCACAGCATTGTGCAACCAAATAAGAGGACTGGTGGCGGAGTATGGGATATGCATACCTCAAGGCGTCCATACACTACGCAAGCATATCTCAATATGGCTGCAGGATGGCAACCAGCAATTATCAATACAGTTTAAGGCACTCCTGTTACAGCTTAATGAACAACTCCATACGCTAGATAGCAGTATCGATGTATATGACAAGGCAATAATGCAATATGCAAAAAACAATGCAATTTGTCAGCGTTTGCTATCTGTTCCCGGTATTGGCCCGATGATATCAAGTGCCTACTTTAATGAAGTTGGTAATGGCAGAGCTTATCGCAAGGGACGTGATGTATCAGCGTCATTAGGTTTGGTCCCCAAGCAACATAGTAGTGGCGGAAAAGATGTATTATTGGGTATCAGTAAAAAAGGTAATCGTTACTTACGATGTCTACTCGTCCAAGGCGCCAAAGCCGTCGTTTCTAGAGCTAAATCCAAAGATGACAAACTCAGCCTATGGATAAACCATCTGGTTTGTACAAGAGGGCATAATCGGGCATGTGTAGCGTATGCCAATAAGATGGCCAGAATGGCATGGGCAATCACGGTATCAGGTGAGGAATATTCACCAGTATAATAAGAACAAACACTTCAACGAATTGCGAAGGCATAACAGATAGATGACATAACAGGTCAAACCGGCATATTTAAAACCTGTCGAATTCAGGGGTAATAAAATACCGATAATCTGATAAGGACGATATGCGCGAAATACATCAAGGTCATAGCTTTTACAGCTAATTAAAGACCGAATATATGACAGCAATCCTGTCCCTGTTATCTAGATGATAAACCTTGCAATACGGGAGGAGACCATATATGAATTCGGGTTAAACTACCGATTAACATTATGGAAATGAAGGATGATACGATCGCACATGTAGCAATAATTAAATTCTTAAACATGGAGTTGCCTGTTTTTCTCCGGTGAGACCCGTCAAAGTTGGAAATCTTATGTGTCTCTCGCCAAGCTGCAAGTGCCAGCCTAGCTAGGCTTTATTCTACTCTTACTTAACTTGTAAAAGGCTCCAACGTTAAGTGAGGTACATTTCATTTTTTATTATCTCTGCTCTTTGAGAAACGGTGTATAGATCGTATATACAGTAACCTTTATATACAAGTAAATATTCTACCGCTGACCGTAGGTTAGAATTATATTGTTCATTTACTCTCTAATAAGGGATCGGCTAACTTCACTTCGTCACGTGCGATCGCAAAAATTCATTTTTTTCTAAACCATTTCAGGGGCGAGTGCTGTAACTAGTATTATGAAATAAATGTAAGGTTGCTCATGCTCTGGCTTTTAGGTCTTCACATCTTCGGTCTTCTGATCTGGTTGGCAACCGTGTTGTATTTGCCAATCTTAATTGCTACTGAGTCGAAAATGCGCGAAGACTTTATCGATATTCCATTTGGAATGGGGTCGGTAGCGCGGCTGATATTCGCGTATGTGGCTTCGCCCGCGGCTATCATTTCTATTATTGCGGGAACATTGGTCTTTGTAATAAACGACACCCTTACTTTCTGGCTGATGGTGAAACTAACCATTGTGACGATACTGGTGATATTGCACGCGAGCCTTGGGCTACTGATAACGCGCCTTGAACGCCAGGAAATGCGTTATCTGGCAGGCTTTAGCTGGTGCTTTCTGATAGCGATATTTTGCGGCGTCGGAAGCATACTGTTTGTGGTCCTGGCAAAACCTGCTGCACCTGGTTTTGTGCCATGGCCAATCTAGGGCTCAACTTAGCGTTCATTATTTTGAGGCTCGTTAACACCTACGCCGTAAGCAAAAACCAGTTGAGCGCCCAAAAAACCAGTAATACCGATAAGGATGCCAGCTAGAACGCTGACATAGATTCCCCAGGGATTAATAAGTTCGCCGGGGTTATCGCCTAGGCGTAAGGTAAGGTTAAATGTGGTCAGCGATAGCGTCATTACTGCTAGAACGGCGTGAGCCCAGGCTGCGACAATATGGCGAACAATACGTACAGTAAAAACATCAATGGCACCGGCAAGGCTGGCCAAAACACCAAATGCCAGTCCAGCAGCAGTAAGCCAAAAACTGGCTTCAGCCCAGAAAGGATCGCTGGTAAGGATAAATACAATATCTGTGACAATGAGTATGAGCAAAAACGCGATGGGAAAATGGATCAGGGCTGGATGTAGCGCATGCCCCCTAAGTGAAGCGCGGCTGCTGATTATTGAATTCGACATAGAAGCGTCAGATCCTAAATACCGTTTAAGGAGTGAGTTTGGTAAATAGAGTAACAGAATATCTTTTCACTGCCAGTGCCTTATTGTTGGCAGGTTGCAGTGAGCCGTATTCCATTCTCGCCCCGGCAGGTCCGTCAGCCAAGGCGGTTACCACAATCTGGTGGGGCATGCTCACGGTTGGAGTCGTGGTATTACTGGGGATTTGCTCACTCTGGTGGTATGCCAGCTTCCGACGCAATCGTAAATATAGCGATGCAGATGTAAAACGCGTTCTTACTCGTATGGTTTTGTGGGGCGGTATTGTGTTACCCACGGTGGGCATAACCGTATTGCTCATTTTTGGTATTCCAGCCGGGAATATTATGCTGCCTTTGGTAGATGAGCGCGCTGTGCGAATTGATGTGCATGCCAGACAATGGGCGTGGGATGTAACCTATCCGCAACATGATATTGAACTAACAGATGAAATTCATATTCCTGTCGATACGCCAATTGATATTCATGTGACTAGTGCGGACGTGATTCATGGCTTCTGGGTGCCACGGCTAGGAGGAAAGATTGATGCGATCCCGGGGCACACGAACATCGTGCGTTTGCAAGCCGATGAAGTAGGTGAGTTCGGTGGCCAATGCGCCGAATATTGCGGCCTTTCTCACGCTAAAATGCATTTTAAAGTCATTGCTCATTCTGCTGAGAAGTTTGATGCATGGCTCGTCCAACAAGGTAAAACACAATGAATGGCAAATCAGAACTACACAAAAATTTTGCCAAGGTGTGGGATAACCTACCTGGGTGGGGCAATCTTGCAGCGGTAAACCATACTTCTATCAGTCAGCGATTCATGCTAACCGGGGTGATCTTTTTTCTCGTAGGCATTTTGCTGGCAATGCTGATCCGCTCGCAATTGGCGTTGCCAGGTCAGACACTCATTACTGCCGACCTGTATTCACAGGTTTTTACTATGCACGGCACTATTATGATGTTCTTGTTTGCCATTCCGGTTCTGGAAGGCGCGGCGATGTATCTTATTCCAAAGATGATCGGCACGCGCGATCTAGTCTTTCCCCGTTTGAGCGCCTTAGGCTATTACTGTTACCTCTTTGGAGGGTTGATTTTGCTGTCAAGTCTGGTGCTAGGCATCGCGCCTAATTCGGGCTGGTTTATGTACACACCCTTATCCAGCGACGACTATTCCGCTGGCGCGGGCTCAGACTTCTGGCTACTCGGAGTGACTTTTGTAGAAATATCTGCAGTATCAGCAGGTATTGAGCTTACCGTCTCGATTTTGCGTACAAGAGCGCCGGGCATGAGTTTGAGCAAAATGCCTATTTTCTGCTGGTATATTCTCGCGATGGCGTTAATGATCGTGTTCGGTTTTCCTCCGCTGATTCTGGCTAGCATTCTGTTAGAGCTTGAGCGGGCAGCGCAAATGCCTTTTTTTGATCCTAACGCTGGTGGTGACCCTATTTTATGGCAGCATTTGTTCTGGTTATTCGGCCATCCTGAAGTTTACATTATTTTTCTGCCGGCAGCGGGTATGGTCTCCACTATATTGCCAGTGTTCGCGGGTCGACCGCTGGTGGGATATCGTTGGGTTGTATTATCAGTAATCATCACTGGGTTTATCAGCTTTGGCTTATGGGTACACCACATGTTTACCGTCGGGATCCCTCATTTGGCCCAGGCATTTTTTTCCATTGCCAGCATGCTGGTGGCGATTCCCACAGGCATTCAGATTTTCGTTTGGTTAACGACATTGTGGGTAGGCCGTGTTCGGTTTGAACTGCCGATGCTATGGATTTTTGGCTTTTTGTTTATCTTCGTTTGCGGTGGGTTGACTGGTGTGATGCTAGCACTGGTGCCCTTTGACTGGCAGGTGCACGATACGCACTTTGTAGTGGCGCATTTTCATTATGTGCTTATTGGCGGAATGTTCTTTCCGCTGATCGCCGCCCTATATTACTGGTTGCCCCATTTTTCCGGACGAATGCCGTCTATGAGAATGGGACGCTGGGCGTTTGGCTTGGTGTTTGTCGGATTTAATTCAACGTTTCTGATCATGCACCTAACTGGTCTGTTGGGCATGCCACGCCGAGTGTTTACTTACGAAAGTGGCCTGGGCTGGGATTGGTTAAATCTGAGTTCTTCCATTGGTGGCTTCGTGCTCGCGATTGGTATTCTAATGCTCGTCTTAGATGTGACGCTACATTTTCGATATGGTCGAAAGGCTTCATCTAATCCTTGGCAAGCTGATACATTGGAATGGGCCACGGGCATGCCGCCGGTGTCTTACAATTTTGCCAGTATCCCTGAGGTAAAATCACGTCATCCACTATGGGACGACCCGTCGTTGATTAATAGCATTCCAGCTGGCGAACATGGCTTAAAAAGTATTAAGCACGGGCGACGGGAACTGTATGGAACAGATGCGATTAGTGGCAAGCTAAAAGAAGTTATTCATATTCCCAGCCATTCGTGGTGGCCTCTAATTTGTGCGGCTACCCTGGCGGGGTTGTGCATCAGCCTGGTGTCTAAAGCGTATATGGTCGGCATCTTTTTCGCCATATTGGGTCTAGGCTTCTTTTTACGCTGGAGTTGGGAGAACGGCACGCACAAGACGATGGCACCACTGACGGATGAAGAAGCGAGCCGGGGAGAGCCGCCTCTGCACTCGCGTACCTTTGACGGCCCAGGGTTATGGGGTATGTGTGTGACTCTGTTAGCTGACGGCACCTTATATTTGTCGCTGCTTTTCGGTTGGTTATATTTGTGGACAGTTTCACCAAATAAAACCTTACCTGACGTGTCGGCAATTTCGCCGGTTTTAATGGGGCTAAGTGGTGCGTTACTGACCATTGCAGTGACTTTGTATCGCCGTCTGAATCGCTATTTGCGCCGTGAGCAAGAGAAGTCGCTCGCTAAGTGGCTTTGGCTCGTTTCAGCCTGTGGAATGGGTCATGTTGGACTATTGGCTTTCATCACTGTTTCGAGTGACCTGCAATTTACGACTAATGCGTATGATGCCGTATTGTTGGTGATGCTGGCCTTTTTGCTTTTCCACAGTATCATCAGCGTGATCACCACTACGCTCCAGGCACTGCGGGTTAGTTATGATTACATCAGTACAAAGCTGTCCTATGAAATTGTCGTAATGAGCCCCATGTGGTTGTTTACACTTGTTATTTTTTGGCTAAGCTTCGCAAGCTTTTTGATCTTACCAACAATATGGGAGGCTAAATGAAAGTTTCCCGCGCGCACCCTTGGCATCTTGTGGCCGGGTTTGTGATTTGGGCGCTCTGGTTTGTATTTACTTATGGCGGAGTCGCGGTGGCTTGTCAGCTGGCTAAACCTGCGGCCGAGGCGGGCCCATTTAATTGGATAAACCTTAGTTTTTTAATTCCTACGTTTCTTATTGTTATCTATTTGGGAATTTGCGCCTTTAAGTCGTGGCACGTAGCGGCAAATGCAGAAAATGAGTCGCGCTTTTTACTGCGTGTAGCGGCGACAAGTTATCTTGCTTCGGCCATTTCGACGCTGGCTGTTGGCATTCCTCTTTTGGCGATGGCACCATGTATTTAATTATTCTCGTAGCAACGTTATTGTTTTGGTCAACCGGTGCATGGGCGCACAACCCCTTTACCAGTGGTGGCCAGGACGCGTTTTCCGCTAGCCTTACGGCGGTGATAGTACTGATATTCTGGATAATCTATGTATGGGGCTGCCGCTACGCTACCGCAGTTGTATGGCGGAGATGGCTATTTCATATCACCATTTTGATCACCTTTTTTACCATTTTGGGTCCGTTGGACGAATGGGCTGAACATAGCTCTGCTGCGCATATGACCCAGCATATGTTTATGATGGTAATAATAGCGCCAGCTTTCGCTTTGGCTCGGCCATTGCCACAGTTCTACAGGGCTTGTGGAGCATATGGGGAAAGATTATGGAAATATGCATTTAAAATCACTCAATATCCGATGGTATGCACCTACTTTCACGGTATGATGATCTGGTTCTGGCACATCCCGAAATTTTATATGTTGGCGTTGGAGAATCCCTGGATTCACGTATTCGAACACGCCTGCTTTCTGATATCGGCGGTATGGTTTTGGTGGGCCTGCTTACATGCCTTTACCCGTAAAGTTCCCTATGCGTTGCTGGCACTGTTGGTGACGCTAATGCACACGGGCTTTTTAGGTGCGTTTCTTACCTTTGGCAGCACTCCTTTTTACGGTGAATCCCGCAACCTTGCCGATCAGCAATTAGCGGGACTTATCATGTGGGTAGTAGGTGGAGTGCCCTACATCACCGCAGCATTTTGGGTGGGGCATCGCTGGTATAGACAGCTACAACGAAAATCGCTGACTGTTTAATTAGAAGGATTTGTACGTGAGGACTACCGGCCTCGGAGGATAGTTAGCAATCTTGTCATAGAAAGCGCGCCATTACGCGCTTTCTCGTCACCAAATCAAAGCTTGTTAATTAGGCAGCTTCAAGTTCAGCTTTAACCGATGACAGCGCAACATGGTCGTCCATCTCAATAATCATTTTTGCCATGAGCTGCGGATAACCTTTAGCCAGAGCAGCAATTTCCTTACCATCTTTGCGAAAAACTGCGAGGTATTGTTCGTCTTCCGGTGTGCCCACCGCTTCGATTTCGTCCCACTCTTTTGCGTGGCCTACGTATTCAAACTTTACATCAAATTGCTGTGTCCAGAAATAAGGTGTGCGATCAAATGCTTTACGTTCGGCAGGGTAGGCTAGGCTCGCGAGTATATTTTCTGCTGCGCAACGACCATGCTGCTGGGCTAGTCGCCAGTGCTCAATGTGCATTTCTTCGCCATTATACGGATAACTGGTAATATCACCCACCGCATAGACATCTTCAGCAGCTTCAAGGAATTCGTTCACTTTCACCAATCCCTGATGCGTTAATGTAAAGCTATTGAGTAAATCTTTATCAGTCGTTATGCCGGTAGCTAGCAGCACCAGATTGGTTTCCAACGTTTCGCCACTTTCCAGCTTCACTGCGGTTACTTTTTCAGTACCATGAAATCCACTTACTGTGCCCTCGACAAACTCGACGTCATGCTTCTCGTGTAAATCACGGAAATACTGCCCGATTTGGGTTCCAAATTGTTTTTCAAACGGCACCGCATCAGGTGCGATAACCTTTACCCGTATATTGTCGCTACGCTGCTTTAATGAAGCGGCCACTTCCAGACTAATAAAACTGTTGCCAACAATGGTAATATTGTTCGTGTTTTCAACGTCAGCTAATAGACGTTCCACATGCTCAATATTTCGAAGCGTATGGATCCCCAACAAATTAACGCCGGGTAAATCCGGCCGTATGGGGATCCCGCCTGTGGCAATAAGTAATCGATCGTATGTCAACGATTGACCATCATATAGCTCAATTTGATGGGCGGCAGTATCAATTCCGGATACTTTAGCCACTAGGCGTGTAACTTCTGTGATATCCATGTCGTCTTGATTAACAAGGGGGTCTACCTCATCAGGTTCCATGTCGCCCGCTGTCACAGCTTTGGTAAGCAGTGTTCGGTCATAAGGTGCATCTGCTTCTGGATCAACAACAGTGATCCGACCGTGGTAACGATTGTTCACCAGACTTTGCAGAGCGGCAGCGCCTGCTGCGCCAGCGCCGACAATCACAATATGAGAATGTGCGTTAACTGCAGTTAATCGGTTTTGTCGTTTATCGGTGCTGTCGGTGGCCTGTTCGGGATCCACAAGTACCTCGCCGTCACGTATTTCAACCGCATACCGAGATAATCCTGTTAGTGCAGGTGGTTCGCATACATCAGCAGAGGCGATATCAAAAGTGCCTTTATGCCATGGGCAAACCAACTTGCCTCGACATACTGCACCATCTTCAAGAGGCGCACCTTTATGAGGGCAATCGGCGCTGCTGGCATAAACGTTTTCACCGTCACGAATGAGAAGAATTTCTGTATCGTTAAGGGTAACGCGTTTAGGTTTGAGGTTTTCAAGGCGGTCTGCAGGACCGGCTGAGATAAATGACATGAGAGGCTCCTTATCCAAATGGGCGCCGACACCGTGTGCCAGCAAGGAAGTATTGCGAGACTCTAGACCATCAAGTTTTATTCCTATTTGCGCATTGAAAACATTAAATTTCATTTTACGGTCGTGCAATCTTACTTATTCAATTAAAATCATTAGCCTATGGCATTTATTAACCAACGCGGTGTGGCAGCAAAGGCTCCTTGCATGATGGCTCCCCAAACCAATCGTGTTTTTACTACAAAGTATATTCCTGTCGTTCGCAAGTTTTACACTGTCCCGCCGCATTATCGATTATCAAGCAGACGCGGCGCGTTTCCCTAAATTGCCGAAGTTGATTAGATTTTGTCTATTTTCATCGTTTTCTCTCTGTCAATGACCCGAAACGCGGGTTGATTCGTTACTCAATAGTAACCCTCTTAATTTTAGGTTTCTGGCAAGGACTTATTGATGGCACAACAAGCAGCAGAAAAGCGGATTGTTCTGATAACTGGTGCATCTGGCGGCGTAGGCAGTGCACTTTGTGAGGTGCTGAAAAAAGATTATCACCTTATTGGGTTGGATTTGACACCTTGCGAAAGTGCCCATGAAAGTTACGAGTGCGATTTTACCTCCAAAGACTCCATTTCCCTTGCGTTGTATAAAATTCATGAAAAACATGGCGGTCATATTGCCTGCGTGATTCACCTTGCCGCCTATTATGATTTCTCGGGCGAAGACAACCCCTTGTATGAGGCTCTCAATGTAAAGGGAACGGCGGATTTTCTAACCGAACTGCAGCGCTTTGATGTGGATCATTTCATCTATTCCTCCACCATGCTCATTCATCGGGCAGGGGTCCCTGGAGAAAAAATCACCGAGGACACGCCCATTGAGCCCGGCTGGACCTATCCGCAGTCTAAAGCCGATGCCGAAGAAGCCATTCGCAGCCATCATGGCAAAATTCCCTATACCCTGTTACGAATGGCTGGCTTGTACGATGACCACACCGCTGTTCCCACTTTAAGCTATCAGATCGCCCGCATTTACGAGCGGCAATTTAAGAGTTGGGTGTACTCGGGCGATAAAATGGCCGGACAAGCTTTTTTGCATAAAGACGATATGGTGTCATTGTTTACCGAGCTGGTTGAAAAGCGCCATGAAGTGCCCAAAGAAAATGTACTATTGGCCGGCGAAGACAGCGTAATGGGTTATCAGGCGCTGCAAAATCGAATTGGTCATTTGATTTATGGTGAACGAGAGTGGAACACCATCGAAATACCGGAGTATGTTGCTAAACCTGGAGCTTGGCTGGAAGAAAAAACCGAGCCGGTGGTACCTGACGCCTTTGATCATGGTGAAAAGCCGTTCATTAAACCATTCATGATTGATTTATCAAGTGATCATTATGACCTTAATCTCAGCCGGGTAAAGGAACAGTTAAATTGGCGACCACAGCACCACATTTATGATGCACTGGAACGGTTAATTGACAATCTGAAAAAAGATCCGCCAGGTTGGTATAAAGCCAATGGCATCACTTTGCCAGACTGGATGCAAACGGCGAAGGAAAAAGAAGTTAACGCCAACGCAATTCGTGAAAAGCACGAAGATCATTATCGTGACGCCCATAGCAACTTTATTTGGGCCCACTTTATGAATATCGGGTTGGCGTTCTGGTTGTTAACCGCGCCATTTTTGTTGGGGTATGAAAGCCGCGCAATGACGATTAGTGACATGGGGTCGGGACTGGCACTGCTGGTGTTTGCCGGTTTAAGTCTGTCATGGCGAATGAGCCAGGCTCGCTGGGCCGCGGGAATTGTCGGATTTTGGGTGCTCTCGGCACCGTTGGTGTTCTGGGCTCCTACGGCGGGGGCCTATCTGAACGGCACGTTAGTGGGCATGCTGATTATTGCTTTTGCCGTGTGCTCGCGGCCAACGCCCGGTGTATCACTAATAGCGGCGGAGACCGGCCCCAATATTCCGCCCGGTTGGGAGTTTAATCCGTCAAGCTGGGTGCAACGGATGCCTATTATTTTGCTCGCATTTGTAGGTTTTTTTATTTCACGCTATTTGTGTGCCTTCCAGTTAGGACATATAGACGCGGTATGGGAACCGTTTTTTGCAGGCGGGGGCGGTGACCCGAAAAATGGCACCGAAGAAATTATCACATCTGAGGTATCTGAGGCGTGGCCGGTTCCCGACGCCGGGTTAGGTGCTATGACTTATGCGCTGGAAATTCTTACCGGCCTGATGGGGTCAACCCGCCGCTGGCGCACCATGCCCTGGTTGGTAATGCTGTTCGGCATTATGATTGTGCCATTAGGCGTGGTGTCGATTTTCTTCATTATTATTCAGCCCATCGTTATTGGAACCTGGTGTACACTTTGCCTGGTTGGTGCAGCAGCCATGCTGATTCAAATTCCTTATTCGCTGGATGAGCTGGTGGCAACTACTGAATTCTTATGGCGTCGTAAAAAGCAAGGTCGCCCATTGCTACGTATTTTCTTTACCGGCGATACTGATACAGGAGCCTGGGAGGGTGATGAAAGAGAGTTTGAACGGGGCCCCATAACAGTATTTAAAGACATGATTGCAGGAGGAGTTACTTTGCCCTGGAATCTTGCGCTCTGCATTCCTGTCGGAGTTTGGCTTATGTCCACTCGTTTGACGCTGGGGACCGAGGGCAGCACGGCTAATGCTGATCATGTGGTGGGAGCTCTGGTCCTGACAGTCGTTGTTACTGCTACTGCCGAGTCTGGGCGCATGGCACGTTATGCGCTTGTTCCTCTAGGCCTGGCATTATTTACCACGCCATTTCTGCTCGGTGCCCCTCTGGTTTCAGTTGTTTCAAGCTTGCTATGTGGCGCATTGCTAATTGGGTTGAGTTTACGAAAAGGTCATATTAGAGCAAGCTACGGGAAATGGGATAAATTCATTGTTTAGGAAAATAAGAGGGCTTCTTCAATCAGGTTATCCCTCTTGTCGGCAAAAAGCATGGATAATAAGCTGCTCCCACAGGTCGCGCTAGAGGCATGTAAATGAATAAGTCTGTTTACGTCAAAATCGCTTGGAAATATACCGGCAGTATCCCTTGGTAATCACATCATTACCTCTTATCACTTACCAATTTACGAAACTCAAATCGCCAAGACGAATGAACAAAAATTTCAAAAAGACTGACTTGCCGAGTTACAGCGCTCTTCAATGATCTTGGCCTTTTTGTTAATAGCATAAAGATGGAGCACATACTGAAGAGCATTTGAAGATTGCGAAGAGTCTGGAGGTATGCCTCCTTTGGTTATCTTTACAGCATCTAACTTCAAGAAGTAAAGCTTGACTTGACCGTCTGGAAATTTGAACCTGTCTCTGACAGTTTTGGCTGAGATGAACCCGTTAACTCCTTCTGACTCTATCCATCTGCTTAAAACTGGGAGCATACCTTCAAGTGGAACAAGCTCAATTAGCCATCGAGCCATACCAACAATTGGAGATAGTGCTATTAAATAGCGTTCAAGTTCATCAGTACTTCGAAAATTGACGTAATTGTGCCCATGTTGTTTGTTTTCGAACAAATAGTTTGCCGCCCAGCGGATCTCCGCAGCCTTGTCTTCAGGCAAGGTCGAAAGCCTTTTGCTTATCGTAAAGCAATCGGTCATTTCTATTGCGCTATTTACCATCGGAGGGGTTAGCTTTTTTGAGCCTGTTGGATAGAGCCTGCTTTGTCCTCGTTTAGTCCAATATTTGTTGTGCTCTTTAATTTTTTTCGCAGCTAAGACGACCGACTCAGCCCATGAGAAGTTTTGAGCAAGTGATGTCGCAATAACACTTATTTCCACTCCTCTATCAAATTTCCGCAGAATTTGGTCACATTCAGAAAGTAAGTGATTTTGATTGTTAATTTCAAATAACTTGTTCACAGATGTTACCTCCTTTTCGCGTGAGCCAACCTTTTGTATGTACTTTAAGTGATGGTCAAGCATACCTTTCATGAAACAATCGGAGATTTCCGTTTTATCGCTTTGGTCGTTAGTTACCATTTTCTTCCATCGGTCCGCTGTTGATGGGCGTACATTTGTCAAATTCGCCCAAAAATTAATGTCGTATTTTGAAACCTCAACATAACCTGCTTCGTGGATAAGTAAGTCAGTAAAATGGCAATACGTTGATAAAGTTGTGTTCGGAGATAAATGACCTGCCAATGCGCTTAATTGGTAAAAGTCGTCTTGAGTGTTACCGTTGAGTAGCACGTCTTTGATTCTGCTCGCATGCTCATGAGAGTAAGGCGTGAGCCTCGTTAATGATTTATCTGAGCCAAACAGGACAATTGTGAGATATGAAATAAGCGAATGCCTTAATTGGTACATGGGGCAGCTGCACGCCATGTAGGCTGAAAGTGCTGAGCTCACTACCTTAAAAATGGCATTAATATTGAAGAGACGGTCAAAGCGGTGATCAGATGAAAACAGCAATCGGTTGAGCGAATTCTGTGTTTCTTGCTTTCTGTTGCTACAATACGCGAGCAACAAGTTTCGTTCGTTCTCCTTAAGCAAGGCCGAAAGAGGGATTTTTCGATAACCTGAATAGCTTTTCACCGAGTAATATTCGTTTGCTCTGACGGTTATGGTAAGAAGGTTTACCGTGTTCAAGTCTGATTGCTTTAGCTTAACCACTTCAAACGGTCTAAGTCCTACTCGTCTCATAAGAATGAGCATAAGATGAAGCTGCTTTATTGTGTGCGGCGATTCATTTGGAAACAGCTTAGGTAGGTCTTCAATGAGTTGCAGGAAAGCGGTTTCGTTAACAGTAGTACTTCGAACATGCGCTTGCTGCCGACCAGATGTTTCCATATTTTCGGGAAGCGGTAAGGAATAGGAAGAATTGATAAAAATGAAAAATTTGTTGAGGTCATCTATGGCGCGCTGATCTCTTTTCTCTCGTAAGTTAACGAGTTCGGAATAGACCTCTGACATTGCCCCTTCATCGTGAGAAATTAAATCGCATTGTCTTGTAACTTGAAGCCATGCTCGACCGATGTTTGATATAAATCGTAGAGCTGTAGATGGTGCTTTCCAGCTCCCTTGGTTAAATTCACTGAGTATGAAATCAGCCAGAATTACTTCAGGAGAAATGTCACTATCCAGTTTGATTATCAATTGTTTTAGCGACTTTTTTACGTCTACCGCATTTCGCTTTCTTCCATATTCATCTGTTTTTCGAGTTGATTGACGCAGTTCTGCCAAAAAAATTTTTTCATAATAAGAGTTATGCTCTGTGGACTGCTTTTCACGTGAAGAAGTTAATACGCCACTACTTTCGGACATTTCTATGAACATTGGGCGGGACGCAATAATTTAAGACATAGCAGAATGATCGGAGCAGCTCGTTATTTTACCTCGTATGGTTGCGCCCAGAAAAGCAGGGCAGCTGTGTGTATGAAGCCGTTCAAACACAAGAGAAAGGCCGTGAAGCCACGAATCGCTTTTGAAAACGTTAACCGATGCATCAGGTAGCGTTCGATTTAAAAGGTCTTCGATATAACAGAATGCGTTTTTCTGCAATGGCAATATGCTTTTGCCGCACTTTAAAACGCCAACAAGTGCTGCAAAAGAAATTGGGTCTGGATACCAACTTCGACTTGTAAATCTATTTTCGTCAATTACGTAATTCGTTGGATGCGCTTCAGAATTAAAGATAAGATGAACAGACAGATAACCATGGTGATAGGTTATAAATTTGTTCTTATCTTCCAATTTTGCGGCAAGGGCATCTAACATCTCATGATTGCAGAGTCCGCCATGAACTGTGGACAAAAAAAACAACCACTGTAATCTGAGCTCTGAAGCTGGAACATAGGTAGTTTCAATTTCATGCAGAACTAAGTGGTAAGCTTTTATCAGAAGCTTGAAACATGCCTCCGCACTGCTGTCAAATGTAGTTTGCCTTTGAGGTTTAGTTCTAAATGGTCGACCAATCAGTCTCTCATGGAGAACCGACTTAAGGATTGTAGTCCTTTTTGATTTGCCCATTCTGCAATCAATTTCATCGAATAGCTTTCTCAACTCCTCAGTTTTATTCTCATGTGTAGCATCTTTCCAATAGTCTCGCTTGGTCAAATCCGCTATCAATTGATCGGCACAATACTCAGCCTGTCTTTTAATTGGCGTTCCAGTCGTCAGCTTGTATTCTTCGATAGCGGAATATTGTGTAATCATTGAAACACCTGGTTAACACGTATTAACGGAACTGAGAATTCATGTACAACCATCTCTATTTCATCTCGGACCTCATAGAGCCATTCAAATGAAGCGCAAGAAAAACGCGAAAATGAGTGTTCAAGCGGACGGTGATGCCCCATGTAAGCAGCAATTTTGTGGCGGCAAACTCCTCTATTTACCAACTCGGTTGCTAAAGTATGGCGGTGCCAGTTCAAAGGTAGAGGAAGATCGTCTCTGAACAAATTCTTTAGGTATGACTCTGTTACAGGTGAAAAATCTTTACCACGCCAACTGTGAAAAAGTGGCTTTTTGCTGCGTAAAATCGCCTGTATGCCCTCTGCTATTTCAGGAGAGCGTAGTGCAATCTTAGAAGCGAGTAGAGTAAGAAACTGAACATACTCAGAAACAACAGTTTTTCCCAGTTTTCCGAGTGGTATTATTCGGGTTGAGCTTGGCCCCTTATCAGTAATCTGAAGGTACTCATAATCATCTGTAAAGCGATCGAGCTTTTTAAATGGTGACTCGCACGGTCGATGAAGCGTTAGCAATTGGAGGAGTTGCAAGATGTAAGCTGAATACCAAGTAAAGAGTGCTTGCGGACGATTGAACTCAATACTATCTTCCAGCTGCTCTGTAATGAATGAGAAAGCTTTTTTTACACCTTTTGCATTCAAAGCCCATTTTGAGCCGAACCTACCTGAAACCTCGAGTAAGCCGACTTTTTCAGGAGTCTGGCAAATCCAAGCAACGTATTTAGCGTGCTTTTCTCTGATTGATTTCGTTTGAAAATTCACATAATAATGTTGCATGTGAACGTCTTTATCAGTGGACTGGATAAAGTCCATTTCAAATGAATTAAGGTCGAAACGCTTACCTTCAAATCGAATTACGTTTTCCAAACGCCGCAACGTAATCTTTTCATGAGGAGGGGATAGCTCAGAAAGTAATTGCTTCAAGCCCTTCTCAATTTCAGCAAAAGCTGGTCTGGAATCCCTGATTTCTTCAAGCTGCCTTGCAAAGGGAGCTGGGATAATAATAAATGCATTTTTAGAACTGTGATGAAACGAATCGCGCCAACCCAACGGAACTACGGTTGACTGAAATAACCATGTCGAACCCAAGAGTCCATTTCCCGTCGGATCCAATCTGAGATGCACTGTATCACTCAATAAAAGTTGAAGGCTTCGTCCGCTCAGCAGAATGCACATCCCCATACATGCAAGACTATTGTGGGCATTGGCTACAAAGTACCGGGCAACAGATCTAATACTATCTTCATCAATCCTGGTCGGCTGGGAAGTCAGTTTTTTTATATTCCGTCTGGCGTGTTCTACACCGTAACGCTTCTTAGTCATATTCATGTGCCTTGAGAATCCGATAAGCTGGTATATAACGTGACGTGGTCAACCAAAATCACACAACCCAGTTAAGCCGCTTTTTGTAAGTTAGCCATGTCAGCCTCATATTGATTTGGACTCTTGTAATCCAGATAT
>NZ_JAKRFA010000022.1:0-125245 GCF_022348305.1 Alteromonas sp. MmMcT2-2
CTAGCGGGCTAAGTTAAAGGACTGTGACAAAGAGTAAAAGGCTTCCATAACGACCCCTTCGGGCAGCGCCTTTGTGCCATCTATACTGCGTTGAATGTTTTCGATTTAGAACCACTAAACCGTCAAACATCCGCCTTGTCTAGATGGCACACAGACCGCTGCAAAAATGTACAGCAAAGGTCAGCAGGCCCTAACTAAGCGCTGATATAATAATTATTTAGTAAAACGTAACTTTCAGTATGTTGGGCACTTTGCAATAGGGTATAATGCTTCTATGAAAGAAGAAGCTCCCCAAAAAGTACGTTTTGTAACGGTTGAAGCCGACTTGGCTGGTCAACGTATCGATAATTTTTTGCGCACCCAGCTAAAAGGTGTGCCGAAAAGCATGATTTATCGCATTTTACGCAAAGGTGAAGTGCGGGTGAATAAAGGTCGTGTTAAGCCTGAATATAAGTTACAAGCCGACGATTTAATCAGAATTCCACCGGTTCGCGTGTCGGAAGGTGCGCCTGCGCCATCGCCAAAGCTCGATAAAATTGCATCATTAGAGTCGCATATTCTTTTCGAGGACGACCGTATACTTGTTATCAACAAGCCATCGGGAATGGCAGTTCACGGAGGAAGTGGCTTGAGTTTTGGTTTAATCGAAGGCTTAAGAGCCTTGCGTCCCGATGCCAAATTTATGGAATTGGTACACCGATTAGACCGTGACACGTCGGGCTGCATTTTAATTGCTAAAAAACGTTCTGCCCTTCGCCACATGCATGAGCAGCTTCGCACTGGCAAAATGGACAAGCGATATAATGCGCTAGTTGCAGGTGAGTGGCCTAAAACTCGATTTAAAGTTAAAGCGCCGCTTCGTAAAAATGTGCTGCAATCGGGTGAGCGCATGGTAAGTGTAAGCGACGATGGTAAACCGTCAGAAACTCGCTATCGCATATTAGAGGAATACGCGGGTGCAACCTTGGTTGAAGCGTCGCCTATTACAGGTAGAACCCACCAAATTCGCGTTCACTGTTTGCATGCGGGTCATCCTATTGCTTGTGACCCAAAATACGGTGATGCGGATTTCGACGCGGCAATGCGCCAAAAAGGGCTGAACAGACTGTTCCTTCACGCTCGCAGTATTTCACTGCTGCACCCAGCGACTGAAGAGCGCGTCACATTTACCGCGCCATTAGACGACACTCTCTCAAATACACTTAAAGCGCTGTAAGTTATGCATTCAAAAAAACAGGCTGTGGAAACACAGCCTTTCATTTCGTTAGATAAAACACTGCCTAAGTACAAACTTGTTATCTTCGATTGGGATGGCACGCTCATGGATTCGGCGACAAAAATTGTTAGCTGCATGCAGCTTGCTGCAAAGCAGTGTGATATGCCTGTTCCTACCTACGATGAAGTAGGTCACATTATTGGTATAAGTTTAAAGCCTGCCATTAAACAGCTTTTTAATATCAAAGACGATGAGTTAGCCGAACGTTTAGTCGCCGCCTATAAAGAGGCATTTGTCACTCGCGATACAACGCCGTGTCCTTTGTTTGATGGCGTTGAACAGTTACTTAGCAATTTGAAAGAAGCGGGATGCACATTGGCCGTTGCGACAGGTAAAGCGCGCCGCGGTCTTGATCGAGCGTGGGCACAAACAGGGACGGGACCTTTCTTTAGTGCGTCACGTACCGCCGATGAGGCAGAATCAAAGCCTTCGCCCGATATGCTCCTACAGTTACTTGATGAACTTAGTGTAAAAATAGAAGACGCCGTGATGATTGGTGACACAACCTACGACATGCAAATGGCGAAAACGATTGGTATGGATAGGATAGGTGTGTCATATGGCGTTCACGCGCAGGTTCATTTAGAAGCGTTGTTACCTGTAGCACTTGTACACTCTATAAGTGAACTAGAAACAGCGCTATTCAAATAGCGCTGGTTTGTAGCACTGCTTTGATACAACTGCTCTGATACAACTGCTCTGACAGAATTAGTGGCTTACTGTGCAGCCATTGCTAATAAATCGACATCGAAGTGTGCGCCCAGTAATTCATTTAGCAGCATTATCGGAAGACCGATTAAACTGTTAGGGTCGCGGCTTTCTATTTTATCGAACAGTAATACACCCAAACCTTCGCTTTTAAAACTGCCGGCGCAATCGAGTGGTTGCTCTTTATCTACATAGGCGCGAATGGTAGTTTCACTGTTATGCCGAAAGAAAACGCGTGTTTCATCTACCTGCGTTATCGTTTTATTGGCACTAGGTTGGTGAAGGCAAAGTGCAGTATAAAATGACACTTGCTTACCTTGGCATGCCATTAGCTGGTTTACTGCATTTTCAAACGTGCCAGGCTTGCCAAGTAGCTGCGGGCCCGCATCGGTTTGGACCAAAGCTACTTGATCACTACCTATAATAATGGTGTCGTTATTTACCTTTTCTAATTCAGCGGCAACCTTGTGCGCCTTTTGTTCGGCTAAACGTAAACTCAATGCAGTAGGGCTTTCGTTCGCAAAGGGCGTTTCGTCAATATCTGGTGCGTGGGTGTCTACCTGAATACCAATGTTGGCGAGCAACATTTTTCGGTATTGCGATGATGAGGCAAGAACAAGGGAGGCCACAATTACTCCTTTTATAAAATCAATATGTTGCGTACTTTCAGTTAGTAGTACAATGTTACATTATCACTGCGTACCACATACAGCGTTTTATTGTAGGTTAAAACGCAATTTTGCTTTGACAGGAAGGGGTTGACCCTATATCATGCGCGCCCTATGCAGAAAGTGAAACTCCCTCATTCGGTTGAACCGACTAAAAGTGCCATGAAACGTTCCGATTACCGGGGCGTGATTGCGTCTAAAGATATGGAACGATTGAGTGAAGCAGTTGTCCGATGCAATGACTATGTGGACGCAGAAGTACAGTTCGAAAAAGACGCGCAGGGTCTTACTGTCTTTCACGGCCATCTAGCCACGCAGGTAACACTTATCTGTCAAAGGTGTAATGGTGAACTCGATTATCCCGTGGAAGCGGAATTCTGTTTTACTCCAGTGCAGGGAGAAGAACAGGAAAGCGATGACATCATTCCCGAGGCTTACGAACCGGTAGAGGTCAACGACCACGGAGAAGTTAATCTGCTTCAAATTTTTGAAGACGAGCTACTGTTATCTTTGCCAATTGTGCCCCTTCATGCAGAGTCGGAGTGTACAGTGAAGCAGGACGATATGTCGTTTGGAAAGATTGAACCGGAACAAGAGCGACAAAACCCTTTCGCGGTTTTGAAAGAACTTAAGCGAGACCAGGAGTAAGTTATGGCAGTACAACAAAATCGTAAAACGCGTTCTAAGCGCGGTATGCGTCGCTCACACGATGCATTGACAGGCGCGACTTTGTCTGTCGATTCAACGTCGGGCGAAACTCACCGTCGTCACCACGTGACCGCTGACGGTTATTACAAAGGCAAAAAAGTAATCGGCGCGTAATACGGCGACTACATTTTGTCTAAACTAACCATCGCGTTAGATATCATGGGGGGCGATCATGGTCCCCCTGTTATCCTTTCCGCAGCCGTAAAGGCTATTCAACTTCACCCAGACGTGCACTTCACGTTATGCGGTGATGAAGATACCATCAAAGCAGGTATACAGCCCCTTACCAACGCTGAACGCAACCGCGTTACTATTGTGCACTGCTCACAAGTCGTTGAGATGGGCGAAGCGCCAACGTCAGCGCTACGAAACAAAAAAGATTCTTCTATGCGTCGCGTTATTGAACTTGTCGAAAGTGGCGAGGCAAACGCGTGCGTAAGCGCAGGTAATACCGGTGCACTGCTTACTTTATCATTCTATTTGCTTAAAACCTTATCAGGCATTGATAGGCCCGCACTCATTAATATGATGCCTACAACAGGGCACCATAACGTATTTCTTTTAGATTTAGGCGCAAACGTGAACTGTACGCCTGAAATTCTTTTCCAATACGGCGTTATGGGCTCAGTGCTTGCGCAAGAGGTGGCGGGCATAGCATCGCCACGGGTTGCCTTATTGAACGTAGGCGAAGAAGATATTAAAGGTAACGCACAGGTAAAATCTGCCGACCAGCTTTTTAAAGATGCGCCAGGCATAAACTATATTGGTTATGTAGAAGGCGACGACATTTTCACCGATCATGCCGATGTAGTGGTAACAGACGGTTTTACTGGAAATGTAGCGCTTAAATCGAGCGAAGGGCTGGCTAAGTTAGTGATAAACGAAGTAAAACGCCAGTCACAGAAGAACTTTTATACCCGATTATTGGCAAAAATTGCCTTCCCATTACTGAAATCTATCTATAACAGCGTGAACCCCGACCAGTATAACGGTGCGAGTCTGATAGGATTGCGCGGCATTGTTATCAAGAGTCACGGAAATGCACAAAAAGACGCCTTTTATTACGCCATCGTGCAAGCAATGAAAGAAGCAAAAATGCATTTACCTGAAAAGATAAAGACAAAGATAGAAACGGTATTGTTGGAGCAGCTTTGAGCAAATATTCACGCTTTATAGGAACAGGTAGCTATTATCCCAGCGACGTGCGTACAAACGCAGATTTAGAGCAAATGGTGGACACCAGTGACGAATGGATCACTGACCGTACCGGGATAAAAGAGCGACGTATTATTGGAGCAGATGAAACCGCTGCTACCATGGGGGCAGAAGCCAGTAAGAAAGCCATTGAGATGGCTGGCATTGACCCGAATTCTATCGACATGATTGTGTGCGCTACCACAAGTGGTCGCTATGCGCTTCCAAGCACAGCATGTGAAATTCAACGCATTCTTGATATTGACGGTATCCCTGCATTTGACGTAGCTGCTGCATGTGCAGGTTACTGCTACGCATTAAGTGTTGCCGATCAATACATTAAGTCTGGCATGGCGAAACGTATTCTTGTAGTCGGTACCGACTGTTTGAGCCGCTTGATAAACCCTGAAGACAGAACCATGGTTATCTTGTTTGGCGATGCGGCAGGCGCAACGATTATTGAAGCGAGTGATGAACCTGGCATTCTTTCCACACATATCAACGCATCAGGCTCTCATGGCGATTTGCTGTACGTGGGTAATCCAACCCGTGGTGACGAGCAGTCGGTTCACGAGAACTGGGGTGTGATGCGTGGTAATGAAGTCTTTAAGGTTGCGGTAACCAAGCTTTCAGAAGTGGTAGAACAAACCCTTGCTGCCAACGGTATGCAAAAATCTGATCTTGACTGGTTAGTACCTCACCAAGCAAACTTTAGAATTATTAAAGCGACAGCTAAAAAGCTGAATATGTCTCTTGATCAAGTAGTGCTTACGTTAGAGCAGTATGGTAATACCTCTGCTGCTACTGTGCCTACAGCGCTTGATACCGCTATCAGAGACGGGCGCATTCAACGCGGACAGCACTTATTACTAGAAGCATTCGGAGGCGGATTTGCTTGGGCATCGGCGCTTGTACGCTATTAGCCTTGCAGATATTTGCCTCGTTAAGGGGCACTCCAACTCCGACGTTTTCTCGCTTCTAGTAAATTAAAAATAATAAGGAATCGACATGACAAAGACAGCCTGTGTATTTCCAGGACAAGGTTCTCAAAGCGTAGGTATGCTAAAGGAACTTGCTGAGACTTCTCCGATTATCGAAGCAACGTTTAAAGAAGCCTCTGACGCGCTCGGCTACGATCTGTGGGATTTAGTCCAAAATGATACAGACGGTAAACTTAACGAAACCCATATCACTCAACCAGCGTTGCTTGCTGCTAGCGTAGCAATTTGGCGTGTTATTCGCGAGCAGGGCATCGATGTAGATTACCTAGCGGGTCACAGCCTTGGTGAGTACTCAGCATTAGTATGTGGCGGCGCCATGGATTTTGCTGATGCTATCAAGCTTGTGGAAGCCCGTGGTAAATACATGCAAGAAGCTGTACCAGCAGGTGCGGGTGCCATGTATGCCATTATCGGATTAGACGATGCCGCCATTGCGGATATTTGTCAGCAAACTGCTATTGCTACAGGCGATGTAGTTGCACCAGTTAACTTTAACTCTCCAGGCCAAGTGGTTATTGCAGGGGAAAAGAACGCCGCCGAGCAAGCTGCTAATGCGTGTAAAGAAGCGGGCGCCAAGCGCGCACTTCCTCTTGCGGTAAGCGTTCCTTCACACTGTGAGTTAATGCGTCCTGCAGCAGACAAGTTAGAAGACGCGTTATCGTCATTGAACGTTAATGAGCCTGCAATCAATATCGTGAATAATGTTGATGTCACTATTGAAACCCAAGGTGATGCAATCAAGAACGCATTAGTGAGACAACTATATTGCCCCGTTCAATGGACGCGTACTGTTGAATACTTGGCGGCAGCGGGCGTTGAGCGCGTTATTGAAGTAGGTCCTGGTAAAGTACTTACTGGATTGAACAAACGTATCGACAAGAGCCTAGAATCTCTTGCAGTTAATACACCTGATGGTGTTGAAGCATTAAAACAATAAGGAAACGCAATGAGTCAATTAGACGGTAAAATTGCGCTTGTTACCGGCGCAAGCCGAGGTATAGGCAAAGCGATTGCTACGCAGCTTGCACAGCAAGGTGCTACGGTTATCGGCACAGCAACCAGTGAAAATGGTGCACAAGCAATTAGCGATTATCTTTCTGAATTCGGCGGCAAGGGCTTTGCGCTAAATGTCACCGAAAAAGAAAGCGTAGATACCACGATTAAAGCGATCAATGAAGCACATGGTGGTATCGATATCTTGGTCAATAATGCCGGTATCACACGTGATAATCTGCTAATGCGCATGAAAGATGACGAGTGGCAGGATATTATCGACACCAACTTAACCTCAATTTTCACACTGTCAAAAGCGGTACTTCGCGGTATGATGAAGAAGCGTTTTGGTCGCATCGTGAACATTGGTTCAGTGGTGGGCAGTGCAGGTAATGCCGGACAGGCAAACTACACTGCAGCGAAAGCAGGGGTCATTGGTTTTTCTAAATCTATGGCGCGTGAAGTGGCTTCTCGTGGTATTACCATCAACGTTGTAGCGCCTGGTTTTATCGATACCGATATGACAAAAGCGCTGACCGATGACCAAAAAGAAGCCATTTTCAAAGATATTCCGGCTAACCGATTAGGCGAGCCTGATGAAATTGCAGCCACTGTTGCCTTTTTAGTAAGCGATGGTGCAGCCTATATTACAGGCGAAACTATCCATGTAAATGGTGGTATGTATATGGGGTAAATTCGCAAAAATTGCGAATTTTCCTTAGTTTGGGGTGGTATTTACCCGAACTTGGATGTAAAAATAGTATTTTACGAATTTCGAATGTCGCTGGTTTGACCAGAAAATTTGTTTAAACTGGTGCTTGCAAGGATGCACCTTGCAAAATAAACTAGCGGCACTTTTATTATCTAGTGACGTTTAAGGGAAACCTAGAATTATGAGTAACATTGAAGAACGCGTTAAGAAAATCATCGTTGAACAACTTGGCGTGAAAGAAGAAGAAGTAAAAGCAGAAGCTTCATTCGTTGACGATTTAGGCGCTGATTCACTTGACACTGTTGAGCTAGTAATGGCTTTGGAAGAAGAATTCGATACTGAAATTCCTGACGAAGAAGCAGAAAAAATTACTACTGTTCAATCAGCAATTGATTACATCAACGCTAACAAAGACGCTTAAGTCTTAAGTAGCGACAAAACGGCTCTTCTAACAGAGCCGTTTTTGTATCTCCTACCTTAGTTCCAAAGCGAGGGCTTTTTGTGACAAAACGTCGCGTAGTGGTTACTGGTCTTGGAATGCTTTCACCATTAGGTCTTAATAGCGAAGACACATGGCGCAAATTGCTCGCGGGCGAAAGCGGCATCGGTGAAATCACCCATTTCGATTGTAGTAACTATTCAACCCGTTTCGCAGGTCAAATTAATGATTTTGATCCGCAGGAATACATTGAAAAGAAAGAAACCAAGAAAATGGACCGCTTTATCCAGCTGGGTATAGCAGCAGGCAAGCAAGCCTTGGTCGATTCTGGTTTAACTATTTCACAAGATAATGCGCATCGTGTAGGTGTAGCTATTGGTTCAGGTATTGGTGGTTTAGAACAAATTGAACAAAACCATTTGAAACTGACAAATAGCGGTCCTAAGCGCGTATCGCCATTTTTTGTACCTTCAACCATTACCAACATGATCTCAGGCTTTTTGTCTATCATGGAAGGGTTGAAAGGACCGAATTTAAACGTTGTGACTGCTTGTACAACAGGCGTTCACAACATTGGTATTGCCGCAAGAACAATTGCTTATGGCGATGCTGATGCCATGCTGGCCGGAGGCGCAGAAGCGTCTATTACTCCGCTAGGCATGGCTGGTTTTGCCGCGGCACGTGCGTTGTCATCTCGCAACGACAACCCACAAGCAGCAAGCCGCCCATGGGATAAAGACCGCGATGGTTTTGTCATGGGTGAGGGCGCTGGCGTGGTAATGCTAGAAGAATACGAAGCTGCAAAAGCGCGTGGCGCGACCATTTATGCAGAACTGGTTGGTTTTGGCATGAGCGGCGACGCATACCACATGACTTCTCCACCTGAAGATGGAGAAGGTGCGGCAGCGTCTATGCAAAACGCGATAAATGATGCGAAGTTGGATGCAAGCGAAATCGGCTATGTTAACGCACATGGTACGTCTACGCCTGCAGGTGACATTGCGGAAGTGGCAGCAGTAAAACGCGTGTTCAATGACCATGCTCACAAGCTACTTGTTAGCTCTACCAAGTCAATGACAGGCCATTTGCTAGGGGCCGCCGGTTCAGTTGAGGCAATTTTCACTATTTTGGCACTGCGTGACAAAATGGCGCCGCCAACCATTAACTTGGACGAACCAGGTGAAGGCTGTGACTTAGACTTTGTTGCACACAAAGCAAAAGCATTCAATGAAGACTACGCACTGTGTAACTCATTCGGGTTTGGCGGTACGAACGGCTCATTGATTTTCAAGCGTATCTAATACGGCGTAACTAATATAGCGTACTTATCGCTGATTAAGTGAACTTCACGTATATTTAAAAGGCAGCTTCGGCTGCCTTTTGTTGTTTATACAGTTATATCTCACAGTAAATATCATAAAACTCAGGTCTCTTTGAGCACAGCTACAGCCAAATCAATTCAGCTAGACGTTGTCTGACCAACGCAAGTTGGTATACTTCCAACAACCACAATAACGGCGAACAAGAGTAGGCAGTGAGAATTATTCCTAGCGCTACGCCTATTTCATCAAGTGACAGGGCGTTTAATTATGGCGACGGTGTGTTTACCACATTGTTGGTAAGTGAACATCAAGTAAAATTATTGCCTTATCATATTTCACGTTTAGAGCACGATGCGGCAGCCATCAAGCTCAATATTGATATCCGCGCGCTTGAAGCCGCAATTGCTGAACAGGTTAAGACGATAAAGAGCGGTTCAGGTGATAACGCTTCTCCAAAATATGTGCTAAAAGTTCACGTGTCGGGAGGTCAAGCCGGAAGGGGGTATGCGCGAAGCGAAGACAGTGAAGCATTAGTCAGATTTAGCCAGCACCCTTACCCTGTCCATTACGATAGTCTTGCGAATGAAGGGGCAACGGTAATATGCGCTCAAACGCGGTTAGCCATTCAACCATTGCTTGCGGGTGTAAAGCATATGAACAGGCTAGAACAAGTCTTAATTAAGCACGAAGTAGACGACGCTGGCGTACACGATGCTATTGTTTGCGATACCCAAGATAACATTATTGAAGCGAGTGCTGGCAATGTATTTTTCTACCTCAATGAACAATGGTATACCCCGTCTTTGAAGGGAAGCGGTGTCAATGGCGTAGTCAGGCAGTGTCTTATTGATTCGCTGTTAAACGACAATTGTTCGCTTCACGTGGGGGAATATGACCTTTCTTATTTGCGAAAAGCGAGTGCAGTGGTAATTACCAATGCACTAATGGGCGTAATGCCGGTACAGAAAATACAAATGCCGGATTTCTCTTATGTCGATTTTGATGTAAGAAGCGATGCGATTGTAGCGCTAAAGACACGGCTTCAGACTGCGCTTCAAAATTAACTAAAACGCACTTCTCACAACGGGGTTCGTCAACGTTTTACGAGCTTCACCAGATTAGTAGTAAAAAGAAATAAAATGGAATGTAAAGCAATGAAGAAAGGGGAAGTTCAAGCATGAAGCGGGTAATTGTTATTCTATTATCTCTTGTCATGCTTGCCGTTGTTGGGGCAGCCTCTGGCGTAATGTATGTCTCGAGCAAGGTTACCAATGAACTAGCATTAAAAAGTGAAACCTTATTTACGATAGAGAGCGGCAGTAACGCTTATCGTACCGTGAAACACTTGCGTAAAATAGGCATGACCGATGTGTCGCCCTTTGTTGCTAAGGTGTGGCTCAAATTCTTTGCAGGCAGTACGTCTGTTAAGTCTGGCACCTACATGCTGCGCCCAGGGCAGTCACTAGTAGATGTGTTTACCTTGTTTACTGAGGGCGATGAGCACCTCTTCGCAGTGAGTCTAGTTGAAGGGCTAACTCTTGCACAGTGGCTTGAGGCGCTTAAACAAAACACAGATTTGGTGTTTGATTTAAATGAAGGGAAATTAAACCAGCTCACTCAGGATAATGGTGTAGATTGGTGTTGCGAAAACGTTTCGCAGACAGAGGGCGTATATTTGGCTGATACGTATTTCTTTACCAAAGGCACAACCGCAAGCGAGGTATTGAAAAGAGCACACCGCGCGCTAATTGACTTTGTTTCTAGCGAATGGGAATTACGGGATGCCGAACTGCCGTTAGCCACACCTTACGAGGCTCTTATCTTAGCGAGTATCATTGAAAAAGAAACGGCTGTGCCTGCGGAACGTGACATGATTTCAGGCGTTTTCGTCAATAGGCTAAACAGAAATATGCGTCTTCAAACTGATCCCACCGTGATTTATGGTATCGGTCCTACGTTTGACGGAAACATTACCCGTAAGCACTTGCGAACAGCAACGCCTTACAATACCTATGTTATTAAAGGGCTCCCACCTACGCCTATCGCGATGGCAGGCAAGGCCGCCATTCACGCTGCGTTGCACCCACTGACAACGGATGCACTCTATTTTGTGGCGAAGGGCGATGGCAGCCATCAATTTTCTACGACACTAGCTGAACACAATGCAGCTGTGCGAAAATACCAGTTAAAACGATAGCCGTATTGATGCAGACAACCGATACGTTATAGCTAAACAAAAAACAGAGTTTAAAAAGTAATGCGCGGAAAGTTTATTGTAGTTGAAGGCCTTGAAGGGGCAGGAAAAAGCTCAGTAATAGGGCTAATTGTTCAAGCATTAAAAGACGCGGGAAAGCGCGTTGAGCAAACTCGTGAGCCGGGCGGCACACCTATGGCTGAAGCTATTCGAGAATGTGTAAAACACGACTGGGATGAGACCGTTAGTGAGGAGACTGAACTACTTCTTATGTATGCGGCGCGTGTGCAATTACTGACCAATAAAATCTTACCTTCACTTGATGCTGGTGCGTGGGTAGTAGGTGACAGACACGATTTATCATCTCAGGCTTATCAAGGTGGTGGTCGAGGCGTCAGTGAAAAAACGATGACGGCCATCAGCGATATCGCCCTTAAAGGGTTTAAGCCTGACCTAACCTTATACCTAGATGTCGAGCCAGCTGTCGGACTAGAGCGCGCCCGAGGGCGAGGGGAGCTTGACCGTATTGAGCAAGCGGGGCTTGCTTTTTTTGAGCGAACTCGTGCTAAATACTTGTCGCTCGCTAAGCAAGATGAATCTATCGTCGTGGTAAGTGCGATGCAGTCTATGGAAAAGGTTCATCAAGACGTGACTGCTATTATCAACGACTATGTGACGACCATAAACAGCGCAAGCAGTGACATAGCGCAAAACGAAAGTATGCAGGGGAAAGGCTAATGCAAGTACTGCCTTGGTTTGCTGCAACGTTCTCGACGTTACTGTCGCGCTATTTGGCAAAAAAACTTCACCACGGTTTACTGCTGACAGGGCCGAAAGGGATTGGAAAATACCAACTCGCGCTAGGGTTAAGCAGCACGTTATTGTGTAAGCAACCAAGCATAGATGGGCCATGTGAACAGTGTCAAAGTTGCCATTTGAGGCAAGCTGGAAACCACCCAGACTTTCATGTTTTAGAAAGTGAAAAGCAGTTAGGTGTGGATAAAATTCGCGAGGGCATTGGCAAGCTATCAGGTACTGCGCAAATGGGGGGCAATAAAGTGTTGTTGATTCCCCGTGCCGATACCATGACGGAAGCGGCAGCTAATGCACTGTTGAAAACCTTAGAAGAACCCACAAATAATACCTTCTTGCTGCTGATCACTGACAGTATCAATAAAATTATGCCGACCATATTAAGTCGATGTGAACGGCAGATACTCTCACTCCCGTCAGTGTCAGACAGTTTGAACTACTTAAACGCTAAGGGCGTAGAAGATGCAAGCGAAGCGCTATTGGCAGCTTATGGCTATGCCCCTCTTCGCGTAGAAGAGGCTCTCAGTGGTGAAGAAGACATTAGCTATCGCAATTTTAGCGATGGTATGCAAGCGCTCTTAGCAGGCGATGCAAATTTGCAAGTACAAACGCTTGCGAATAAGTGGCAGGACAATGCGCCTCAAATCGCATTGTGGTGTCAACAGATGGCCCATGACGAATACATAAAACGTCAACAGGCTGTTGATTTTAAACGCTATGAAGCGTGTGTTGATGCGGTAAGAACGCTGCAGCACGCAGGTGTAAACAAATCAATGGTACTTTTTGGGTTACTAAAGCAATTTCAACGTTAATAGGCAAACGCTGGCTTGTCGAAGCCCTTTTGTCTGACAGCAATTTTTTAAAACAGGTGTAGTTTGTTCGTAGATTCTCATTGTCACTTAGACCGACTTAAGCAAGGGCCAGAAGAGCTGGCTGAAACCTTAAATTTCGCAAGAACCCGAGGTGTTGAACACTTCCTTTGTGTGTGCGTATCTGTTGGTGATTACGACAGCATGTTAGCAGCTGTAAGTCAGTTTGAAGATGTATCAGTATCTTGTGGTGTGCACCCACTACATCAAGATGAAGCGTGTAGCTATGAAGAACTGTTAGAGAAGGCGCAGCGTGAAGAAGTGGTAGCCATTGGCGAAACTGGGCTGGACTATTTTTATAGTCCGGGAAGTAAAGAAGTCCAGCTAACGTCTTTCGTCGACCACATCAAAGTAGCTAACGAAACTAAAAAGCCGTTAATTATTCATACGCGGGATGCAAGGGAAGACACCATTAACTTACTCCGCCAACACAAAGCTGCGCACACTAAAGGTGTTTTGCATTGCTTTACTGAATCATTAGACATGGCGCTGGCAGCAATAGAGATGGACTTCTATATCTCTATTTCAGGCATCGTAACCTTTAATTCAGCAGATGAATTGCGTGAAGTGGTAAAAGCGATCCCTTTAGAGCGACTACTTATTGAAACTGACTCACCATGGCTTGCGCCAGTTCCTCATCGAGGTAAACAAAACCAGCCAGGTTACGTGGTAGAAGTGGCAGAATTTATTGCTGAGCTTAAAGGCGTGACGGTAAAAGAATTAGCGGAAATTACCACGCAAAACTTCTACACGCTGTTTTCTTTAGCTGCGAAGAAGAAAGCCGCGTAGCGGTAAGTATAGGCGATTTTACTCTCGGAGGTGGTTATGCCCCAGTGGCGACAAGGGTTGACAAAGAGTCTTCACCAAACCCGCAGTATGCCAGAAAGTCGTTACTTTCAGTTAGCTACTGTGGACGGTAGTGGTGTACCGTACTGCCGTACCGTGGTTTTTAGAGGGATCACCGACGACAACCAACTGGTGGTTATTTCTGACACCCGCTCAGATAAGTATGACCAGCTTGGCCAGAATCCTTACTCGCAGGTTTGTTGGTATTTTTCTAAAACCAGGGAGCAATATCGCTTCTCTTGTACTGCAACAATAATAACGTTACATCAAGATGCTGACTTAGTTACTCAGCACTGGAATAAATTGTCAGATGCGGGCAAAAAGCAGTTCTTATGGGGCGAGCCAGGCACGCCAAGAAACGATGGCTCGGCACTTCAGGTTGAAGGGGACTTTGGTGTAGTTCCTCCTCACTTTTGCGTGATCATGCTGGCTATCGATAGCGTAGATTACCTGAATTTGAGAGGTAACCCTCAAAGTCGAGAGTGGCATCAAAAAGACGGAAATGGCAACTGGGTTAGCCAGTCATTGATACCGTAGGTAACCACCTCTAGTCTCTAAGTAGGCACACATTGAGTGCGTGATACTGCCTATTCTGAGCACCACCTAAGTCAGCAGTATACAAACAGGCGACCTAAGCAAAAAGTAAGCCCTCTCTAGCTTGGATAGACGCGATAACGCATTGGCAAATGAGAGGGCGCCGATCACCTAGAAAAGTCGCTCACCTAGAAAATATGGGAAATTGGTGTATCACCTTTAAATAAATAAGTGATCAAGTCAGCATTACTTTCTCTTGCAACGCTTTCGACAATAGCTGTCGCTACATCTTCTCTTGGTATTACAGCATCGTCCCTATTGCTTGGCATATCGGTTCGTACTAAATGCGTGCCCGGTTCATTTAATAAAGTGCCAGGTCGAAGAATTACGTGATGTAAGCCGCTATTAATTAAATGCTCGTCGGCCATGTGTTTGGCAACCAAATATGGTTTTATTGCTGACTCCACGGCGTCAGGATCGTCTGCACCAATAGAACTAACCATAACAAATTTGGGTGTCCCCGCCGCTTTTGCATAGTTAACCGCGTTGCGGGCCGCCCAAAGATCAATCATAAGTGTTTTATCTGCGCCGGTGCTACCGCCTGAACCTGCTGTGAATACCGCAACGTCCACACCTTCAAAGTGTGCTGAAAAATCTTTTTCTAGATCCTGCTCAACCACTGTGAGGTTGGCATTTTGGATATCTGACAGTTTGTCTGGGCTTCTTACTGGCGCTACGACTTTGTGACCGGCATCCAACAATTTCACTGTTGCTTGCTTACCAATTTGGCCTGATGCGCCGATTACTAATACATTTGCCATGTTTTCATCCTCCTTGTGGGTGATTTCGCTCATCTTAAGCTACTTAAGAATTCACAATACATAGGCGGGTAAAAAGGAAAGCGATCAATTACTGCGATAAAATGCATGACAAAACGTTTGCCTGCATGCATTGCCGTTTAAACGGCAATGCAATGGGAGAGAGAAACTAATGAGTATGATAATCAGCCAGCGGCTATTTTATCACCGTATTTCGGCCTGATTCCTTTCCGACATATAGCTTTTTATCGATAGCGTGAATGCAAGCCTCGACGCTATCGTAATCTCGTATATCTGCTACACCGCAGGTTATGGTAGCTGATACCGAGTAGGGGGGAGCATCGATTTCGTAATCAGCGACAGTTTTACGTAGCTTTTCTGCCACCCAAAATGCTTCTTGTACCTTTAATGAAGGCAGCAATATAAGAAACTCCTCACCGCCCCATCGCGCAATTACGTCACTTTCTCTTAAACTATCTTCCAGGATCCGAGCGATTTTGACCAGTACTGTGTCACCCACATGATGACCGTATTCATCGTTAATACGCTTGAAGAAATCAATATCAACAATTAGCAAGGAGAAAGTATGATTATGGCGTTTATAATTTTGCCATGCTGCCTTGGCTCTTTGTGTAAAGTAGCGACGATTTTTGAGACCCGTCAATGCGTCCTGAGTTGAAAGCTGCGTTAACTTTTCTACGACCGCTTCTAAGTCTCGGGTTTTTTCCTCAACTTTTAGTGCAAGTTCAGCAGAGCGCTTTTTCAACGATGCTATCCTCAGCCACACCATCGATGAAATCAACAGCATGCCTAGCAGGGTAATCGCCACACGCCATATAGGCTTATCCCACCATGGTGGAACTACAACTATTTCAAGTTGCGCTGCATTGCTGCTCCATTCATTCTCTTGATTTATAGCTTTAACAGTGAAGCGGTAGCGTCCTGGGTCCAAGTTGGTGTAGGTGGCCGTTCTTGTCTTGTAGTCAGTAAAGCGCCAGCTGTTCTCAAAGTCTGCGAGTTTATAGGCATACGTAAGTTCGTTTGCATTCATATAATCAGTGGCGGCAAATTCAATCGTGAGCGCAATATCATTATGTTTAAGTTCGATTACCTCGTCTAGGCGCTGTCTTTGCTGATAGGTTGTTCCGTTTTGCTCGTTCCTACTCACCGTTTCAACGTTTGTGAGGTGCACTCCAGGTGACCACTTTACATTTGCCACTTGTGAGGGAGTAAATTGTGTTAAGCCTTCCGCTCCACCAAACATTATTGTGTTATTTTCAGTTACGGTGACAGAGCCAATATAGTAACCCGTAGACAGTGCGCCGTTTTCTGCACCGAAATAAGAAAGGGTAGACAAGTCAGGTGCTAAATACGCAATCCCTTCAATTGTAGAGATCCAAAGCCCATATTCATCATCTTCAACAATTGCCCCAATGGATACATTGCTCAATCGACTTTCAGGCTTAATTTGTGTCACTTTAATCGTTGACAAATCACTGCCTTCTTTAGACATAAAGAAGAGTCCAGCTGCTTGCGTTCCAATCCAATAACCACCGCGTTTTGACTGAGAAATCCACGTCACTACAGTTTGATCTGATATCTTGTCCGTAAACTCACTGACGCTGGTCAAGTCTCCAGTCAGTTTATTCGCAACAAATAAACCGGATACCGTACTTAACCACGCGTTTTCATTGTCGTCCAAAACAATTCTCGTTGTCAGCGACAATGGCCATTGCTTTATTACCCTATCTTCTGACGGGCGATATACAAACAGCCCATCGCTGTAGCCGCCATACCAAATGTCTCCGTCATCATCGATATTAATGCTGTAACCCGACTTACCATTCAGCGCAACAAATTCTAGGTTTCTGGTCTGAGGGTTCAGTTTGGCGAGGCCTGTGCGTGTGGTTACCCATAATGCATCGCTCTTTGTATGATAAAACACGCTCAACAGCTTGTCGTTAGTGTCTTCGCTACTCGCAAATGTACCATTGGAAGTAAATGGGCCTTCTTGAGTTTTACTTATCGTGTCGTAAAGCCAAAGGCCCTTTTCGTTCGCTACCCATACTTGGTTATCTTTGTAATTCGATAAAGAGGAGATGATTCGTCCTTCGCCTATTTCCTGAGAGTAGAAGTTGCTAAGCAGAGGGTTACTGATCGCAAACCCATCGTCTCTGGTGCCAACGACAACCAGCCCAGCTTTCGTTTGATAAAGGCTTGAAATTCTCTCTTTGGCCGCATCTTTCTCGTTAATCGGTGCACGCAGCACAGAGTTGGGGTTATGTGACGTTAAAATATTCAGCCCACGCTGAGTAGAAACCCATATATCACCGTTGTCCTTTAATAAGATGTCTGTAACGTAGTTATCAGATAATCCGTGAGTTTCAGAGGTACAGCTTTTGTCGATGGTAGTGCTTTGTTCGTCGGGATTGAACAAACATGCGCCGTGGGTAGCGGTGCCCAACCAGAATCGAGATTTCTCTGCTGCCACCAGTCGAGTAAAGTTCATGTTTTCAAAAGCCACTAACTCAAGAGACTTCTTAAACGGATCAAGTTTATAAAGGCCCGAGGTGGAAGTGACATAAAGCGTGTTACCGATAAGTTCTATGTCTGTCAGCGTACTCGTGGTACTGGGAAGGTAGCTGACCAGCTCTACACTGTCTGAGTCTGGAGAGTAAGTGTAAAGGTTTCGTTCAGAGACAATCCAAAGCTGGCCATTGTGGGTGGTCTTTATCCTATTAATTACCTGTTTATTGAAAGGCTCTGACGCCGGTAACGTGTAGTGCTTGAACGACTCAGTATCAACATCTATACGGCTCAGCCCGCTATATGTCCCCACCCAAAGGTATTGACCGTCTAAGCTTGCCTCTATCTGGAGGGCGAACAGGGTCTGGAGGCCTGTTGACTTGTCTTCTCCCCACAAGCCGAAGTTTCGAAATGTATAGCCGTCAAATTTATCGACACCAGACTGTGATGCCAACCACAGAAAACCATACTTATCTTCCGCAATATCTGAAATGGATACGTGGGCGATACCACTATCCATATTGTAGGAGTGAAACGCTGGGGCAATAGGTTTCGCGCGTGCAGGTAGGCTGCAAGTTGCAGTAAAAACTATGAAAAGCGAAAGTACCAACAGGGTGCGCATAATATGATCAAAAATTACATAAAATTTATACACTAACGTTACGCTAATCTACCGCTCTTACAATGGTACAAAAGTTTAAATTCAACAAAAAAAGCCTCGAAATTCGAGGCTTTTTGGACTGCATGAATTATGTTAGCCAGTGGCTAATCATAACGGATATAGTTACCAGCCACACTGGCGTGTAGCATTTTGCTCATCTAACCACGTTTTTAGTGGCGCAAAGTAGTCAGCGATAGTACTGGCATCCATTTACGGTGAGCCTGTCAGTGTTTCTAACGCATTTTGCCAAGGTTGGCTCATACCCATCTCTAGCATTTCGTTAAGTGCTTTACCGGCTTCTTCACTGCCGTAGATAGAACAACGGTTAAGCGGGCCCTCATCACCTGCAATGTCACACAGTGCTTTATGGAACTGGAATTGAAGGATATGCGCTAGAAAATAGCGTGTATAAGGTACGTTAGCAGGCACGTGATATTTTGCACCCGGATCAAATGCGTCGGCGCTGCGCTCAACAGGCGCCATCACACCCTGATACTTTTCTCTCAATTCCCACCATAGTTGATTATATTGTTCAGGTGTTACTTCACCTGACATCACTTTCCAGCGCCATTGGTCAACCATCAGACCAAAGGGAATGAAGGCAATCTTGTCTAACGCAACTTGCATTAACATACCGATATCGTTTGATGCGTCTGGGATCTCATCAATTAACTCGATTTGCTTAAGGTACTTAGGTGTTATTGATAAAGCGATGGTGTCGCCAATAGCCTCGTGGAAGCCGTCGTTTGCCGAACCACGGTAAAGAAGTGGTTGGTCTTTATAAGCGCGTTGATAGTAGTTGTGACCTAATTCGTGGTGAATAACGTTAAATTCTTCGCCAGTCTTTTGAATACACATCTTTATACGAAGATCGTCTTTGTCATCTAAATCCCACGCAGAGGCATGACACTGAACGTCACGGCCTTCAGGCTTTTGAAACATAGAGCGTTCCCAAAAGGTATCTGGAAGTTCTTCAAAGCCAAGCGATGAGAAAAATGACTCTGCTTGTTTAACCATGGCGATTTCGTCATACCCCTGTTCAGCTAATGCGCCTGTAACATCAGGAACTTTCATTTCTTGCTGAGGTTTAACGATATCGTAAATATTCCCCCACGACTGTGCCCACATGTTACCTAATAAATGGGCTGGGATTGGTTTGTCTTGAGGTACTACGTCTTCGCCATAGTGTTCACCTAGCTTAGCGCGCACATGGCAATGTAGTGACTCGTAGAAAGGCTCTACTTGCGTCCATAAGCGATCCAACTCCTTGGGAAATTCATCTGCTGGCATATCGTACTTTCCACGCCACAAGGCGCTGACGTTTTCAAAACCTAGCTCTGCAGCGCCTTCATTGGCAAGCGATACTTGTTCTGCATAGAGTCCTGCCATTGGTTTAGATACTTCACGCCAGCCTGTCCAATATTCTAGTAGCTTGTCAGCATCGCGTAGGGTGGCCATTTCAGAGCTCATTTCAACCAAGCTTTTGCACGTACCATCTTCGCTGCAATACTCACCAGAGCCGTACATGGCACTTAAGTCAGAACCAATTTTTGCAAGCCGCTCTGCTTTTTCGGCATCTGCCGGCGGCGGCATTGTTAAACTGTTTTTAAGTAGATCAAGCTGTCTGCGGGTGTCGGCATCTACGTCTACATCGTTAAATTTCGCCGCTTCTTTAGCTAACTTTGCAACCTTGGTAGAAAGCACTTCATTAAAGTAAGCACTGACTGCTGCTGTATCGAAATTGATATTCGTGGCGTAGCTCCACTCGGCGTGCGCGGCAGGAACTTGCATTTTTGCAATATCATTTTGCGCCTGTGTTAAAAACTGCTTGGCGTCTTGTGCAGTGAGTTGTGGTTTAGTTTCTGTCTGTGTTGTACTTTCGCCACACCCCATAAGCGAAACGCTTACCAATGCTGCTATCAGAGTACGTTTGTGATTGAGCATACTTTGTCCTTTAATTATTGTGTTTTTTACGTGAATCGACGTTCACATAGACATGCTCTTGCATTGTGTAACGCTGTGTTGCTTTTGTAAAACAAATTCGATATTACTCTCACAAAAGCACTGGCTTTTTTAGGCAATTTATAACTAGCAATGCGAACGGTTGGGGCCTGTTTTTAAATTTGCCTCAACACCTGACGAAAAGTTTTTTATAATGGGTCAAAGTAATGCAAAACAATGACAATGTAACGTCTGCTACACCTGATTTAGAAAGGTTGTTTATCTACGGAAGCCTTGCTCCTAATTGCCCAAATCACCATATCGTCGCCCATATTGATGGCCAGTGGCAGTCTGGTACGGTAGAAGGCCACTTAGTTCAACAAGGGTGGGGAGCAGTTATGGGGTTTCCAGGAATTGTTATTTCTGATCTAACTAAAGCAAAAGAAGAGGTGAAGGGCATGATGCTAACGTCTTCTCAACTTGCCGAAAACTGGGCCATGCTGGATGAGTTTGAAGGTGACCAATATGAGCGGGTCATTGTTTCTGTTAAGCTTGATGCCGGTCACACTGAAAACGCCTATATTTATCAAATCAAACCAACGCAATAAAAAGGACCATTATGTCAACGGAAGAACCACTCTACTGGGGCTTGAACGCTCGAAGCTACTGTACACTCATTCATGTTTCTCAGTTATCCAGTTTCATTATACCTGGCTTAGGTATCATATTGCCTATCGTGCTATGGATTGCTCACAAAGATCAAAACGAAGACATCAATCAGCACGGCAGGGTGACAGCGAATTGGTTAATAAGCTTGCTCATTTACTCTGTTATTTGTTTTGTCTTGACGCTGATTATCATAGGAGCGCTAGGCTTCATCGCTCTTGGATTAATGAACATCGTCTTTGCTATCGTGGCAGCAGTCAAAGCGAACAAAGGGGAGTTGTGGGTGTACCCGCTAAGCTTTGAGTTTTTTAAACGTTAACCTAAAGAATCCTACGTCACGTCTAGCAAGAAACACTGCGACTTAAGATCGCTTTCGAAGGGCGTTTCCATGTTGAAACGCCTTCGTGCTTATCCCATTGCAGATACTGCAATTGCCAGCGTGAACAATAACGCGATGTGTTTTGGTTTTAAAAGCATGTTCACCTCTTTCCTGTGACTTCTTCTACCTGTGGTAATCTTGAAGATAGTTTTCAAATAGGTGTCGCGCTATTCACAATTAGCATAATTAACTCATATGTCGCTAATGTCATTACGAGGGCGTTGCTTTTTCAAAAGCGCTATGTCGTCGGTTAGCACTTATCTATGCGGATTGGTATAAATATTTGATTCGTAGAATACTATTGCTGCGTGTGCGATAGAGTAAAAAAGAATAATAAACGCAAAGAATGGCTTTAAATAAAGGATTAACCTGATAGACGAGTACTCGCCTAAAAATTACTTAGCGCTGAAGCGGTGACTTGGCAGTGCGCTATGAATAAGGTATTGGCTTTTGGATTGTTTGGTGGTTTGAAGCGAAACATCAGTACCGCGCTTCACCGTGCTTAGTGCTAGCGGTTTATTTTGACGTTGCTTCTTTAATAGTTGGGAAGAAGGCACTTCCTTCATATTTACAAGCGTAGATTGGGCTTCTTGCGCAATACTAACGTTAATCAACGAATAGGTTATACAAAGTGTGGTAGCTAAAAAAATGTTTTTACTTGGCTTTTTCATCACATTTTTCTCTTTTTGTTCAACTTAATCGCTAAATAAAATTATTGGGTTTTACTAGATAGGGGTTCGATTGCAGAGGCGGTTGCACTCGCCTCATTCATCGATTTTGTTTGTTCCTCTTCATTACACCTAAAGTAGAACGAAAGAGAAACATGATGAGTCATACAAAGGTATGTCAAAAAATACCTTTGCATGTATTTCGAAACTGCGAGATAAAAATTACCACGCTGTAACACCACCATCTACTGCTATGGTTTGCCCGTTCATGTATGAGTTGCCAGGGGAAAGCATCAGCATCATGGTGTTAACGATTTCTTGCGGTTCGCCTAGACGTTTCATAGGACTTCCCATGCCTAGTTGCTCGCGCGCTTCAGGGGTGTTGTACCCGTCTACGTTCAAAATATTGGTAGGACTATAGAATGGGCAAATTGCATTAACGCGAACATTCTTTCGGCCGTATTCCACCGCGGCTGTGCGGGTTATCCCCGAAACCGCGTGTTTTGCTGCAGCATAAGCACCGCCCTTGGGGGCTCCACCTAGTCCCGCAAGTGAGCTTACATTTAAAACGTGCCCTTGCTTTTGTGCAAGCATAACGGGTATTTGGTACTTCATTCCAAACATAACGCCTTTTACATTCACAGCGAACTGCGAGTCCATGATTTCCTCTGTCATTTGATGAATTGGTGCAGGGTTATGCGCTATGCCTGCATTATTTACGGCTATATCCAGTTTGCCAAAGGTTTCAATGGCTGTTTCAACCAGTGCCTTATTTAGCGACTCGCTAGCAATATTACCCGCTAGCACCACGACATCAGTGAGTGCTTTTACATCCTTTTTCGTTTCCTCAAGGGCGGTTTCGTTAATGTCTGAAAGAACGAGTTTTGCTCCTCGGTTAGCAAGACCTAGCGATAACAAGCGGCCAAAACCACTGCCTGCGCCGGTAATTAATACAACTTGCCCTGAAAAGTCGAGTAGAGCATCCATGGTAATCTCCTATTAGTAACTGTTAAATGTTTTTTGAAACGTGGCTATTTCAGCTGCGTTTGGTTTATAAATTGAATGAGTAATTTGGCTAGCATTTCCCCTTGATCTTCCTGGATAAAGTGACCACCGTTTTCTACAAGGGTATGAGCCATACCGCTGCTACCAGGAACGAGCTTTTGAAATACCTTATCGCCACCTTTAGTGACAGGGTCGCTATCACCGAAAGCCGTAACAAAAGGTTTGTCATATTGCTTTAGCTTTTCCCATGCCTGTCTATTCGCCTGTGCCTCAGCATTGTCTGGGCTTGTAGGAACAAGAATAGGGAACATACGTGCACCTGCTTTAAAGCTTTCGTCTGGAAAAGGGGCGTCGTAAGCTGCAAGCGTCGCCTCATCTAGAACAGTGGTTGTGGCGTTTTGAATGATCGTAGATGTGGGAAATACGGCGACATCCTGTGAGAATCGGCGCCATTTGATGAAAGCATCACTTGGCGGGTGGTCGCCAGTGGGCAAACCGGTATTAGACACCATTACACCCGAAAAACGCTCAGGCATATCGGCGACAAGTCGCAGGCCTAGTAAACCTCCCCAGTCTTGACAAAAGAGTGTAACGGGGCCTTTAGTAGCCTGTGAAAACCAGTCTTTTAGCCATATCACATGACGAGCGTAGGAGTAGTCCTCCTTTCTTACTGGTTTATCTGAGCGCCCAAAACCAATGAGATCCGGCGCGATGACATTGAATCCCGCATCAGCCAATATGGGCATCATCTTGCGGTATAAATAAGCCCACGTCGGTTCGCCGTGTATTAATAGCACGGTATGTCCATCTTTCGGTCCACATTGATAATGGGCCATTGTTATATCACTGCTTACTGTGTCTGTTACTTCAGTGAAACAGGGGGAGTAGGGAAAGTCAGTGATCGTGTCGAAGGCGCTTTCCGGTGTTTTAAGCACTTGCATAGCCAATCATCCTTTTGTAAATAAAATGTAATTACAAGTGTTGCCTGATTAACAAAAACACCGGTTTTATTTTCTGTCAAATAAACCTTAGGCAAGGTAGGACAGGCTCTGCGCAGAGAAATGAATTCACAAAGGGGCTGGCGGTCAATATTAAATATTATGATAAATGTCTATAACACCAATAAACTTGGATGATTGACAACACTGCAATAACATCCAGTTAACGTGATAAACAGGACATGGTTATGACTGAGATGGAAAATAAAGCCGTAGAATATGCAGTACAACAGGGTGTTGCCACGCTGACAATGCAAAGTGCGCCCGTTAATGCGCTGTCACGCGCTATCAGAGTAGGGTTGATAGAAGGCATAAACAATGCACTAGATGACGACAGCGTACGTGCCATTGTTATTACTTCTTCACTACCTATTTTTTCGGGTGGAGCTGACATCAGCGAATTCTCTGGTGGCGATTTGTCTCCCATGCTGCCTGAGGTACTAGACAAGATTGAAAATGCGTCTAAGCCGGTTGTTGCTGTTCTCCCTGGACCAGCATTCGGCGGTGGCTTAGAAGTGGCGTTAGCTTGCCATCATCGCATCACCTTTGCCGACAATAAGGTGGGTCTTCCAGAGGTAAATCTAGGCATATTACCGGGCGCAGGCGGTACTCAGCGCCTTCCTCGTTTAGCCGACGCACAAACATCGTTAGAAATGATCGTAACAGGCAAGCCTACGTCGGTGGTCAAACTTCCAGGTGTCTTCGACAAAATTTCTGATAAGCCTGAGCATTTACTTGAAGATACAAAAGCGTATTTACAAGCATTAACGCCAGATAAAGCGATTAAACGCACCAGTGATATCACGCTGTCCATGTCTGACGAAACGCAGGCGGTGTTTGATGCAGTAACTGCACAAACTAAAAAAGCGACTCGTGGTTTCTTTGCTCCATTAAAATGTATCGAAGCGGTACGCGGCGCTTACACGCTCGCTTTTGAAGATGGCCTTAAAAATGAAGGCAAGCTTTTCATGGAGTGTATGAATACGCCACAGGCGCGTGCCCAGCAGCATTTCTTTTTTGCTGAACGCGCAGCAGGTCATGTGAGCGATTTCGACAAAAATACTCCTGAGCGCAACATTGATAAAGTTGCGATTATCGGCGCCGGAACAATGGGCGGTGGTATCGCTATGAACTTCGCCAATGCCGGCATTCCAGTCACAATGCTTGAGCTCAAAGAAGAAGCGCTAGAGAAGGGATTAGCGCTTATTAGAAAGAACTACGAAAACTCAGCGAAAAAAGGCAAGTTAACCCAAGAGCAGGTAGAGAGCCGCATGGCACTGCTTTCAGGTACTACGTCGTATGACGACTTAGCTGATGTTGATCTCGTCATCGAAGCCGTTTTCGAGAAGATGGAAGTAAAGAAAACCGTATTCTCGACGCTGGATAAAGTGTGTAAGCCAGGCGCCATTTTGGCTTC
Source organism: Alteromonas sp. MmMcT2-2 (assembly GCF_022348305.1). Classification (NCBI taxonomy): domain Bacteria; kingdom Pseudomonadati; phylum Pseudomonadota; class Gammaproteobacteria; order Alteromonadales; family Alteromonadaceae; genus Alteromonas; species Alteromonas sp. MmMcT2-2. The sequence goes on from NZ_JAKRFA010000022.1 coordinate 25,357, forward strand.
AAATACGTCAACACTGGATATAGACGAAATAGCGACAGCCACATCCCGTCCTGAAGATGTAATTGGTCTTCACTTCTTCTCGCCAGCGAATGTGATGAGACTGCTAGAAGTGGTTAAAGCAGAGAAGACATCTGCTGAAGTCATTAAAACCTGCATGAAGATGGCTAAACGCATCAAGAAAGTAGCGGTGTTGGTAGGCGTTTGCTTCGGATTCGTAGGTAACCGCATGATTGAGCCTTACGGCCGTGAAGCTAACCGCTTACTGCTTGAAGGAGCAACACCTGAGCAAGTTGATCGTGTTTTAACCGAGTTTGGCATGCCAATGGGGCCGTTCACTATGGGTGATATGGCTGGATTAGATATTGGTTACTATGTACGACAGTCTCGACAAGAGCACATTGCACACGACCCCGCTTACGGTGCAGTGGCAGATCGCTTGGTAGAAAAGGGGCGCAACGGACTCAAAACCGGACGCGGAGCTTACAACTATGAACCTGGGAGTCGAGTTCCTGTCCCAGATCCAGAAGTACTAGAAATTGCCAAGCAAGAAGCAGAACGTTTAGGCGTGGTTCAGCGTTCAGACATTAGCGATGAGGAAATTCTAGTACGCGTCATGTACTCATTGATCAACGAAGGTGCTGCCATCTTAGAAGAAGGCATTGCAGCTAAATCTAGCGATATCGATGTGATTTATGTTTACGGTTATGGCTTCCCTGTGTATCGCGGCGGCCCTATGCAATATGCCGACGAAGTAGGGCTAGGCACTATTTTAGATAAGCTGACTACCTATCGTGATCAATTGGGTGATTACGGAAAGATGTGGCTTGAACCAAGTGATTTGTTGGTGAAATTAGCCCAAAGCGGCGGCACGTTTAAAAGCTATAAAGCGAAGTAGACAAGGCTCTCGTTAGCGAGAGTTAATCGACGGTGAGAGCTAGCGATAGCTCTCGTTACCCGACATCCGAATTTGGTAAAGCTAGGTAACTTCGAGAGGAAGCACATAGGCCTAGCTAAACTTTGGCTGAACTTTCAGCCCAACTGAAAGGAATATGAAAATGCGCGATGCAGTTATCGTAAGTACAGCACGTACGCCAATCGGGCGCGCTTATAAAGGTGCACTGAACAATTTACCAGCCCCTTCATTAGGTGGCCATGCTATTCAAAACGCAGTAGCACGCGCAGGGATCGACCCTGCCAGTGTCGACGACGTGGTAATGGGCGCAGCGTTAACCCAAGGCAGTGGCGGCATGAATATTGGCCGCTTGGCTGGTTTAGCGGGTGGTTTACCGGTCACCGTAGCGGGCATGACACTCGACCGCCAATGCAGTTCTGGCATGTATGCCATTGCTACCGCAGCGAATTCAATTCGTACAGGCGATACCAACATTATGGTTGCGGGTGGCTTAGATTCTATCTCTTTAGTGCAAAACAAAAATATGAATATGTTTCGTGCAGTAGACCCTGCACTGGTTGCTAAGCACAAAGATATTTATATGCCAATGCTTCAAACTGCGGAAGTGGTGGGTAAGCGCTACAACATTAGCCGTGACGTACAAGACGAATACGGTTACCAAAGCCAAATGCGCACAGCAGCGGCTCAAGAAGCGGGCAAGTTTGATGATGAGATTGTACCTATCACAGCAACGCAAGCCTTATTTAATAAAGAAACAGGTGAAACCTCTGAGCGTGAAGTGACCTTGTCGAAAGACGAAGGAAATCGCCCAGAAACAACGCTAGAGGGGCTTAAAGCGCTTAACCCAGTGATAGAAGGTGGTTGTATTACCGCAGGTAATGCAAGCCAGCTTTCTGATGGAGCCAGCGCGACAGTGATTATGGATGAGCACTCAGCGGCAAAAGGCAATGCTCAACCTCTTGGTATTTATCGCGGTATTGCAGTGGCAGGCTGTGAGCCAGATGAAATGGGAATTGGCCCAGTGTTCGCCATTCCTAAGCTATTAAGGCAGCATGGATTGACCATGGACGATATCGGTCTATGGGAGCTTAACGAAGCGTTTGCGGTACAGGTACTTTATTGCCGCGATAAGTTAGGCATTCCAGACGAATTATTAAACGTAAACGGTGGTGCCATTTCTATTGGTCACCCATACGGCATGAGCGGTGCTCGCATGGTGGGTCATGCACTCATCGAAGGTAAACGACGCGGTGCGAAATATGTTGTTTGCACCATGTGTATCGGTGGCGGCATGGGCGCTGCTGGTCTATTTGAAGTAATATAGGTATTGGGTATGGAAGGTTATAAAGCTCCACAACGTGACGCCATGTTTGTAACACATGAGCTACTAAATTATCAAAATCACTATCAAAAGCTAGGTTTCGACGAAGCATCTGAAGATCTGGTGTCGGCGATTTTCGCTGAAGCTGCAAAGTTTTCAGAGAACGTACTGGCGCCCATCAATGCATCAGGTGATGAAGAAGGGTGTAAGTGGGTTGATGGTGAAGTAACAACGCCTAAAGGTTTTAAAGAAGCTTATCAAACGTATGTTGAGGGCGGATGGCCAGGAATGTCTCACCCTGAGGAATTTGGCGGTCAGGCACTACCATATTCATTGTCATCTATCATTGCTGAGTGGTTCTCAGGCGCAAACCATTCTTGGGCGATGTACCCAGGTCTAAGCCAGGGCTGTATGGCAACAATAAAAGCCCATGGCTCTGAATTGCTACAAAAAATGTTCCTTGAAAAACTGGTTAGCGGTGAGTGGACAGGTACTATGTGTTTGACCGAGGCACACTGCGGTTCAGACCTTGGCATGTTGAAATGTCGCGCGGAGCCTCAAGAAGATGGTACCTACAGCTTAACAGGAACGAAGATTTTTATTTCGGCAGGTGAACACGACTTGTCTGAAAATATCGTACACATTGTGTTAGCTCGATTGCCAGATGCGCCAGAGGGTACCAAAGGTATTTCACTATTTGTTGTGCCTAAGTTTAACGTGTCTGAAGATGGCGAAAAGCAAGATAGAAACGCAGTAGGATGCGGAAGCATTGAACATAAAATGGGGATCAAAGCCAGCGCAACCTGCGTGATCAACTTCGATGGTGCAAAAGGTTATTTGATTGGGCCACCAAACCGCGGCCTAAATTGCATGTTTACGTTCATGAATACCGCACGTATTGGCACTGGTCTAGAAGGCTTGGCATCATCTGAAGCAGCATTCCAAGGTGCGCTTCGCTACGCAAAAGACCGCATTCAGTTCCGTTCATTAACAGGGCGTAAAAATCCTGATGGCCCAGCTGATCCTATTATAGTGCACCCTGATGTACGTCGTATGCTGTTAACGCAGAAAGCGTTCGCGGAAGGCAACCGAGCGCTTGCCGCTTACTGTATGCAGTTAGTTGACGTTACTTTGTATGGTAGCGACGAGGCTGAGAAGCAACTTGCGGATGCAAAACTTGCATTCTTAACGCCTATCGTAAAAGCCTTTTTAACTGAAACCGCGCAAGAAGCCACAAGTTACGGTATGCAGGTTTATGGCGGCCACGGCTTTATCAAAGAATGGGGTATGGAGCAGCTAGCTCGCGATACCCGTATCTGCACCATGTATGAAGGTACTACAGGTATTCAAGCCGTTGACCTATTAGGTCGTAAAGTAATGGGCTCTAATGGCGAATTGCTTAATGTGTTTGTTCAAGAAGTGCGCGACTACTGTAATTCATTGCGTGACAACGCTCAGTTTAGTGCTTGGACTAACGCGCTAAACTCTCATCTTGACGAGTGGCAGCAGATCACTATGGATATCGGGAAGGCAGCAGCATCGAACCCAGATGAAATTGGTGCAGCGTCTGTCGATTACTTAATGTATTCAGGTTATGTCACCGTTGCTTACTTCTGGCTAAAAATGGCAGTGAAAGCACAAGAACAGCTTGATGCAGGTAGCACCGAAACCGAGTTTTATAAGAGTAAAATCTTAACAACGGGCTTCTACTTTGACCGTTTGTTAACCCGTACTCGCTCACTGGTTTCGGCAATGCAATCAGGCGCAGACAACTTGATGTCTATGCCAGAGAGTATGTTCGCTATCGAGTAACGACATAAAAGTAATACACGTGCGTTACTAAAAGACGTACGAAAGGCCGAGAAAATAATGTAGCCGAGAAAATGATTTAACCAAATAATCATTTGGATACGTTATTTTGCTCGGCTTTTTTGTTTCTTAAAAACAACATAGAGGAAGTGAGCACAGTGGTTGTGTCAAAGTACGTGAATGTTGAGGGAGCCAGCCTTCATTATTTATCCCGAACGCGTCGCACTGGTTACACAGGGAAAAACCTGAATGGGTACAAAAAGAAGTGATAAATTTTATAGGGTTCTAGAAAGGGGTGAGGCCCCTAAAAGGGGCCTCCAGTGCGGCGTCCTGCCGCTACCATGTTGAATCGTTACATCACATGGTGTGATTAATTAGTTATATTAGATTCTGCCGTTAAGCTCTGTTGAAATAGGAGAGCTTTGAAGACCTTGTTCAGCAATCCACGCTTGAAGTGTCTTACCGTCTGACTCAGGCTCTGCTAAGTCTTTGCTTGGCATTTTCTTAACCAGTAGAGTACCTACTTCAACCGCATTGCTAGTAAGAGCAGTGCGAATTAGGCTTTGGCCGTTACAAGAAATGCCAGAGTAGTAATCGCGAAGCTTAAGTTTGTAGTCTGACTGAACGCTACGCATTTTCTTACGTAGTTCGCCCTTGTCATCTGCTTGAACAATTGTGCAAATGTTTGCAAGTGCTTCGTTGATGTCATTAGCCTGAGCTGCGTTAGAAAAAGCTAAAGTTGATGCTGCAATTACTAGAGAAGTTTTAACGATTTTCAACATGGTTAAATTCCTTCGGTTGTTGTTATTAAGATTGTGTTCGTTCGTTGAGATGCATTAAACCCGAATCTAACTATTTGAAAAACATGTTGTAAAATAACATGGTATGTCAATCCATACCTAAAGTGTGAGCTTGCGTTACGAGCTCACGCATACCGTAGCTTGATTACCCAAGTTACTGGGTTGAAGAACGTGAAAATTTAAAGAGACAGAAAGTAAAAAGGCCCCGTAGCGGGACCTTTCATTGCAGCTGACGCTGCAACCATGTTGAATCGACTCACATGGCTATGTGAATTAGTGCTTAGATTCTATCGTTAAGCTCAGCAGAAATTGGCGAGCTCTGTAAGCCTTGCTCTGCTATCCACGCTTGAAGTGTTTTGCCGTCTGATTCGGGCTCAGAAAGGTCTTTGCTTGGCATTTTCTTAACAAGCAGTGTACCTACCTCAACTGCGTTGTTCGTTAAGGCCGTGCGGATAAGGCTTTGACCACCGCATGAAACACCTGAGTAATAATCACGTAACTTTAATTTGAAGTCAGACTGTACGCGACGCATCTTCTTACGCAATTCGCCTTTGTCGTCAGCCTGAACAATAGTACAAATGTTTGCTAGTGCCTCGTTTACGTCATTTGCTTGTGCTGCGTTTGAAAAAGCTAATGTTGATGCTGCGATGACAAGAGAAGTTTTAACGATTTTCAACATGGTTAAATTTCCTTCGTTATATTTGTTTAATTAATCGGTTTGTCTGTTCGGGATTAATTAAAAAACAATCAGGTCGAATGAAAAACATTCATTCAAATAACAAGGTATATCGAATAATACGTTAGACTAAAGATGTAAGAGGTATGAAATGCGCTGTAGCCTTTAGTATTAAAGGGCGCAGGCAAACTAAGTTGAATTGCAATCGAAGATCAATAAATAGCCAAATAAAGTGCAAAAAAACAACGTTAATGCTGTTTTTTGCTTTTTGTTGAAGTTAATGCGTATTAAAAATGTACGCAATTGGCATTGTATTAATAAGAAAAGAACGAAATTAAGAAGTAAGCAGTGCTGAGGCAGTACGTTCTGTCGTGATGAGCCCATTGAGCAATTTCGATCGCAGAGCGCCTCTTATAGCGTGCAGTTTGTTGTCGCCCGCTGCAACACCCACTACAGGCTTTTCTGGCGTTGCTTTCAACTTAAAGCTCGTTACTCTCTCGTTAATATCGCAACTAATCAGCGCACCTTCTTCATTAAAGATCCAGCTTATGATGTGGAGAACGTTCAAACGGGTATTGTTCACATTGATGTTGGTGGTTTTCATCGGGCATATGAAGCCATGTATGTAGACAGAATAACGCCTGCATCCACAAATGACGATATCGCAACGTTAAAGGCTCAGGGAGTAGGGGATACTCTTTTTTTTATGCATTGAATTTTATCGACTGAACAAAAGAAAAAAGCGACCCGAGGGTCGCTTTCTAAAGTGCAGATTTCTCTGCAACCATGTTGAACTGGTTCACATGGTGTGAAACTGTTTTATAGGCGGTCGTTGATAACCGCAGCAATTGGGTTGTCTTGCAGACCGTTTTCCGCAACCCAAGCTTGAAGTGTTTTTCCATCAGCTTCAGGTGCTTCTAAATCACTTTTTGGCATTTTCTTAACAAGTAACTCGCCAGCTTCTAAAGCATTGTTTAGCAGTGCTGTACGAATTAGGCTGTTACCGCCACAGCTAATTGCTGAGTAGTAGTCTTTAAGTTTCATACGGTAGTCTGATTCGACTGAACGCATTTTCTTACGTAGTTCGCCTTTATCGTCCGCTTGAACGATAGTGCAAATATTCGCTAGTGCTTCGTTAACATCAGCCTGTGCTACGCCCGACACACCTAATGTCGCTGCGATAACAAGAGAAGTTTTAACAATTTTCAACATGGTTAATTCCTCAAGTACTTCTATGGATTGTTTGTTTGTTCGGGAGGATTAAACGACAAAAATGAAATCTTGAAAACGTTCTAAGCGATACTTAGGTATGTGGTTTTATAAGTTTATGGAGACAAAAAAGCGCCCATAACGAGCGCTGTTTGGAGAAGTGGCGTTAGTGAGGTTTATAGTTGCTCGCTACTTCCATTATTTGTTCACGCATCCACATATGAGCGTGATCATGGTCGGCGCTTACATGCCAATAAAGGAAATACTCTACAGGCGGTAAATCAAAAGGAACCTCGTACAACGCAAGATCGTAATGTTTAGCAAGGTGATACGGCAGGCACGCGATTAGGTCTGTCTTTACTATCGTACTTGGAACGGTTAAAAAATGTTGACCTCGCATAACTTCCTTGCGTCTTTTGCCCATTTTATCTAACGCAATATCTATTGGACCCACACCAGATTTACGCTGTGACACATTAATATGGCCTAATCGTAGAAAGGTATCTAAGTTAAGCCCGTTTTTAAGCGCAGGATGATTTTTACGTGCTAACACAACAAGTCTGTCTTGGGCGATTTTTTCTTTACACAAATGAGGGTCTGTAAATGTCGATGCATCTGAGTAAAAGTCCAACGTGCCCGATGCCATCGCCGAAACAACTTGGCTTCTAGGAATCTCGTAATTGGTCAACCCAATATTTGGCGCCAAATTCTGCAAACGTGAAATGAGTCGAGGCATAATGCTTACTTCAAGCAAATCACGGCTGGCAAAGTTAAAGGACTTCTCGGCTGTGAGAGGGTCGAATGTATGACTTTCTTGCACGCTTCTGCGTAGTAAGGCTAAAGCTTGTCGAGCTGGAACAATAATATTTTGCGCTACAGGGGTAGGCGTCATACTGTGGCCAGTACGAACGAACAGCGGGTCGTTAAGCATTTCTCTTAGCCTTGCTAAAGAGTTACTTACCGCTGGTTGAGTAATGCATAAGACATCTGCTGCCTTGGTTAAGCTTCCTGCCGTGTAAATGGCGTCGAATACTGCAAAAAGGTTCAAATCGATTCTATTGAGATTCATAACTAATCCTTTAAGAGCGAGTGCCCTGAAAAAAGCCAATAGATGAAGAGGCGCTAGTTTGTATCACGGTGCGTTTAATAGAAAACTGTGATCCAATGCTACATAGCATCTACGAATAATTTACGTTAGTGTAACAAGAATATTTATAAATACCTATTATTAAAAGTTAATTGAAACATTCAAGGTAATAATAGTAGTTTTATCGTCAATAAATGGAGATTGGACTGAAAAATGAAAACACTTTTAGACTTAGCAGTGGGAGATACCCTTGAACAACCTGAATGGCTGGCGGTTACGCAGGACATGATCAATCAGTTTGCAGACGCCACGGGCGATCACCAGTGGATACATTTAGATGCTGCGCGCTGTGAAAAAGAAAGTCCCTTTAAAACAACAATTGCGCACGGCTTCTTGACTGCCAGTCTCATGCCTAAAGCATTCGCTGAAGTGATTGCGCCAGACGAACGTATCGCGTCTATGATTAATTATGGCATTGATAAGTTACGTTTTCTTGAACCAGTAAAAAGTAATGATGCCGTTAAATACCGATTCAAACTTGTCGAAATCACTGAAAAGGCGCAAGGGAAGCTTTATAAAGTAGAGGCAAGTTGCTTACTTAAATCGAATGGGAACCCTGCGCTAATAGGTGGCTTTCTCATGCTCGCGGTGCTTAAGCCTTGATAGATTGTTGTTGTACGCGGTAAAAGTGGCTGTATAGACTAGTACGGCATATTGCCAAATGCGTATTTCGATGCGTGTACTACGTCGTTGTCTAGTTGATATGTCGCACCGTGTATTGCAGAATCATAATGCCACAAAATAAAAAAAGCCTGAGATGCTGGCGTTTGTTGACCTTTGATATATAGCAAAAGTCAACAGGGTCAAGTTTAGCAATCGTCAGGCTTTTACCTACACGGTCGTACTTTATCGGCAAGACCTATGTCGACAGAAACGAGTTAGTTAGACGCTTCCTCGGCACCTTCTTCAATGGCTTCTCCAGCACTTTGAATATCTTTACCGGCCCCTTCGACTGTTGCACAACCGCCTAAACTCCCAAAACTGGCTGCGAGTATAAGTACTAAAAAAGCGTGTTTAAGTGTTTTTGAATTTAACATTTCCATTTGCATCTCCGTTAGTTTCATTCTTCTGCGGGTTGCTCAGGGTTATCACCCGCTTTCACATCAGACTGCTCAGTTGATGAATTTGTATTACCTTTACTTGAACTTCTCTCATCCTGCTTTTTAAGCATGCTATTAAGCTTATCTCCCCCTTTAGCATTGAAATCCAATGTTCTGATAGGGAAAGGAATAAGAATATCGTTTTCTTCTAATACCGTTTTTACTGTACTAATCGCGTCGTGGCGTACGACCATAAATCCAGGCTCTCCTGGATATCGAATCCAAAACCACAGTAATAGGTTGATACTTGAATCGCCAAAAGACTCTGCGTATACCGCGGTTTCTTCTTTTTTAATGACATAATCTTTTTCATTCATAGCATCCGTAATAACTTTGGCGGCTTCTTCTATATCATCAGCGTAAGAAATGCCTACAGGGACCTCTATTCTTCGATAACCAAGATATGAATAATTGGTCAATATATTTCGGAAAAGAATCTTGTTGGGTATAACTTCAAGTTGACCATAAAAGGTTTCAACTAAGGTGTTTCTAAGGTTTATTTCCTTTACGTTACCAAATACACCTTCTGCCTCAATGACGTCGCCAATCTCAAAGGGTTTTCGAATTCCCATGGCCACACCGGCAATGAAGTTTTCCGTCATGTCCTGAAACGCAAAACCAATGGCCAACCCGACAATACCTGCGCCTGCAAGTAAAGAGGTAACAGTACCTTTGAGGCCAACAAAGTCTAGCGCAATGAAAATTCCCGCTATTAAAACGATAGATTTGATTATGGAGGTGAGGAGGCTTGCAATTTGTCGAGACTCAAACGTTCTGCGCATAATCTTGCCAGCAACGTTGCCGATCACTTTGGCGATAATGCCAAAGGCTATTGCAATAAAAAATGCGACAACAATGTTAGGAAGAAGCGTAATGCCGCTCTCTACCCAAGACTCTAGCTTTTCGCTGAGTAATTTATAAACCTCATCTATTTTTGGAAACTCCATAGACCTCGTGCACCTTCATATAAAGTGTTCCTGATGTTTCAAGAATCATTCCTTTCAAAATAATCTTGTAACGTATTGAAAGTTAGAGGTTATGCCTGATTTTTGAGGTGCGCGATCAATCAAGCGTAATGAATAAATTTCCCATATTGGGAAACATATTCTCAATTGGGATATGGCTAAATTCAGTGGAGAGGCTTCAATTTATCCTAAAGGATATCTGGTCAGACCATGTGTAAAATTAATGTAAACATATTATTCACAATAAATTTACAAAGGTGAAATTCAAGCATAGTATCAATTGCGTAGGTCAATATTTGTTCATGGCCTCAGACAATAACAACACGAAATCGAACAGCCTGTCGCTAGCGGAAAGTGTGGGTAGTAATGCCGGTAGTGATAAGCCCAGATTTGGAATCACACTATGAAATTTAAAACGCGTAAGACAGCAGTGGCGGCAATGGTCGGTACTGCTTTATTTTGCTCTCCTTATATCGCATCAGCCCAAGAAGCAGACGTTGAAAGTGAGCAAGAAGCTAAGAAAGACGTAGAACTCATTTTGGTTACCGGTAGTTTTGTTCGCCGTAGCGAAAACTTCGAATCTCCTTCTCCACTAGCCGTGGTAGATAGCGTGGCTATCGACGCGATTGGCGCAAAGAATATTGCGGATATTACACAAACACTCACTATTAACACGGGTGCTGAAAACAACCCGGATGCATTTACGCAAAACGCAACAGCGGGTACGTCGAATATTAACCTTCGTGGTTTAGGCGTAGCGTCTACTCTGGTTTTACTTAACAATAAGCGTCAGGTCGTTACAGCGCAACCAACGAACGAAGGCCTGAACTTCGTCGATACCAGTTCGCTTGTACCGATGATTGCCATTGATCGTATGGAAATAGTTAAAGATGGTGCGTCGGCTCTATATGGTTCGGATGCCGTTGCAGGTGTCGTTAACTTTATCACCAAACGCAATTATGACGGAGCAATGGTAAGCCTTGACTATCAAGATGGTGCGCATGGCGACAACAAAGAATACATTTTACAAGGTTTATGGGGCGCAACCGGAGATAACGGAAGCGTACTAGCGGCGATAAGCTATACCAACCGTTCGCCGCTTTTTCTCAGCGATAGACGACTAAGTCGTCCCCAAGACGATACAAGTGCTCTGGGTAACCCAGGCTCTTTCTTCTTAAATATCCCAGGTGCAGGGGCACTGCCTATTATCGACCCTTACGGATGTGAGGAGTTTGGTGGCGCACCCGATTTACTTGCGCCAAGTGGTACAGTGCCAGGTTTAGAAATTGGTTTTTGCGGTTTTGATTTCGGTAAATTCTATTCATATGTTGCCGATGAGAGCCGAACAAATGCTTATGTACGTGCAGACTACGAGTTCGATAACGATATTACATGGTCGGCTGAATTCAGTTTAGCGAGAAACCGTGCAGAACGTGGTGGAGCACCGAGCTTCCCAATTTTAACCTCTCCAATTGTTCCGGATTACCATCCGCAGAATCCATTTGGTCAGCCTGTTGCTTTCTTCGGCCGCGCTGAAGGTAACGGCTTCCCTGGTGACCCAGCTAATACCGAATCAGATACCTTTCGCTTTAGCACCAGTTTACAAGGTGTGACAGATACTGGGTTCTGGGAAGTAAGCTATACACGTGCGGTTAACGATTTTGTATTTAGGGTTCCTGACGTACTAAATACCGAGTTTCAGCTTGCGCTATACGGTCTAGGTGGCTCTAATTGTGATCCTATCGCAGGAACGCCAGGGGTAGGGGATTGCGAATTCTTCAATCCATTTGCAACGTCTTACACAACGGCACCTAACTCTGATTATGTGGTTAGCTCCTTTACGGGAACCGAAGTGATTGACTCTAAAGCGGACCTTGAAGTTTTCGAAGCGATTACATCGTTTGATGTGTTCGAAATGGGCGGTGGCTTTGCGGCGTTAGCTTTGGGTGTTCAATATCGTGAAAACCAGCTTAGCCAAGATTACGATGATCTTGCTAACCAAGACAGTTTCACATTCGTTATCGGCAACCCTGATATTGATGGTAGCCAGGATGTATGGGCAGCGTTCGGTGAACTTGCATTACCAATAAATGACGAGTTAGATGTTCAACTAGCGGTTCGTTATGAAGATTACGGCGGTACCATTGGAAGTACGGTGGATCCAAAGTTAGCGATATCGTGGCGTGCGACTGATGAGTTTTCACTTCGCGGCTCGATATCTACGTCGTTTAGAGCGCCAACAGTGTTCTTAGCACAAGGTGGCGCAACGTCGTTGCAACAGCTTATTGACCCCGTTCAAGGTGCTACGGCATTTGTGGCTGTTAGAACATCGGGTAATGAAGAGCTAAAACCCGAAGAGTCGACAGCCTATAATATTGGCTTCTCATACGAGCCTTTCAGAGACTTTTCTGTTGAAGTTGATTATTGGAATTTCGAGTTTGAAGACCTAATCATTCAAGAGAACGCGCAGGCGGTACTAAATGAAGACCCGACTAATCCAGACCGCGTTATCCGTGCTGGAGACCCGATGACTGGGCCTGTTCTTCAAGTAAATAACACGTATGTTAACGCGAGTTCTATGGAAACATCGGGTATTGATTTTGTAACCAGTTATAAAATAGAGACAGACTTCGGTAACTTTACACCTACGTTGAATGCGACCTACATCACTAAGTATGACTTGATGGACCCACAGGCAGGAAACATTGATGGTGCTGGACGCCGTAACTTCAATAACATTGGTGTGTCTTCTCCTGAATTGCGCGCGAACTTGGGACTGGCTTGGCAAAACGATATCCATGCAGCCAATATCTTCCTTCGCTATATCTCATCATATGATGATGATCAAAATTGCGCGGACGGTACTGCAAACGTGGGTGGTTGTTCAGGTGGCTTTTACGAAGTGGATAGTCACTTGACGGTAGATGCTCAATACAACATCGACTTAGGCGGCTTATATGATACAGAACAAAGTTATGTGTTGACGTTAGGCGCAATTAACATGTTCGACGAAGAGCCTCCACAGCTATTCACTAACAGCGGGTTTGACTCTAAGGTTCACGATCCACGAGGTCGTCAAATCTATGCGCGCTTAGCTATCGAGTTCTAATCTGTTAATAAGGTAGAAGTATCGCCACCCTTTGACTATAGAAGTTAAAGGGTGGCCTTTTGTAAACCTTAGCCTCCATTCCTCTTTGTGATTTTGTCTCCAATCTCTTCTAATGTTAAACCAATCGATTAAAGTATCCCGTAGTAGGTAAGGTTTTTACGTAATAATCAGTGATTGAAGGAGATAAGAATGGCGACGAAGCTGTCTGATAATGAAATTAACGAAAAATTGAAAGCGCTCAATGAACTGGTTTCCGATGACACACCATGGGAGCAAAGTGGAGACACTATCAAAAAGACGTTTATGTTTAAGAGCTTTATCCGAGCTTTTGGGTGGATGTCTCAAATTGCGATTTGGGCGGAAAAGCTAAAGCATCATCCGGAGTGGTTCAATGTTTATAATAAAGTAGAAGTAACATTGACTACGCACGACGCTGGTGGGCTCACAGAATTAGATTTTTCGTTGGCTGAAAAAATGGAAAAATTTAAATAGCTTGAATCTACGTGTGTAAATAGGAGCTGAAAATCGGTTAATTCGTATTAACTTTGTTCATGTTGGTCAATTAAACCGCTAACAGTCAGAAAAATGAAATATTTCGCATGCTGGTACTTGTGTTGCGAAAGTCCCTATGTATAATACGCACCACGTTGAAGCGAGGCATTAAATGACGCGCTTACAACAATAATTTTCTGGCGCGGGATGGAGCAGTCTGGTAGCTCGTCGGGCTCATAACCCGAAGGTCGTAGGTTCAAATCCTGCTCCCGCAACCACAGAAAATAACCAGAATTTAAAAGCATTGCAAAGGCAGGCTTTACCGTACAAGCGCGGGATGGAGCAGTCTGGTAGCTCGTCGGGCTCATAACCCGAAGGTCGTAGGTTCAAATCCTGCTCCCGCAACCAATTTGAAAACCAGAATTACAAAGCATTGCAATCGCAAGCTTTACCGTACAGTCGCGGGATGGAGCAGTCTGGTAGCTCGTCGGGCTCATAACCCGAAGGTCGTAGGTTCAAATCCTGCTCCCGCAACCACTTTAAAAACCCAGCTTTTGCTGGGTTTTTTCTTTTCAGCAAAAAAACACTTTGACTTCTTGTTTTACACGATAATCTTGAATTAATTGCTACGAATTGATAACCGCACTTCATATGTGAATGTGCTAAGTTATAGCTGTCGCACCATTAGAAATTAGATTAATAGGTAGTATGGCCGCGTTATGATATCCCGTTTTTTTACTTTTGAAGAACACGCCACCTTAATAGAAGGTGCTTATCATGTTCCTTTGGTCATTCTATCGCTTATGGTGGCTGTGTTTGCTTCATATATGGCGTTTAATGTGGCAGGGCAAGCCGCGATCACCGAACACAAACTTCGACGAAATACCTTATTAGGCACCGGCAGCGTTGCATTAGGCGGTGGTATTTGGTCTATGCATTTCTTAGGGATGACCGCTTTTGATTTATGTCTGCCCGTTGACTATGATCCACTCATTACTGGGCTCTCTGCCGTTCCCGGGTTTGCCGCTGCTTGGGTGGCGCTTCACCTTTTAACTAAGTCCCGTATTAGCCTCGCTGAAATAATGATAGGCGGTGTACTGGTAGGTGCCGGTATTGGCACCATGCACTATAGTGGTATGGCCGCTATGGAAATGGCACCGCTTCTTCGTTATGACCTCGGTATGTTTGCTCTTTCTATTGTAGTCGCTGTGTGTTTAGCCATGCTGTCACTCTGGATTAAGTTTGGTATTACTGCTGCGACTAAAGCTAAGAGACTGTTAGGTAAACATGTATTGCTAGCCAGTATTATTATGGGCTTGGCCATTTCTGGTATGCACTATACCGGTATGGCAGCTGCTAGGTTCGTGTTACCACCTGGCATGGAAACTTCCGGTCAGTCCTCAGATATAGCGGTTTTCCTCGCTATTTCCATTGCTATTGTTACTTTGATACTCATCACTATGGTACTGGGCATTAGCTTGCTCTTTAAATACCGCGATGTAATGGTTCGTGCCATCGAGAGTGAGCGCATTCAAAGCGCGATAACAGATACTGCTGTCGATGCTATCCTTACTGTAGATGATAAAGGTATTATCAAAACCGCGAATCCTGCTGTTGAACGTATCTATGGTTACACTCAGCAAGAAATTATCGGTATGCACGCGCTCGACATTGTGACGCCTGAGAGACGCCACTTATACGGTGATGACTTTTTTAGTCAGCGGGTAGTACCAACAGAACAAATTATTGGCGCTGGCAGGGAAGTTGAAGTTTTACGTAAAGATGGCGAGAGAATACCCGTTAGTGTAGGGGTAGGTTATGCAAAAGTTGAAGGGAAGCCTGTTTTCGTGGCGTTTGCTTCTGATTTGCGTAAACGCAAAGAAATGGAAGATGCTTTGCGTGAAAGTGAGGCTAAGTTTAGAAGCCTTATTTCAAACATTCCCGGTATGGCGTATCGCTGCTTGAATATGCCAGGCTGGCCTATGGTATTTATCAGTGACGCTGTATTAGAGGTCACTGGCTACCCGCCGGAGGATTTTACTTTACCTAATCCGAAACGCTCATTTGCTGATCTCTACCATCCTGAGGATGCTGAACGTCTCTCTACCATAAGCCCTGAGGTAGGAGAATTTTCACATGAATATAGAATTATTGCGAAATCTGGCGAAGTTAAGTGGGTTACAGAGCATGGCGTTCAGGTTAAAGATGACGAAGGCATGGTACTGTATGTCGACGGCTTCATATCTGACATTACGCACAGAAAAGTCATGGAAAATGAGCTAAAAGCAGCAAAGGAAAAAGCTGAACAAGCCGCCGCCGCACGTACTGCTTTTCTAGCGAATATGAGCCACGAAATTAGAACGCCAATGAATGCAATTATTGGTTTTAGTGACTTGATGTTAGGCGAGTCGCTTCGGGAAGAGCAGAAATCCCACCTTACTACCATTAATCGCTCTGCTCGTTCATTACTCCACCTTCTTAACGACATCCTCGATAGTGCTAAGCTAGATAAAGGAAAGCTCGACTTGGATTATCGCGATTTTCTTATTCGCGAAGAGTTAGATTTGGTCATTTCTACATTTTGGTTAGAAGCTAAACGCAAGAAAGTTGGACTTGTACTCAATGTGGACGATTCAGTAGCTAATGGGTATAGAGGCGTACCCGAGCGCATGCGTCAGGTACTCAACAACCTTATTGGTAACGCAGTTAAATTTACCCACGAAGGTGAGGTGACAATTAACGTAAAAAGCGACGATAAATTTGTGTACTTTGATGTGTCAGATACGGGTATTGGCATGACGCAAGAGCAAGTGGAACGCGTATTCGATCCATTTACGCAAGCCGATGCGTCAATGAGTAGAAAATACGGTGGCACGGGGCTTGGCACTACTATTTCCAAGCAGTTGGTCGAACTGATGGGCGGGAGTATTTTCGCACGCAGTGAAAAAGGCAAAGGCACAACATTTACATTTAGACTTCCGCTGAAAGTTGTGGAAATAGATGAGCATATTTCGAGTGACACAACGTCAAAAGCTACGCGAATAGAAACCACATTAAATGTACTTGTTGTCGATGACGTCCAACAAAATCTAGAGCTTCTTTCATTGTTATTGAAGCGGGCTGGTCATAATGTAGATACCGCAACTGATGGTTTGATTGCATTTGAGAAAATGCAATCACAGTCATATGATGTTGTGCTAATGGATTTACAGATGCCCAAGCTAGACGGTTTGGAAGCAGCCAAACAGCGTCGAGAATTTGAAAAGGAAAATAGCTTACCTCCTACGCCCATTGTTGCGCTGACAGCTAGCGTATTGGTGCAAGATAAGCATGCTGCACAGCAAGCAGGCATGGAAGGCTTTGCCAACAAGCCAGTCGATTTTGCACAGCTGATGGAAGAGGTGGCTCGCGTACTCAATATAGATACAAACGTGATAGATAATGCCAAGGAAAATCCAGTAATTGGCACATCTGAATCATCGCATAAAGTCGATAAAAATGTATTGGATTTGAAAAAAGCGGTGGATTTGTGGGGAAGTGAAGAAGCCATCTTACAAGAAGTTGATAAATTCTCATCAACATGCAGAGATAAGATAGATGAGCTAATGGGAGCGGCTATTCGTGAAGATTACAAAGCTGTCGCTACGCTGTCCCACGGATTGAAAGGAACGTCAGGTAACCTCTGTTTAACCACTTTTTACCATACCACCAGAGAAATTGAAGCGCAGGCTTTAAAATCGACAGTGAATATTGAAGAGATCAATCGTCTTCGCGATGCGCTAGAAAGAATCGAATTAATGCTAAGTGAATCGCCACTGTACGCCGAGAATGCAATTAATGAAAGTATCGACAATGCGTTGCTGCTTAGTCATCTGGAAGCTATGCTCGATAGTGTAGAGCAAAACATGGTAGATGAAGATGAATTGTCATTTTTACGCGAGGTTGGGTGTTCTAGTCACAAAGAACAGATAACTCAAATTCTCTTAGATATCGATGATTTTGAGTTCGAGTTGGCGCATGAGCGCATCTCTACATTGATACAAGAATTAAAGTAGCCAAGAGACGCGGCATGTTAAATATTGAAATCACAAAACCTACTTTATTACTCGTTGACGATGAGCCAGTAAACCTAAGGGTTTTAAAGCAACTTCTCGCTAATGATTATCAGCTTATTTTTGCGAGAAATGGCGAAGAAGCGTTAAAGCTCACTGAGACTAGACAGCCAAATTTGATATTGCTTGACGTTATGATGCCAGGACTGACGGGTTTTGAAGTATGCCGCCAGCTTAAACAGCAAGCAGATACAAGGCACATTCCCGTTATATTCGTCACCGCCTTAAATGATGAACACGAAGAAACGGAAGGCTTCGAAGCGGGCGCTGTGGACTACATTACTAAGCCTATATCTCCGGCCATCGTAAAAGCGCGGGTTAAAACCCACCTCAGTTTGGTGCAAGCTGACGAGCTACTTGATAGCCGTTTACAAGTTGTACAGCGTTTAGGTAGAGCGGCGGAATATAAAGACAATGAGACGGGGATGCATGTCATGCGCATGAGCCATTATTCGAAAGAGCTTGCGCTTGCCTATGGACTTACAGATAAACAGGCTGAAATTCTGCTTCATGCTGCACCGATGCACGACATCGGCAAAATTGGTATTGCTGATAGTATAATGTTGAAACCAGGGAAGCTGACAGACGAAGAGTTTGCCACCATGAAAAACCACCCTGAGATTGGTGCGGAAATCATTGGTGATTGCGGCGATTCTTTGTTGTTGAAAGTTGCAAAGTCTGTTTCGCTTACCCACCATGAAAAATGGGACGGGTCAGGCTATCCTAAAGGGCTTGCGGGTGAAGATATTCCCATTGAGGGGCGTATTTGCGCCATTGCTGATGTGTTCGATGCCTTAACCAGCAAACGTCCTTATAAAGACGCCTGGAGTATTGAAAAAACGGTAGATTTTCTTCAAAGCCAAAAGGGAAAGCATTTCGAACCCAGACTTGTCGATTTGATGATAGAAATTATGCCTAAAATTCTTGATATTAAAGCGACATTTAAAGACGAAGACTAAGTCTGCTGGACTAAACGGCAATTAAAATACTTTCATGCAGGCCGAATTTTACACAGAAAAAATCGATACCCTCCAGTGTGTGCGCCTATTGGCTGTTGCTTAATGCGACGGCTATACGTATAATGTGCTCATTAAGTGATGAGAGCGGGCTCCCTCAGTACAGGAAAGTAACGCACTTATCATTAGCAAGCTATCACCTAACGGTGGTTTTACCCATAGGTTTGCAACTGCCCTTGTTGGCAGGTATGGGTTCAGAATTTTAATAAAAGCCCCGCTAGTCCGGGGCTTTTTGTTGTATTAAAACCTGGAGTCAGCCTCGCTGAGCCGGGTGATGACAGGTGGGCTTTAGGCCCTTTTTTCGTTTTTGGAGGTTTGCATTGGCAAAACTTGAAGAGAAACTAACCGAAATGCTAGAGCCAGGTGTTGAAGCACTGGGTTTTGAGTTGGTTGGGATCGAGTTTGTACGAGCGGGGAAGCATTCTATTCTTCGCGTTTTTATTGATCATGAAAACGGTATTACCGTTGATGATTGTGCAGATGTAAGTCATCAGGTTAGCGCAATTTTGGACGTTGAAGATCCAATTAGCACTGAATACAACTTGGAAGTGTCATCACCGGGTATGGACAGACCGCTTTTCAAAGAGAAGCACTATATCGAGTCTGTGGGTGAAGTGGTTCAAATTCGTTTGTCTATGCCAATGGATGACAGACGTAATTTTAAAGGCAAAGTACTCGCGTGCGAAAATGGCATCGTAAGTATTGAAGTGGATGGCCAGCAGTTCCAGTTAGCTGTGGCGAATATCGAAAAAGGTAACGTTGTTCCCACGTTCGATTAACGGAACAGCTCTGCTTTCATCGACGAAAGCAAAAGAGAGGCGAAAATGAATAAAGAAATTTTGTTAGTGGCGGAAGCCGTTTCAAATGAAAAACAAGTGCCTAGAGAGAAAATTTTTGAAGCGCTAGAGTTTGCGATCGCTAGTGCAACAAAAAAGAAAAACGAAGGCGAAATTGAAGTTCGTGTAAGCATCGACAGAACGTCTGGTGACTTTGATACATTCCGTCGCTGGTTGGTTATCCCTGATGATCAAGAACAGGAAAACCCATTTGCTGAAATTACGATTTCTGCTGCACAAATCGACGAACCAGAGATACAACTCGGCGATTATGTGGAAGAACAGATTGAATCTATTAAATTCGACCGCATAACTACGCAGACCGCAAAGCAAGTGATTGTACAAAAAGTACGTGAAGCTGAGCGTCAGCAAATGATTGCTGAGTACGAAGACAAAGTAGGTGAGCTGGTTACAGGTACGGTTAAGAAAGTAAACCGCGACAACATCATCATCGACTTAGGTAACAACGCTGAAGGTGTTATCTACCGCGATGACATGCTTCCTCGTGAAACTTTCCGTCCGGGCGACCGTGTACGTGGCCTTCTTTACGTTATTCGTCCAGAAGCACGTGGCGCACAGCTATTTATTAGCCGTACGCACCCAGACATGCTAGTTGAGCTTTTCCGTCTGGAAGTACCAGAAATTGCGGAAGAGACACTAGAAATTAAATCTGCAGCGCGTGACCCAGGTTCTCGTGCAAAGATTGCGGTTAAAACTAATGACAAACGCTTAGACCCGGTTGGTGCGTGCGTTGGTATGCGTGGTTCACGTGTACAAGCCGTATCAGGGGAACTTGGCGGTGAACGTGTTGATATCGTGTTATGGGACGAAAACCCAGCGCAATTCGTTATCAATGCTATGGCTCCCGCCGAAGTGGCGTCAATCGTTGTTGATGAAGACAGCAACAGCATGGACGTAGCGGTTGAAGCAGACAACCTAGCACAGGCGATTGGCCGTAGTGGTCAAAACGTTCGCCTAGCTAGCCAGCTTACAGGCTGGGAACTTAACGTGATGACGGTTGAAGATCTCAACAAGAAGCACGAAGAAGAAAACGCGAAGGTACTTGATCTATTTACTGCTGGTTTGGACATTGACGAAGAATTCGCGTCTGTCTTGGTAGATGAAGGCTTTACAACGTTAGAAGAAGTGGCATATGTGCCTGCAAGTGAGCTTCTAGCGGTTGAAGGGTTAGATGAAGAAATGGTTGAAGAGCTGCGCAACAGAGCGCGCGCTTTCCTAACCACGCGTGCACTGGCGAACGAAGAATCGCTTGAAGGTGCAGAGCCTACAGAAGCCTTATTAAATCTTGAAGGTATGAGTAAACACGTGGCCTATGTGTTGGCCAGCCGCGGTGTTACCGACCTGGAAGAATTAGCAGAACAAGGTACCGATGATATCAGTGATATCGATGAACTAGACGAAGAGAAAGCCGGTGCGTTAATCATGGCGGCTCGTAATATCGTATGGTTCAGTGAAGAAGAGTAAGGTCAACAGGGGGAAAATTACGTAATGGCAGATGTATCTATTGAAAAGCTCGCCAGCGACATTGGTACGACCGTTGACCGATTGGTTGGCCAGTTTAAAGACGCGGGTATCACTAAGAATGCCGGCGATCAGGTAAACGAAGACGAGAAACAAAAACTATTGGATCATTTAAGTAAGCAACACGGCAGCGCAGCTGAACCGACACGTATGACACTTAAGCGTAAGACAACCAGCACGCTAAGTGTTGGTAAGTCTAAAGAAGTGAAAGTAGAAGTACGTAAAAAGCGCACTTACGTTAAGCGTAGCGATGTTGAAGAACAGCAGCGTCAAGCGGAAGAAGAGGCGAAGCGTCTTGAAGAAGAAGCACGTCTGAAGCGCGAAGCGGAAGAAAAAGCAGCAGCTGAAGCGAAAAAAGCCGCTGAAGAGAAAGCACGTAAAGCTGAAGAAGCTAAGAAAGCTGCTGAAGAAGAGCGTGCTCGTCGTGCGGAACAAGCGAAAAAAGAAGCTGAAGCACGTAAGGCCGACGAACCTGAGCTAACTGAAGCTGAAAAAGCGGAAGCTGAAGCGGCTCGTCAGGAAGAAGAACGTCTGCGCAAAGCGCAAGAAGAAGAAGCGCAGAAGAAGCTTGAAGAAGACGCGAAGAAAGCGGCTGATGAAGCGCGCAAACTTGCTGAAGAGAACGAGCGTCGCTGGAAGGAAGAAGAAGAGCGTCGTAAGAAAGAAGAAGCTGAAGAAGTTCACTTGCACTCTAACCGTTATGCTCAAGAAGCTGAAGACGAAGAAGACATGCAGGTTGAGCGTTCATCGCGCCGTCGTCGTAAGTCGAAGAAAAATGCGGGTGAGCATCTTAAGCAAGGCTTTAACAAGCCAGCTGCACCTGTAGAGCGTGTAGTTAAGCTTGGCGCAACCATCACAGTTGGCGAACTTGCAAGTAAACTTGCAATTAAGTCTAACGAAGTTATCAAAACGATGATGAAGATGGGCGAAATGGCAACCATTAACCAAGTACTAGACCAAGATACAGCGGTACTAGTAATTGAAGAAATGGGTCATAAGTACGAACTTGTTAACGACAACGCACTTGAAGACGAGTTATTGGCAGATGGCACTGGCGGTGAAAAAACCACACGTGCACCTGTTGTAACCATCATGGGTCACGTTGACCACGGTAAAACGTCATTGCTTGACTACATTCGTCGCGCGAAAGTTGCAGACGGTGAAGCCGGTGGTATTACCCAGCACATTGGTGCATATAAAGTAGAAACAGAAAATGGCGAAATCACGTTCCTAGATACACCTGGACACGCCGCATTTACCGCAATGCGTGCTCGTGGTGCTACGGCGACGGATATCGTTATTCTTGTAGTTGCTGCAGATGACGGCGTAATGCCTCAAACGAAAGAAGCGGTACAGCACGCTCGCGCTGCTGGCGTACCTCTTATTGTTGCAGTGAACAAAATGGATAAAGAAACAGCTGACCCTGATCGCGTTAAAACTGAGCTATCTCAACTAGAAGTTATCTCAGAAGAGTGGGGTGGTGAGCACCAGTTCTGTAACGTTTCTGCGAAAACAGGTATGGGCGTAGACGAACTGCTTGAAGCTATCGTTCTACAAGCTGAAGTTCTAGACCTTAAAGCAGTAGCTGAAGGCCCAGGTCGCGGTATTGTTATTGAATCTCGCCTTGATAAAGGCCGTGGTCCAGTAGCATCTGTATTGGTTCAAGAAGGGCAATTACGCGCTGGTGACATTCTACTTTGTGGTGAAGAATACGGCCGTGTTCGTGCAATGCGTGACGAAAACGGTAATGAAATTAAGATTGCTGGTCCTTCTACGCCTGTGGAAGTACTTGGTCTGTCTGGTGTTCCGGTAGCGGGTGAAGACGCAGCCGTTGTTAAAGACGAGCGTAAAGCGCGTGAAGTAGCAGCGAAACGTCATCAGAAGAAACGTGAACTTAAACTTGCTCGTCAGCAGAAAGCGAAACTTGAAAACATGTTTGCGAACATGGAATCAGGTGACGTTAGCGAACTTAACATCGTACTTAAAGCTGACGTACAGGGTTCTGTAGAAGCAATTTCTGAATCACTTGTTAAGCTTTCTACTTCTGAAGTAAAAGTGAACATTGTAGGTAGTGGTGTAGGTGGTATCACTGAGACTGACGCAACCCTTGCGGCTGCATCAGGCGCTATCGTACTAGGCTTTAACGTTCGTGCCGATGCAACAGCGCGTCGCGTACTAGAAGCTGAAGAAATTGATTTACGTTACTACAGCGTTATCTATAACCTAATTGACGAAGTGAAAGCGGCCATGAGTGGTATGCTTGCACCAGAATTCAAGCAGGAAATCATTGGTCTTGCAGAAGTACGTGACGTATTTAAGTCACCGAAACTGGGCGCAATTGCGGGCTGTATGGTTACTGAAGGTAACGTTAAGCGTAGCAACCCAATCCGTGTACTTCGCGACAACGTAGTAATTTACGAAGGTGAACTAGAGTCACTGCGTCGCTTTAAAGATGACGTACAAGAAGTACGTAACGGTATGGAATGTGGTATCGGCGTTAAGAACTACAACGACGTGAAAGTAGGCGACCAAATCGAGGTCTTCGAAATCGTTGAGGTTAAGCGCGAAATTTAATTGCCTTAGTTAATTCGGCATGTGAAAAACGGGGGCCGAGTGCTCCCGTTTTTGTCTGTATACAGTAAACAGGCTTCACGCATGCCCTGCGTTAAATAAGGAAAGGAGAGTATAATGGCCCGTGAATTTTCACGTACCGACAGAGTCGCTCAGCAAGTCCATAAAGAAGTGGCGAGCATTCTGCAAAATGAATACAAGCACCGCGTTGGCGACATGCCCTTGATCACGGTTTCTGACGTAGATGTGTCGCGTGACCTAGCGCATGCAAAAATCTTTGTGACTATCTACAACAGCACCGAAGAAGAAGGTAAAGCGCAAATTAAACAACTGGCAGAATACAAAAAGTTTATTCGCAGTATTCTAGCTAAACGTATTCGCATGCGCTCAGTGCCTGATCTTCACTTCTTTGAAGATAAATCGATTGTTGAAGGTATGCGTATCTCTAATCTTGTGTCTCAGACCATCGCAAAAGATGAGTCAAAGCGCGATAAAGACGATCCACAAGAGCAGGAGTAAATGGCAAGACGTCGTAAAGGCCGTGAGATTAACGGCATAGTATTGCTTGATAAACCGCTTGGTGGGTCATCTAACCAATTGCTTCAAAAAGTGCGCTGGCTGTACAAAGCTGCGAAGGCCGGGCATACAGGCGCACTTGATCCACTTGCCAGTGGCATGTTGCCGCTGTGCTTGGGTGAAGCTACGAAGTTTTCTCAGTTTCTTCTGGATGCAGAAAAGACCTACGAGGTAACTGCTCAACTGGGTGTTCGCACCACCACGTCTGACGCCGATGGCGAAGTGGTTGAAGAAAAGCCTGTTGATGTAAGCGAAGAACAAGTACGTGATGCGTGCTTGGCGTTTCTAGGTAAGAGTAAACAAATCCCGTCCATGTTTTCAGCGCTTAAACATCAAGGTAAGCCACTTTATCACTATGCACGTCAAGGTATAGAGATTGAGCGTGAACCTCGTGATATTGAAGTGTATGAATTAGATGTACTGCGTATTGAACTGCCGTTTGTAGAAATGCGCATTAAATGCAGCAAGGGCACTTATATTCGCTCTATCGTAGATGATTTAGGTCAGAACCTTGGCTGTGGCGCCTACGTGACTCGCTTACGCCGTACGGAAGTAGCAGACTATCCTACGGATAAAATGGTCTCGCTGGATAAGTTAATTGAAATTCAGGAATCACTGGAAGAAGGTGACTTTAAAGCGCTGGATGACTTATTGATTCCTATGGATACCGCTGTAAGTCGTTTGCCCTTTGTGACCATTAACGACGCTGAAAGAAACCGTTTTGATAACGGCCAATCTGTAAAAGGGACTTGTAGCGAAGCGCTGGGTGAAGGCGTGTCTTACCGCGTTTACCACGGCGATGATACCAGTGGTATTTTCTTAGGCGTAGGGGAAGGGGTTCTTGACCCGAAAGACCAAGGTATCCCAAAACAAGAAGTGTTTGTTAACCCAAAACGTCGAGTTGTTTATCCATCGTAGCTGCGCCGGTAAATAAAGACGGTTTATGGCTTGCTAAGTCTGTAAACGTCATTATAATACGGCGCTCATTCCGCTTTGCTGAATTAGTGATCGGCGAAGCATTAATATTAGGAGAATGATATGTCACTAACTAAAGCAGAAACCGCAAAAATCATTGCTGAGTACGGCGTTAAAGAAGGCGACACTGGTTCACCAGAAGTTCAAGTTGCTTTGCTTACTCACAACATCAACAAGCTTCAAGGTCACTTTGCTGATCACAAGAAAGATCACCACTCACGTCGTGGTCTTCTACGTATGGTTAGCCAACGTCGTAAGCTTCTAGACTACCTTAAAGGCAAGAACGCAGAGCGTTACCTTGACCTTATCAAGCGTCTAGGTCTACGTCGATAAGACTAGGTTTCAAGAAAAGCGCCCAATGGGCGCTTTTTTTTTGCAAAAATGTACAGCGAAGTGCAATACACCCTAGTACATGTATGAAGCCATCCAATTAACTTTGTGTTTGTACTACGCGTTAGTTCGACGGTATGTTTTGCTTTTTATCTTCAAACATCCGCTCATCTGCAATAATGCTCGCTCATTTTGTAATTCTGTTTGCGACATCTTCGCAGAAAGAACGAAAGAGATAAGGGAAGCAGATATTGCAATAACAACAGAAGCCACCACGAAAAATACATCGTAGTTAGCCAATATTTCAGCACTAAGGGGAAAATCCTTTACCGAAAAAAAATGATAATGTCCGTTTTTCAAAGTCTTAAATTGTCTTATCAATAAACTACTACTAAATGTAGTAGTTTCATTTATTTACGCAACTCAACTTTGCTCGCTGTTTTTGTAGAAGAGCGAACTGCATTTTGCATAATAGTTAGTTCACGGCTTGTTAGGTTACGCCACTGGCCAGGTTTTAGTGAGCCGAGTTCAAGGTGCATGATTCGGGTTCGTTTTAGTTTGGTGACCTCGTACCCTAAAAACTCACACATTCTGCGGATTTGTCGATTAAGACCCTGAGTTAGAATAATGGTAAATGTATTTTTGCCCGTGGGTTTAACCACACAAGGCTTCGTCACCGTCCCTAAAATTGGTACTCCGCGAGACATACGGTTGACGAAGCGCTCACTGATTGGTTGGTTAACCGTAACTTCGTATTCTTTGTCATGAGCATTTTCAGCGCGCAGGATCTTGTTCACGATGTCCCCATCGCTGGTTAAAATGATTAAGCCTTCCGATGGTTTGTCTAACCTTCCTACGGGGAAAATACGTTCCTTGTGACCGATAGCGTCAATAATGTTGCCTTTGACATGACGCTCAGTTGTACAGGTGATACCAATGGGTTTGTTGTAGACAATATATACGCGATCTGACTTGTCTGAGGCTACTGCGCCTACAACTTTACCGTCTACCTTTACAGTGTCACCAGGCCCCACTTTCGTACCCAGTTCAGGTGGTTGGTTATTAACGGTAACGCGATTTTGCTCAATGAGTTTATCCGCTTCACGGCGAGAACACAGGCCAGTGTCGCTAATATATTTATTTAAACGTTTGGGCGCTTGCTCACTCATTGCGCATTAGGTCCTATAGATTTCAAAAGAGGGCAATATTATCACGGCAAAAAGAAAGGGGCGATTCGCCCCTTTCTTTTTTATGCGTTAAACCGTGGTTTTTATTCTCGGTTGTATACTATTGCAACAGATTTAATCTGGTTTACTGGTTACCTGCAGCTGAAGGAGCCGAACCACTTCCACCCGTTGAACCACCGCTAGATACTACTTTGGTTGCTATATCGCGAATTTCGTTTTCCAAACTGGTAATGCGGCCAGATAAGGTCGTATTGCGTTGCTCTAACACAGACAATTTGTCGGTTAAATTGCGTACGCTTTGCTGAGCGCTTTGTTTATCGCTTGCTGCTTGCTCAAGTTGAACATTAACAGCGAGCAGTTCATCAGCTAACGAAGCAAGTTGATTCTTAACCGAGCTAATGGCCGCTGCTTGCGATTTTACATTTTCTGAAACTGAGTTGATGTTCTTATTCAAGGCGTTTTGAACGTCACCTACGCGGTCGCCAAGATCAGCAATCTCTTTTTGATTACGACGCCAAGCTGACGCCCACAACTTATCCATTTGCTCCCAAAGCTCGTTTGTCTTGTTGGTTAGCTCAGTAACTTTAACTTGCAGGGCAACAGTAGATTCACCAATTTCTTCACCTGTAGCAGATAACTTGTTTTCTAACTGCAAAATGCGCTGCTCCGCTTGCTCAGCAACTGCTTTTTGATGCTCAAGCAGGGTGTACAGGTAATAGCAACCACCACAGGCGGCCAAGGCGATGACGGCAACGAATACAACCCAGATTCCATTACCGTTTCCGCTACCAGAGGGCTGACGGTTGGCGGAAGGGGAAGATGACGGTGGAGGCGTTGCTTTTGTTGGCGCCGCCTGACGTTTTGTTTGGTAATCACGACGGTCTTCTTCATCCAATCTAATGGTTGGAAACTCATCGTTTTTCGAATTATTTGCCATAGTAAATTTATAATCTCGTTATGTAGTGCTAACTTCATCGCATTTAAATGCTTTAACTCAATAAGAAGACAGCACATTTATATTTGCGCGCTAAAGTATGTTATCGCTAAATTAAAGGAAATTCTACGGCTTATGCTCAATGTCAATTATACATAAGCCATAAAATCCGAGAATTTCCTTAAAGCGTAGCGCTACTGCTTATCGCCGATCCATTCAACGCGATACAAATCTCGTCTTCTATCAAGATAATTCCGCACAGAACCTTCATTTTGAAGCTTAGTGAGTTTATCCAAATCCAAATCAACAATGAGCGTCATTTCTGTGTTTGGCGTGGTCTCAGAGACAATTGCGTCATGTGGGAACGCGAAATCACTTGGCGAGAAAACCGCGGTTTGCCCGTATTGAATATCTACGTTGTCCACTTTGGGTAAGTTACCTACGCTACCTGCAATTGCCACGTAGCATTCGTTTTCAATAGCGCGGGCCTGCGCACAGCGTCGCACGCGCAAATAACCGTTTTTGGTATCTGTCCAGAAGGGGACAAACAAAATTTGCATTTCCTGATCGGCAAGAATACGCGCAAGCTCTGGAAACTCCACGTCATAGCAGATCAAAACGCCTATTTTGCCGAAGTCGGTATCAAATGTCTTAAGGCTGTTTCCGCCTTTCATTATCCAATCTTCTTTTTCGTGAGGTGTTGGATGAAGCTTATACTGGCTTTCAATCGTACCGTCGCGTTTGCAAATGTAGCTGACATTATAGAGCTCTTCCTCTTCTACCACAGGCATCGAACCTGCGATAATCGTAATATTGTACGATACGGCCAAATGAGACACGGCAGTTAAAATCTCATCGGTATAGGTCGCTAAATGCCAAATTGCATCAATTGATGAATCTGACGGGCTCAGGCCCATTAATGGCGCGTTGAAAAACTCAGGGAACAGGGCAACGTCGCAAGAATAGTCAGACAAGGCATCAACGAAATACTCTACTTGTTGTAAAAGCTCTTCTACATTATTGAAGTAACGCATTTGCCATTGAATACATCCGATTCGCGCGCTTGTCTTCCTGCTGGCGATGAGGGAAGGCGTGCCCGGTTCATAATAAATATTGTGCCACTGAAGTAGCGTCGCATAACCCTGTGAGGCTTCATCCTCTGGAAGGTAAGCCGACATGACTTGCTTGACTTCAAATCCATTTGAAAGTTGAAAAGTTAAAATGGGGTCGTAGATGTCTTTGAGCTTGACTTGCTCAATGTATTCATAAGGCGACAACTCATGCGCATGGTTTTTATAGTTCGGGATTCGACCGCCCGCCATAATAGATTTTAGATTCAAATTACGACAGAGCTCTTTACGCGCTTCGTAGAGACGACGACCAAGGCGTAGACCTCGATACTCGGGTGAAACAATTACTTCAACACCATAAAGCACATCACCGTTAGGATCGTGTGTGGTCAAATAAGCATCACCCGTAATTTCATCGTAGCTATGTTTATCCCCAAACTGGTCATAGTCTACAATCACTGAAATGGCGAAAGCGACCACTTTGCCTTTATCTTCAATACATATTTGCCCATCGGGAAATGTAGTAACTTGGGCTTTATAGTTAGAGTAAGGCCATGCGCCTCCAACGTTGGCGTATACCTCATCCATTAACGCTTTAACATCGTTGTAGTCGTCCAGTCTCAAATTTCTTAAGTCTAGATGATGTTCCGTTTCTTCTATTTGTGTTTGATCTTGACTCATGGGTTACTCTTTTTGCTAAAAATTTTAGTACGTACATTGCATATATCTTTACTAAACCGCCTTGCCATGCGTTTTTCAACTGTTAATTACAATCCGTATGTGCAGACGTAATGGCAACGGAAACAAGGGCAGAAGAAAAGTCTCTCAATCAACCCTCTTAAAATATACACCTCGGTTTACTTATTGATTTAGTTTACCTTTACCGTCATTTGCTCACTTTAAAATTGATATTAAATAAGCAAGAAGCGTGCGACTTCTTAACGACAAATAATTTTTCTTTTATCGATAAAAAAATAGCGCGGAAAATGCGTGGTGATGCAATTGCTATAGGATTCAACCCCGCGTATAAGTTCGCTAGTTTTTTAACATACACAACCCGCTCCTAACTACACGATTAGTTAACCGCTCAAAGGTAGAAATGCTCTGATGAATAGAGAACAACTTGCGTCGTATCAGCCTCTTCACGTTTTCGATGAAGCCATATTTGAAAATATCGTCGATGACTTAGTCACGAAAGGCTTTTCTATTCAAGAGCATGGTTTACCTGATTTCATTACACAAGCACTTTTGGCCTGCCAGCGTTCGATCTCTGAAGCTGAATATCAAGCGGCAGGTATTGGTCGCGCAGAGAATTATCAAAAAGCTGAAAAAGTTAGAGGGGACGAGATTTGCTGGATTACAGGTTCATCTAGCGAAGGCGCTTTGTGGCTTTCATGGTGTGAAGCCATGCAGCAGTATGTAAATCGTTCGCTCTTTATGGGGCTTTTTTCTTTTGAAAGTCATTTTGCCTGCTATGAGCCGGGTAAATTTTACAAACGCCATGTAGATGCGTTTAAAGGCCAGGGCAATCGCGTGTTGTCTTTAGTCGCCTATTTGAATGACGACTGGACTTCAGAAGATGGGGGAGAACTCGTGCTCTACGCTGATGAAAGTGATCTAATTGGAACAAGAGTGCTGCCAACGAAAGGTACTTTCGTTGTCTTTTTGAGCGAACAATTCCCTCATGAAGTATTACCTGCTGCCCGCAGCCGTCACTCGGTTGCAGGTTGGTTTAGGGTTAACGGAAGCGTTAACGACGCGATTGATCCGCCTCGATAAAAGCACTAATCACGTTGTGAAACGCACGTGTATCTAAAAACCAAGACTTATGTATAATAAGTTTAGGCTGTATGCGCGCTATTATTACAAAACTGGTTTGAATTATGGGCCAGCTCCTCTCGCGCACAGCTCGCGCAACATTGTGCCGTCGCAATAGCAAGTATTCTATTACGACGCTTAGGGAAAAGACGTTAGAAGTGATTGGTAAATGCTGGAAAAAATACCTGCCCCAACCCCAAGAGAAGAATTACATGTGCTGGTTATCGATAACCAGGGGCTTGTACATGATGTAGTGTCATCAGCTTTGCATGAAATTGGAATAAAAAACGTAAGCAGTGCTTTTAATGCCTTTCACGCGAAAAGGTTGTGTGCTGCAAGACAATACGACTTTGTTTTACTGGCGTTTAACGTCAGTCACGACAAGGATGGCTTTCACCTTTTTGAAGAATTAAAGCACCTCAATCACATCAACGACACCACCACGGTCATTTTTCTCAGTGCAGAGACATCGCCTGAATTGGTTAATTGTATTGTTGAATTGCAACCAGATGACTTTTGGGTCAAACCTCTTCAGCGCAACAAAATTGAGCTGCGTTTGGAATATCTTATCCAAATAAGGTTAAAGCTACATAAAATGCTTCATTGTATGCAGGTGGGGGACTATTCCACCGCTATGTACTATGCAGAGCGCCAGTTAAAAGATCCTTCGCTATCGGAGTATCACACCAGAATTAAACGCTTAATTGGTGATTGCTTATTGCAGCTTCGCGATTATCAAACTGCGGAAGACTACTTTAGAAGCTTATTGCAGAGCATGGATCATGCGTGGGTTCACATTGGTTTAACCCGGTCGTTGCTTCGACAAGATGAATTAGAAGAAGCCCAGCTACTGGTTGATGACTTATTGCAGCGCCACGACACGCGATTCTTAACCTTTGACTTGCTTGCTCAGTATTTTATTGAGAAAGAGCAGTTCGATATTGCCTACGAACAAATGAAAGAGGCGAGTAAGCTAGCACCTCGCAATATTGAGCGTAACAAACGGTTATGGGATCTTGCTCGATTGAACCACGATAAGGCAGGGCAACTTTCAGCTGTTCAAAATATGGCAAAGTTTGCTAAAAATTCTATCCATGACTCACCTCATCTAACGCTCAATGTTATTCGTTCAACCATTGATTTAGCCACAAGCCTTGGCAGTACGGAAGGCGAACGCTATATGAAACGCGCAGAATCTGAACTGGAAGAATTGAAACAACAAAAGGGCATGCAGTCTCAGCTTGGCGAGCAGATTGACGTCGTAAAAGCGCGTGTCTTGTGCTTGCGAGACGACAAAAAAGGGGCTGAAAAGTTGATGAAGGATCGTTCGGCATCTACCGACGGACTCTCGATGGAAGATAGCCTCGATAAAATGAAAGCATTTCACGAGTTAGGAATGCGTGAACACTGTGTGAGTATTTTAGATAAGCTTAGAAAGCAAATTGAAGGGGACACGTTTACTTCTCAAGTGGTAAATGAATACCTGAATCAAGAGTCGATTGAACGTACTGAAATTCAATTTACCACAAAAGAGCTTAAGCAAATGGCTGCGGTTAACTACAAAGAGAATCGGTTGTCGCCAGCCTTCAACAATTTACGCCAGGCACTAACACTGTCCCCTAAAGACAAACAAGTTGCACTGAGCTTGTTAAAAGTTATTACTCAAATCCACTTAGGGGATAATTTAACAGACGAGCAGATGGAAGCGGCCCATAAAGCGGCGAAGCTTCTTTTAAGTAGTGACTTGTCGCCAACCCAGGCTGAAAAGCGCGATCAGTATATAAGCCGAATCGCCATTGAGGTGGATGACAGTAACGCTGCTGACTTAGTCGGTGTGGTAGCCGTTAAAGCATAACGGTTACTACACAGACTGTTATTGAAAAGAGTACCAACAAAAAAGCTGCCTCCATTGAGGCAGCTTTTTTTACGTGAATGAAGCACACCCGTTAAGCGTGTACTTCATTCTTTCACTTTTTACTTCTTAACAGTAGTCGAACGACGACGAAAGCCAATCGCTGCAGCTAGCAGGGCAAGAATTCCTCCCATTGCTCCACCTGAGCTATCATTGTTTTCTTCTTCTTCCTCTTCAACTACGTCTGCTTGTAGGTCAAAGGTTGCGATGAATGGGTCGTGATCTGAGCTTCTAAATGGACCAACATCAGTAAAGGCGTAACCGTCTTCATCTGGGTAATAACGAAGCGCTTGATCGTACTGCAACTGGTAAGCTTCAACTGAGTTGATGTTCCAGTGAGCACCGTCAATGGCGTCTGCAAGCATAGCTTCACTTGCTAGTACGTGATCTAAACTACCCACCTGTTCAGTTCCGTAGAACCAATATGAGAAGCCTTCTGCATCAAACTCTTCAGCCAAGTTGTGATAGCCGAAGCTAGACTCTACGTCCACTGACGAGCCTTCATCCATACCTGTATTGACCGCAGTCGTAATAGTGTATCCACGAGACTCAGGTGTGTAATCGGTAAGTACAGCTACTGGATCTTCAGCGCTATAAGCGTTTAAGTCGCCTAAGATAACCTTGCGCTCTGGCAGGCTCTCATCACTTAGCGCGTTGCCTAATGTGATAGCTGCCGATACACGAAGTGCGTTACAGCTACCCTGAATCGTGGTAATTTCAGACGGCGCTTCTGCCACATCTTCTGCACACTGTGAACCTTTTGATTTAAAGTGATTCACGGCAACAAGGAACGATTTGCTGCTTTCAGTGTGTACAAACGATTGAAGAAGGCTTGGGCGCATGCGTGCCAGGCTATCTTCATCAATTTGTTGCTCTGGCATAGCAACTACCATGGCATCATTTTCTGGCGTCACTACTGTAGCTTTGTATAACAAGCCTACAGTAATCGCATCCGTACCAATTTCACTGCCATCACTGGTTGCGATGAATGAGTATTGCTCGGTTTCACCAAGTTCGGCGTTAATAGCATTAACTAGAGATTGGATAGCGCTATCTTCACCAAAACCATCGTTTTCGATTTCCATCAAACCGACAACGTCTGCGTTAAGGTTAACGATAGCTTCAACGATACGACCCTGTTGCAATTCAAACGCCACTTCATCGTCTGCGCCGCGGTTTTCGTCATAATCGAAAGTTACGTCGCCATTTGCATCTACTTCACCATTAAAGTAGTTAAGCACATTGAACGTAGCAATAGATAGGTTGCCTTCTGTAACCACTGGGTTTGCTTCGCGAGAAGACGTTACTTCGATAACGTCGCTTGGATTAATTCTGTAAGTGCCAAAACTATAGTTTAGTGGGCCAGCAGCAGAAACCGAATCACCAATGCGAATGGCATTAGCGTAGCTGAAAGTAGGGAAGTAATTAAGTGCATCTGGGTACTGCGAGCTGCTGTTATCTTCGATTGTAAGAAGGCTTGTCTCGCTCGCTTCTTCTGCCGCAGTATAAGCTTCTGACAGAGGCGCAGCTACGTCGCTTGGTTGGCGTTTAATTGTATCGCTAACAACGATTTCACCAAAACGCCACAGGTTGTTTGTACTCGTCACTGTTGCATCAGTCACGCTAACAACCATACCTTCAACGGTTTCAAGGTCAAGTTCGTACGGCATAGAAAGTTCTACCGCTGCTACAGCATCCGCTGTACCACAATCAAGTGCAGCCACATCACTATCCATAGCAAGTGTGGTCATACCGTAGTTTTCTTCTACTTCACCGTAAAAGCGAACCAGGTTACCTGTTTCAACGTCGACAGAACCTTCTACAAATAAGCCTTCAGACGTGGCGTCGTCAGCGTCGTAATCAGACGCTTCTTCTTGGACAAAGAAGCCGCCAGCACGTGTGCCAGTTACAATAGCTTCAATTATAACGTTATTGCCAACTTCAGCAGAGCTGCTTTCACTGCCCTGTATAGCACTAATAAGTGTCGCGTCTGCACCGCAAATACCTAGCTCAACAGCAGGCTCTTCTGGAACTTCTACAACGTCACCGCCACCTTCAGTGGTAAATGTACCCGCTGGAAACGGCGTTGCAGCGTCAGTGTTAGTGGTCGAGCCATCAAGCGCGTCAACACCACTGTAAGTCCAGTTAGATGCTTCGAAACTGCCGCCATTTGCTGTTTGACCTGACGTACGGTATGCCCAACCGTCTAGGTACTCCCACGCGGTGCCACTACCGTCGGTGTTGATATCGCCAAACGTGTCAATAACGCTGCCATCTTTAAAAAGCTCAATAGCGTCGTCACCATTAATACCCATTGATGAAGTATCGTAGTCTGGTGCAGAACCGAAAAACGCAGTAAATCCATCAATTTCTGATGCTACGTAGATATAAGTACCAGCGCTTGCAGACGCACCAGCTGGAAACGTAAACTCTTCGCCATCAGTACCGCCGCCGTTGTTTGCAGTTCCAAGGGCATAGGTAGATAAATCTGCTATGTCATTGACTACGAAAAGTTCAACTGCTTTTGGAACACCACCGCTTAACGGTCCATCGATAACACCACTAATGACTAAATCGTTAGCTTGGATGGCGGTTGAAGAAAGTGCAGAAATGATTCCTGCAGATAGTAAAGTTAATGATGTTTTCACGTCATTTTCCCTTTGTAGTTTTCATTATTTTTAATTCACATAAATACTGCTTCTGCTTTTGCCGAAATAGAAAAAACAGAGTGATATGTGAAGCGCAATTTTCTTATTGCTTGAACTACACTAAGGGCATTTGTAATGGATAGGAATGACTTAACCTTATTCAAGCTGTTTTTAAAATATTACTTAAATATCAAGTTCTTATCATCTATAGGTAAGTTTACTCATACCTTTAACTCTTAACCAAAAGCTAATATAGGTGTTAAGTAATGCCAACGACACGTCTATGACAACAGTTCGTCGGGTAAAAAATACGCTTTTTATTGATATCTTTATTTCAGCGCACGAGTGAACAGCGCATGATCATCAACTACTTGTTCTGTATAAAGATTTGCTATTTTTACAAGCAGGCTTTTTACTTGAGAAAAAGATGTTGATGCTGACGACGCGAATCGTGTACTTCTTCTATCGCCTCGGCAGTGAGCTAGCGCAAGGCTATACCCGCACAATTCGGCAAGATACCAATCCGCACAGATAATCACCCACGCAGCGAGATTTAAAATGTTCGTAATCGCGGCGTGTTGCCGCAGGTATAGTGGCTCTACATCAAGGTAACACAACAAAGAGTACGGACATTTTAAACTCGCCCTTCGGGAAGGTCTGGCAAGCTTCCTAGCTTCATTCTGGGAATTTGAAAGGGAACAGCCATTCCTGATTCCCACTTTAGCGTGATGTCGGGAGCGAACCAGGTAATGCGCATTTTCAAACTTAATTTCATCAAGCACTAAGTCGGGTTTTCTTTGCATTCTTCGTTGGCATCGAGCTGTAAGGTGTGCCGCATTTAGGCGATTAACCGGGTTAAAATCTGGAAAGTAATAAATAGGCGCCGCAACACGTTGTTGCTTAACCTCGACAATATGACAATGCGCAAAGCTTGCTGAATTATGTGGTTTTGCTGGTCCTACTAAAAAGTAGTAGCGCGCCATATTTACCGACCCGGTACCCGCGTCCAGGCGTTTCACTATATCGACTACCGCATCGTCCATGTAGGGAGCAAAAGCTTCTAGTAGCGTGGCGTATTCTTGTGGGCTTAGGGTAGAAAATTTCTCACTGTTGGCCTTAAACCCCAAGGTCTTGCCATCAAAATGAACGGCTTTAGCCAGCGCACTTTTAACCGTGAAGTCTTCTCCTCCTGCGCTGCGGGCTTTGGCTTTTTTATATAGTTTGGTCAGCTTGCTTGGCACGGCATCTGGGCAGTAGTCTACGGCTTCGTTAATCACCATGGCGTTTTCTACTACTTGGCTACAGGTTTCTACATAACGCTCAATAAATGCGTATTGCGCATTAATAACCTGCTGGTGGCTGACAACAGGTTTAGTGATGTCGATGTTATCGCACGCATACTTTCCATCAACGGTGCCTAGGCAATGTATCTGGGCAAGGTGCAATGAAGTGAGATAACGAAGCACATCCCAATGTGCTCTGCCGACACACGCATCATCAAAGTCGTTGGGTGAGAAGATCACTGTATCTCCGTGAGACCCTTCTTCTGTGAGAAAGCCAAAATTG
Organism: Alteromonas sp. MmMcT2-2; assembly: GCF_022348305.1. Taxonomy (NCBI): domain Bacteria; kingdom Pseudomonadati; phylum Pseudomonadota; class Gammaproteobacteria; order Alteromonadales; family Alteromonadaceae; genus Alteromonas; species Alteromonas sp. MmMcT2-2. Next base: position 61,991 of record NZ_JAKRFA010000022.1, read on the forward strand.
GAAGTATGACAGTCTCCCATCACGCTGGTGAGGGGAACTGTCTCGCATTCTTTAGGAAAATTGATAAGGCCAGCTTTTATATCAGCGTAAAACAGCTGCGCACTGCCTCTGTAGAAAACAAAGGGGCTGACCTCCATTTTTGCATGCTTTGCCAAAGTGCGAGATGGCGCGTGTCCATCGATTAGCATTATTTCGTGGGAGATGCGCTGTAGTCGGGAATGGGTCATAGCTTTCTCATTCAGCAGAGTTTAGCCGGTGAAACCGTATTGCGAAACAATCAATCTATTTTGGCTCAATTTTCATCGTTCAATTCAATAACCTGATTAAGCGATTCATTTTTACCAATTAGTTTTTTGTGATTGTGCGCGCTATCCTTATCACCAGTTTCGAGAGACATGAATTTCGCGTTACGTGAATATCTTCACAAAACTGCAAAACCATGTCGACACAATAAACGTAAAGTTTGTATTCGTATGTGTTTAACGTGCGAAAATAATTTAAACCAAATGGAGAATTAAACATGGCATTGATCAATACTGCTATCAAACCTTTCAAAGCAACTGCATTTAAAGACGGCGAATTCGTAGACGTAAGCAGCGAAGACATCAAAGGTAAATGGGCAGTTTTCGTATTTTACCCAGCTGACTTCACATTTGTTTGTCCAACTGAGCTTGGCGACATCGCTGACAAGTACGAAGAACTTCAGTCACGTGGCGTAGAAGTATTTTCAGTATCTACTGACACTCACTTCACTCACAAAGCATGGCACGATTCTTCTGACACGATCAACAAGATCAAATTTGCAATGATTGGCGACCCAACAGGCGAAATCACTCGTAACTTCGATTGTATGCGTGAAACTATGGGTCTTGCTGACCGCGCTACATTTGTTGTTGACCCAGAAGGCATCATCCAAGCGATGGAAATCACTTCTGAAGGTATCGGCCGTGACGCAGATGACCTAGTACGTAAAGTTAAAGCCGCTCAGTACGTTGCAAACAACCCAGGTGAAGTTTGCCCAGCTAAGTGGAAAGAAGGCGAAGCAACACTAGCACCTTCACTTGACCTAGTAGGCAAAATCTAAGCAGCACGCTTAGCGCTTAATATTTGAAAGCTCAGCGCTTTGTGCATTGCACAGTATTAAGCAAATAATTTGTAGGGAGTGGGTCTCCACTCCCTGATATTAATTTCCAATTTCCGCTTATGTTGTTGACCCTTCAAAAGGTTGGCGGGGATTGGCGTGTCGAAAATAAGGCAGAATAACCGTGTTAACTAAAGAAATTTTACAGGCATTGAAATCATATGCAGAGTCAATGCAAAAAAACGTAACCTTTGTCGTACAGACCGGTGAACATAGCAAGCGTGAAGAGCTTGTGACGTTTCTGTCCGACATTGCTTCAGTAAGCGAAAAATTAAACGTAGAAGAGCGTGACACTAATGGTGAGTTGCGCAGTGCAATCAGCTTTTTATTGGAAGCTGACGGCGAAGATACGGGAATTCGTTTTTCTGGTATCCCTGGCGGTCACGAGTTTAACTCGCTTGTACTTGCCATGCTGCACGCAGCGGGTACTGAACTTAAGCTAGACGATAGCGTTAAGTCGATGGTGAAAGCGGTGAATGAACCACTTAATTTTGAAGTGTTCATTAGCTTAAGCTGTCACAACTGCCCTGAAGTCGTACAGGCACTTAATCAATTCGCATTGATTAATCCTAACATCAAGACCGAAATGATCGACGGCGGGTTATATCAAAATCTAATTCAAGAGCGCGACATCCAAGGTGTTCCTAGCGTATACCTTAATGGCGAGCTATTCGCGAATGGTAAAGTTGATGCCTCTGTGCTTATCAACAAGTTAATTGAACGCGACCCTAGCCTTAAAGAAGCAAACAAAGGCGATGCGTTACCACTTCAAGACGTAACGGTTATCGGTGGTGGCCCAGCAGGTGTTGCTTCGGCAATTTACAGTGCCCGTAAAGGCCTTAAAGTTGCCATTGTTGCTGAAACTTTTGGCGGCCAAGTTAAAGATACCATGGGTATCGAGAACCTTATCTCTGTACCTAAAACAACGGGCCCTGAGCTTGTTGGTAATTTGATGGAGCACGTACGCGATTACGACATTACGCTCAAAGAGCACGTACGCGTTGATAGCATTGAGAAAGGCAATATTAAAACCATTACGCTTTCTTCTGGCGAACAGATCCGCACTCGTACGGTCATTGTTGCGACAGGCGCCCGCTGGAGAGAACTTGGTGTTCCGGGCGAAAAAGAGAACATCGGTAATGGTGTTGCGTACTGCCCACACTGCGACGGCCCTTTCTTCAAAGGTAAAGACGTAGCGGTCATTGGCGGTGGTAACTCAGGTATTGAAGCGGCACTTGATCTTGCAGGCATTGTAAAATCGGTGACGGTATTTGAATTTATGCCAGAACTAAAAGCGGATAAGGTACTTATCGATCAAGCTCAAAAGCGCGATAATATTACCATTATCAAGAACGCGGCAACGCGCCAAATTACTGCTGAAAATGGCAAAGTGAACGCAATTGAATACCAAGATCGCTCAACTAACGAAGTGCACACTCGTGAACTTGCAGGTGTATTTGTTCAAATTGGACTAGTACCAAACAGTCAGTTTATGAAGGGCACGGTAGACATGACGCAGTATGGCGAAATTATTGTTGATACTAAGTGTCATACATCTGAGCCGGGTATATTTGCAGCCGGTGACGTAACAACAGTACCGTATAAGCAAATTGTTATTTCGATGGGTGAGGGCGCGAAAGCATCGCTTGCTGCATTTGAATACTTATTGAGCCATGAAGTGGTTGAGTCTGAACAGGAAAGTGAAGCGGCATAATCATTAGCCTTTCACTTCTCATGAGAGTTAAAGCCGAGCTAACGCTGTTAGTTCGGCTTTTTTGTATGCGCGTATCTTTATGTTACTTAACAACCTCGGCTAACGCGTTTTCTGTTACTTATTGATGTTAATGTGAATGATACTGGTTATCATTTGTGTAAATTTTTGCTAAATTAGACGAAAGTACTAATGAAGCCTTCAGTTCAATTCATTCTTGTAATAGGCGAATTGATGGATCTTAAAAATTAATAACAGAAAACACTCAACATGAATAAGAAATTACTCAGCTTGGCGGTAGCGGCTATCTTAGTGTCTCACGCACATGCTCAGGAAGATGAAAGTGGTGCTGGCTCAGCTATAGATAATCGAGAAGCAACAGCGGAAAAAGCAGAAGCGAATGCAGTAGAAAAGATTGAAGTAGTGGGCATGCGTTCTCCGTTTGGCGCAACAAAAACAAATACACCGATTGTTGAGCTCGCCCGTACAATTTCCATTGAAACCGCATTAGATTTAAAGCAAAAAGGTGTGTTAAATCTTTCTCAGTCTGCCACCTATATGGCGGGTGTGACGGGGGAGTCATACGGATACGCCACCCGTGTCGATTCAATCTCTTCCAGAGGATTAAGTATTCCGCGCTATCGCGACTCAATTCAAGAGTTGTTTGGCAGCTATAATTCTACGCGAGCTGAAATTTATACAATGGAACAGGTTGAGTTGCTTAAGGGGCCTGCCTCTGTACTTTACGGTCAGGGCTCTCCCGGTGGGATAATGAACTATGTGTCAAAAACGCCGACGTTAGGTAAAGGAAGCGAAGTGGTGTTGTCCTACGGAAACTTCGACCGCGCGCAAGTTGGGGTGGATGTAAACGGCAGCCTGTCTGAAGATGATAAGTGGATGGGGCGTTTTGTTGGTATATATCGTAATGCTGACTCTCAGGTTGATTATGTTAGCGATGACACCCAAGTATTCATGCCGTCACTTTCCTTCATGCCTTCTGACGATACAACGCTAACGCTTATCGGGTTATTCCAAGATACTGATAGCGATACAGCGGCGCAGTTTATCCCTGTGGAAGGCACATTATTGCCTTTGGCTGACGGCACTTATTTACCCGACCAAGATGTTTACGCAGGTGAACCAGGGTTTAATAAATTTGATACTAAGTCGAACCAAGTTACCTTGCTTGGCGAGCACTTGATTAACGATACAACGTCACTTTCATTTACTGCCTTATGGCGAGATGGTGAGGCAGACTACCACCAAGCGTGGCCCACTTTTACGGGCGGTACTCGCTATCTAAACGCTTTTGTAGGGGCACCGGTCGCGCCTACCGATACCTTTGTGCCGAGAACGTTTTATCAAGCAGACAATACGTTTAATCAACACGCTTTTGATATTCGTGTAAACAAGGGCTTTATAACAGGCGCTTTCGAACACGAATTATTAGCAGGTGTACAATATCAACATGTTAAGACTGACGCCAACTCTGCTTATTATGCTGGTGGTGGGGTATTACAAGGTGGTTTTAGGTACATTCTGGACTTGGCCAACCCTGAGTACACAGGCGCACCAGAGCAAGACATTTTCGACGCAATCTACAACGATTCGCCTGAACAGACAGTCACGGACACGGGGTTATACCTGTCTGATCAAATTTCCTATGAAAACTGGCGGATAACGCTAGGCCTACGTCACGACCGCGTTGATAATGATACAGGCGTAACTGAGCAGGATGACACACAAACATCATACTCAGCTGGAATTTTGTATCGTTTTGACAACGGCATTTCTCCCTACCTTAGTTACGCTGAGTCGTTCGAGACGGTAGTGGGACTAGATAATAATAACAACCAGCTTAAGCCAGAAGAAGGCCGTCAATACGAGGCAGGGATTAAGTATGAACTCTCGTCAGTTCCTGGTTTTATCACGCTGGCGTATTACGATATTGAAGTTTCAAACCTTCCTAATCCTAACGGATTACCAGACGAAGCGGCGCAACAGCAAGGCGTAACGACCATTGAAGGGATTGAGCTAGAAGGGCGCGTAGACTTTGGCCAGATAACAGCGCAGTTTTCGGCGTCGGTCTTGGATGCAGAAGAGCCTAACGGTTTTTCGTTGTCAGCACAGCCAGACAGCAATGCGTCGTTGTGGGTAAATTATTCTCCACTTGAGCTTGAAGCGCTGACGGTAGGAGCTGGTATTCGCTACGTGGGAGAATCAGTTTCTGAGAATGGTGTCATCAGATACGACACGCCTAGCTACACCCTTGGTGACCTGATGGTGTCGTACGAGCTAGCAGATAATTTGAATTTGCAGCTGAATGTAAGAAATGTGACCGATAAAAAATATCTCACGTCTTGCTTATTCAGAGGTGACTGTTTCCCTGGTGTACGCAGAACAGTGAACGCGTCGCTAACCTATTCGTTTTAAGGATTTATCATGCTTTCAGTTGCAGCGGGTGGTTTAACACTCGCAGCCTTAGGGGTTATTTATAAAAGTTGGCGCGCTCAAGCGTCAACGTATCTTTATTTGGGTCTTGTCGTATGGCTGGTTGCAGCAGTGTGCTGGTCTTATGCTCAGGGGTGGGAGTTTGGCGTGCTGTATGCGCTGTGTATCCCTTCCATTTTAGTGTGGCCTTTTATTGCGTTTAACCAAACGCATTTGCCTCAGCCAAAAAATGTACCTCAGCCGAGGAGCTTTGATTTCTCGCGACGTACAGTTCTAGGGAACATCGCAAACTACATCGTGGTGCTGGTTGTTTTATTGGTTGTGAGCGTGTTATTGACGCTAGGACTATGTGCGCTACTCCCATTCTCAATAGCAGGGAAGTTGGCTACAGGTATCGTGCTGTTGCCAATTTTGTGGGGTCTTATTGTTTATCACTACCTTGCCACCGCCCACAAAATTAAAGTTGTTGTTGCTTACGCAGTTTTGGCTGCGCTTTGCCTACCAATACTTATTTTCTTCCCCATGTAGGTGAATATCGATGGATAAAATAACAAAACAAAATGCATTAAATGCACATACTTGGATAGGCGTTTTTCTAAGTGTACTTCTCTTTTTGGTGTGCTTATCTGGGACCGTTGCGGTTTTTCACTTAGAGTTTGAAAGGTGGGAACAGCCGCATATTGAAGAAATGAAGAATGTTTCTCCTGATGTTGTTGAAAAGGCGATGGACACCTTTTTGGCTCAGAATACGCAGGAGTCTCACCATCTTTATGTGGTTTTCCCTACATCAGATATCCCTCGGTTGGTGGTAGAAAACGATCATGCTGCTTACTTTGCCGACAGTGAAGGTAACTTATTAGAGCAAGAAAGCGTGTCTTTTACCGAAATGCTCGTGAACTTGCACTTGTATCTCAATTTGCCACAAAGTTGGGGAATGATTTTGGTCAGCGCTTTGGGCGCTATCATCTGTACCCTTGTCGTCACTGGAATTATTGCTCACAAACGAATAGCAAAAGATGCTTTTAAACTTCGACGGGGTGGCAACGGTCAGCAAGCACAAATTGATTTGCACAACCGTTTTGGACTATGGGCAGCGCCTTTTCATTTAGTTATAGGTATAACAGGCGCATATTTTGGTATGGCAGGGATCATTTTGGTGGTTGTTGCCTCACTAAATTACGAAGGCGATCGCGACGCGGTTATCCAGAAAATCTTTACGCCAGACCCTGTATTAGCGCCACAGGAAGGTAAACCGGCTATTGGTAGGGCGTTTGCACAAATGGAAACGCTAGCGCCAGAAAAGTCGCCAATATTTTTAACGGTACACGAAGTCGGTGAACCAGAGCAGTTCATCGAAATATATGCCAAGGCACCCAATAGAATGATCTACGCAGAAGGCTATCGATTCGATACGGCGGGTAACTTTATCGGTGTAGCCGGCTATGAATTCGGTGAATGGGGTAAGCAGTTGGTATGGGCGATGTACCGTTTGCACTTCGGTGACTTCGCCGGCCTTACCAGCAAATGGCTGTACTTTGTTCTTGGTGTAATGTTGACCATGCTTTGCGTGTCGGGTATGGAGATTTGGCTGTCTAAGAAGGCGCATCCGCCGTTAGCAAGTAGGCTTTGGTACAGCACGGTGTGGGGTAGTGTGAGTGCACTTGCATTAACTGCTGTAGCAGATATGTTTTTTACAGGCTCGCTCATCGCCGTTTTTTGGTGCCTTATGCTACTTAATACCGGTATTACAGTGGGAGTTAAATCACTCACAAAGCCGATATGGTTGCTTATATCAGGCCTAAGCGTAATGGTGTTACTCATAGCCTATGCGGCTGTGCACCAAAGCGCGACGCTATCGGTTGCGTCACTTCAGCTTAATATACCTATGGTGGTGTACGTGGTGTGGAGTGTTTATCGTGCTAATACGCTGATTAAGCGAGCTAAAAATGCAGAAACACAGATTGAAGCCGACGCGAGAAACAGCGCACCTCAATCAGCGCAAGAAAAAAGAGTGAATGCGTAAATCTTATCGTAACTACTAGGGGCTCACAGGAAGCCCCTTAGTTACGCTTCTTTCTTTTCCACGTACCGCCATACATATAGCCATTGCTGGCCTTTGCTCGTTCTTGACAAGCTTTGCATACTATACGCCACGTGTCTTCATCACCACATCGAATACGAAACTGTGTGTCGGCATTGATACCGCAGTTGTCACAGGGTTTTGGTAGCCGAACTCTGTCCTTTTTTCCCACTCTAGAAGCGTCTCTTTTTTTCAATTAATAAATTCTCTGATGCCTATTTTTTATCACAGGTCACTGCGCATAAGCTCGAAAACTTAAATCACTTTTGCGATTGCAACGGCAATAGAAGAGCCTTTTTCAACGGCTGCGCCCCATAATTTCATTAATAACGACGGCCTTTTCGTCATTAGGAGCAGCGCTTCATCTCTGTGATGTTGTTCATCTGCTTGGCATTGTCTAAACCGATTTATAACGTTTGAAGGGGGGATGGCTAACGCAGAAATGCGCTTGCATTGTTCTTCGTAATGCGAATCTACGAACTGCTCTACTCGGTAAATGGTGTAGTAAAAGCAATTAATACCGCAAAGTCTTGGAATAAAACCGGTGATAAACCCAGAAGCTATCCATACAGGTAAAATAAAACTTCCCCTAAAAAGCGGCATTTCGTTTTCAAAGACGGCGAGGTGTCGTCTTTCCGTTTTAAGGTGCTCATGTATGAAGGGTTGTGCCTCGCTTTTTGTGCCAGAAAGATTAACCAGTTTTAAAACACATTCGGCGAATAGAGCACCACGGTATATCCAAACGGCTCCCGTCTCTCCCGCGTGGCTCGCACGTAGTTCTTTGTCTACTTGCTTAGCGTGATTATCTCCGAGTGTTTTTGCATAAAATGGCATGACGTACCTCTGTAGCATTTTATAAACAAACGATCTGAAGGGGGGAATGGATGCTACCTAACGAATTTGTAATGCATATTCAAATATGCGCTATTTAGAAAGCTCTGGATGATAGTGTTCTATTTATAAACGAAAGCAGAGTATCGGAGGGTTGCTTGCTATGGTTGATAGATACACAACATGCGTTGCTTGTAGGAGAGCATAAATGAAGGTATTCGGTGGCGTTGTCATTCTGGTTTTAGGGTATTTACTATGGTGGCCAGTTCCCATTGCGCCAATAGGCTGGCAAGCACCGAGCAGTAGCGGATTTTCGGGGGAGTTTGCGGAAAACAACCGTCTGGCAGATCTTTCGCTTATTGAATTAGGCGCAGATAAAGGGCCGGAGGATTTTGCGATAAACGCTGCGGGAACTATTGCAACCGCCACTCATTCTGGCGCGGTATTACTCAAGAAAAAAGGTGAGGTAGCATTTACTCCGTGGATTAACACTGGTGGACGTCCGCTCGGTATCGAGTTTGATACCAACGGCAACTTATTAATCGCCGATGCTCATCGCGGATTGCTAATTGCAGACCCTGAAGGTGAGCTAACGGTATTGGTTAACCAAGTAGAAAACACTAACGTTGTATATGCGGACGATGTGGATATTGCCGACAACGGCAATATTTACTTCACTGACGCAACTACCAAGTTCTCTGCCAAAGAGTATGGGGGAACGCTGCAAGCGAGCCTGCTAGAAATTTTGGAACATAGAGGCAATGGCAGGCTTATAGAGTACGACCCAGTACGTAGAACGAGTAATGTACTGATGGATGGTTTGGTTTTTGCGAATGGTGTCGCAATAAGCCATGATCAAAATTCAGTGTTGGTCAACGAAACCGGTAAATATCGCGTGTTGCGCTATTGGCTAGTTGGGCCAAAACAGGGTCAAGTGGAGGTCGTGATTGATAATTTGCCGGGATTCCCAGACAACATCAGTCAGGCAAATAGCGGCGCGTACTTTCTGGGTCTTGCTTCGCCTCGCTCCGCTCCCGTTGACGCTCTATCTGACAAGCCTTTCATTCGTAAAATTGTACAGCGTCTGCCACAGTTCATGCGCCCACGAGGTCAAGCATACGGGCACCTTGTTAAAATAAGCGAAAGCGGAGAGGTTTTACAAAGTTATCAAGACCCTAGTGGTGCATTTCCCTTTGTTACAGGCGCAATACAGACAGATGAAGGTGTATATGTGAGTAGCTTAACTGCACGAGCAGTAGGTGTGTTGCAGTTAAACTAGAGACGATAATAAGCATATTGTTACGGCAGAATAAGTAGTCTTCTTTTCTACCGCGATAGAGCGATACGCGTCACGAATGAAACTTACTCATCAACTCTGCAACACGTTTTCTTACATTTCCAAACATTTTAAACTTTTGTTATGTAGTTACGCTTAGAAGGATATGTCACTATCGGCTATGCTAATAAAAGTTGTTTTTAGCACAAGTTTAATAGTTTTGGGCTAGCCGTTTTAAAAGGATATTTTCTAAATCATGAAAGCGTATACGTATTCTTCTGTTGCACTTGCAGTCACGATTTCTCTTCTAGCTGGATGTGGAGGCGGCTCAGGCTCGTCTAATACCCCTCCTGTGGTGACAACGCCTACCACGCCAACGACACCTGTAACAACAGAGCCGGAGTGGGAAGCGGGAGTGTATGAACCGCAATCTCAATATCTAGCGAAATGTGAAACTCCTAGAAGTGGTATTGATCCTTTTACTAATAGGGCTTACCCAGATACACAAGGTACCGCCATGGATGAAAAGCTGTGGCTACGTACTTGGACTAATGACACTTATCTGTGGTACGACGAAGTAGATGACAATGACCCTGCAAATTTCTCAGTGTTGGGATATTTTGATCAGCTTAAAACCAATGAGCTAACGCCAAGCGGTACGCCAAAAGATAACTTCCACTTTTCACAGGACACTGCCGAATATAATGAACTGTCTCAATCGGGGATTTCATCGGGCTATGGGTTTGATTGGGAATTTGGTTCAACAACCGTGCCGAGAGTACTAACAGTGCGATTCACTGAGCCGGGTTCACCTGCAGCTACTGCAGGCGTGCCTCGCGGTGCAACCCTTTCGCGTATAAACGGCGTCGATTTTGTCAATGACAATACGCAGCAGGGCGTCAACGCGATTAATGCTGCGCTGTTTCCGGAAGACGCAGGTACGGTTACAAGCTTTGAGTTTGTGCAGGTTGATGGTTCAACTCTCTCAGTAGACATCACCTCCGGCGATATCAGCGTAACGCCGGTTCAAAACGCAAAGGTACTCGATACCGAAAACGGCAAAACGGGCTACTTCCAATTCAATACCTTTATCGTTACCGCGCAAGAAGGGTTGATTGATGCGTTCGATATGTTTGTTGAAGAAAATGTGACCGAGCTCGTTATTGACCTTCGCTACAACGGCGGAGGACGTTTGGCGCTAGCTTCACAGCTTTCCTATATGATAGCGGGTCCGAACCAAACCAATAACGCAACCTTTGAAACATTGCGTTTTAACGATAAAAACCCAAACACCAACCCTGTCACCGGAGAGACTATTAGCCCAACACCGTTTTACCGCAATGTTATTGACTATAACGCAGGGCAACTTACCGACACGCTTCTGCCTAGCCTTTCGCTGACGAAGGTTTACGTTTTAGCCACGGGTGCAACATGTTCAGCAAGTGAAGCGGTAATGAATGCACTTCGTGGTATTGATGTAGAAGTAGTGCAAATTGGCTCTACTACTTGTGGTAAGCCGTATGGGTTCTACCCAACAGACAATTGCGGTGAGACCTACTTTACTATCCAGTTCCAAGGGGTGAATAACAAAGGGTTTGGTGATTATGCTGATGGTTTCATGCCTACCACCACGCCTAATTTCGATTTTGAGTTGCCGGGATGTGAAGTTGAAGATGACTTTACCGCAAGCTTGGGTGATCCAAATGAAGGGATGCTGTCAGCTGCATTGGAATATGCTGCTACAGGCTCATGTCCCGAAGTTGTCACGTCAAACGGCGTGGCGGATGTCAAAGCACTGCGCAGTAACCAAAGTGCGTTAGGTGGCGAAAAGCTCATTCCTATCGACAAGCCTGAACAACGCAAAGAGAACTTTATTTTACACAACAAAATAAATCAGCCTGTTATTCAGGAGCGCAAGTAATGTCGCTTCTTAATAAAAAAGAAAAACTGCTAAAAGGAAGACTGCTAGCAGCACCTCTCGCCATACTTTTGCTCTCGGCGAGCGGATGCGCGACAACGCAGGAGGCTGAGTTACACGAGGCAGTAACCAAATCCATTAGTGTGAGTCAAAAGCAAGCTATTGAAAGTAAGATCAGCAACTGGTTTGGTGGTCTAAACATAACGATAGCCGATGATGCATTCAGTCAAACCGCGAGCATAACGATTGAGCGTAAAGCAAAGGTAGATGGCAGGGGATTACCTATTGACGGAAGGCACGACAACCCTGTTTATAGCTTTACGCTGCTAAGTGATGGTGAACAGTGCGTGTTGCGTAACGACCAAAGTGGGGAACTTACCAAGCTTGAAAATGTGACCTGTTATATAGTGGACGAGGCATAAGTCGGGATAAATCGACGAAAGCGCAATGTCATCGTTGACAATAGGCCTTAAAAAAACGCCCAGAGTCTACAAGCTCTGGGCGTCTTTGCTGCTATCGTTTGTGCATGCTATCGTTTGTGCATGCTTGGCTGCTTTTGCGTGCGGCCGCGACTGTTGCCGCCGCTATTATTTCCTTTCGATGCGTTGCCTCTATTCTTATTCCCGCCGGTGTCGTTACGCTGCTGTGCTGTGTTTCCATGACCTTGCTTGTTAGCGTTGGAATTACGTCGGCTCTTATTTACGCCGTTACCGCCTTTGCTGCTCTTGCCCTGAAAGGTAGGAGGAAGCCCAGTATGTTTAGTCAGTGCGCGTTCACCACGACGGCCTTTTTGCGCTTTTTGGCGTTTTTCATCTGCCGTTTCTGGCGGAACAAGGTGTTGAGGACCACGGCCTATTAAGTCTTCACGCCCCATACGCGTAAGGGCTTCGCGAATTTGCGCAAAGTTTTTCGGGTCGTGATAACGCAACATCGCCTTGTGTAATCGACGGTGAATTTCACCTTTTGCAGAAGGCACCTCTTCACTGTCTTTAGTGACTTTGCGAAGGGAATTTACCTCGGTATGGTACATGGTGGTAGCCGTTGCCATTGGCGACGGATAGAAGTTCTGTACCTGATCGAGCTTAAATTTGTTTTCTTTAAGCCAAATCGCAAGGCTTAGCATGTCTTCGTCGGTGGTACCCGGATGCGATGCAATAAAGTAAGGAATCAGGTACTGCTTTTTACCCGCTTCTTGTGAGTACTTATCAAACAGCTCTTTGAAGCGGTAGTAGCTGCCCATGCCCGGTTTCATCATTTTTGAAAGAGGGCCATCTTCGGTGTGTTCTGGAGCGATCTTTAAGTAGCCGCCTACGTGGTGAAGGGCCAGTTCTTTCACGTATTCCGGGTCTTCTACTGCTAGGTCGTAACGCACGCCTGAAGCAATCAATATCTTTTTAATTCCAGGCAACTCACGAGCACGGCGGTATAAATCGATAGTTGGCTTATGGTCCGTGTCCATGTGCGCACAAATGCTAGGGTACACACAAGAGGGTCGACGACATGTTGCTTCTGCTTTAGGGCTCTTACAACGCAGACGATACATGTTCGCCGTCGGGCCGCCTAAGTCTGAAATAACACCAGTGAAGCCCGGTACAGTATCTCGTATTTGCTCTATTTCTCGAATAATAGAGTCTTCAGAGCGGCTTTGAATAATACGCCCTTCGTGTTCAGTAATAGAGCAGAAGGTACAGCCACCGTAGCATCCGCGCATAATATTAATACTGAAGCGGATCATGTCGTATGCAGGAATTTTTGCATCGCCATACACAGGGTGAGGCACACGCTGATAGGGTAAATCGAATACCGCGTCCATCTCTTCGGTTTCAAGCGGCATGGCCGGTGGGTTAATCCAAATGTGTCTGTCGCCGTGGCGCTGCATTAGCGCACGCGCACAACCTGGATTGGTTTCTTGGTGCAAAATACGAGAGGTATGTGCGTATAACACCTTGTTGTCTTTCACCGTTTCGTACGCAGGTAGCTTAACGTACACGTTTTCCCAAGGCTTACGCTTTTCTTTCTCTTTTTGCGCAGGCTGAATAACGATGGGCGCGGCTTCTGGCGCTTCACTGCTTTTGGTGTCTTTATCCTGCGAATCGCACTCGGGCTCCATCTGGTAGGGGCTTGGAATGGCGTCTATCTTGCCCGGCCTGTCTAGAGAGGTCGAGTCAACACCTTGCCACTCTGGTAAGGCTTCTTTAACGATAATCGCAGTACCGCGAATGTCTCGCAAATCGGCAATATCTTCACCTGCCGCTAAGCGATGAGTGACTTCAACAAGAGGACGTTCGGCGTTACCGAAAAAGAGCATGTCCGCTTTGGAATCGAACAGTACAGAGCGGCGTACTTTTTCACTCCAATAGTCGTAGTGCGCAATGCGACGTAAGCTGGCTTCTATGCCACCCACAATCACAGGCACACCTTTAAACGCTTCACGGCAGCGCTGTGAATACACGGTAACCGCACGATCAGGGCGCTTGCCACCTATATTACCTGGCGTGTAAGCGTCATCGTGACGAAGCTTTTTGTCAGACGTGTAACGGTTTATCATAGAGTCCATATTGCCGGCTGTTACGCCGAAATACAGGTTGGGTTTACCCAACTTCATGAAGTCGTCTTTGCTGGTCCAGTCTGGCTGAGAAATAATTCCCACGCGAAAACCATGTGCTTCAAGTACTCGGCCAATCACCGCCATACCAAAACTAGGGTGATCTACATACGCATCGCCCGTTACCAAAATAACGTCACAGCTGTCCCAGCCAAGGGCATCCATTTCTTCCTTCGACATGGGGAGAAACGGCGCAGTACCCAGGCAGTGTGGCCAATATTTAGGGTAAGAAAACAGACCGCGATCGGCCTTAATGGTGGCTTGCATAGTAATCACATCTAGATAAATCAGAGAGTTGCTGAGCTTAAATTAGGCTGTAGCTCAGAATAAGTGCGTAATTATAGCAGTGTTGGCCAAGCTAAGGTATAGCACTGTCATTAAATTAAAGAGCTTTGTATACTCACTTAAAGCAACAAGCTGCAAAGCTAGCCATGAGCGCAGGTTTTTATAAGCGCTTCAAATGCCCGCATTTAGCGAATGAAAGGCTTGTCTATTTACAACGAAGAGAATTAACGACGACTATGGCGTATTGGCTATTTAAAACAGAACCTGATGCATTTTCAATCGATGACTTGGCAAACCGCCCAGAACAAACGGAACCGTGGGACGGCGTAAGAAATTACCAAGCGCGTAACTTTTTACGAGACGGCGTTAAAAGGGGTGACAAAGTATTTATCTATCATTCAAGTTGCAAGCTGGTGGGCATTGCAGGTGTTGCTGAAGTGGTAAGAGACGGCTACCCGGACACCACGCAGTTTAACCCTGAATCAAAATACTACGATCCTAAATCAAGTCAGGATAACCCCCGCTGGTATCGCGTTGACGTGAAATTTGTAGAGAAATTTTCAAGCGTTCTGCCGCTTTCAGTGATTAAAACGATGGACGGTATTAATGAACTGCCATTGGTCAAAAAAGGTGGAAGACTGTCAATCATGCCTGTAGAAGAGGCTGAATGGCAGCAACTGTATGCTGCTGCCAAACAGTAAGTTAAATGCTAAAAAGCGTAGCCGTCATATCTTGCTAGCTTGCTAAAGCTAAATATAAGGGCTATCGCTATGCGCTAACTTTCTAGCGTGCTGTGTATCTAGCGTGTTTAGCTAACGAATAGCTGCTACTTGCCAAAGGCAAATTTAGTATCGGCATCGCGCAATAGGAAAAGTGCAAAGCACGCGCCCCACATTGGCCATGCAGCAAAAAACAGCAGGTGATTAAAGGCATCTAGATACTGCGGGAATGAAGACAGGGTAGACCCACCGTGAAGGATAAAAATAAGACCGTAGGTGTATTTTTTCGCAAGTCCCGCTAAGAAAGCCAAAACCAGCGCAAGCTGCAGTGCGCCCATAACGTAAACGGCCATTTCAGGCACGCCGCCGATACCATAGAACTTTTCAAAAATGGCCATGCCGTGGGCTGGGTTAACAAACTTATCGAGTGTCCATACGAACATAACGATAAATATTGTTACGCGAAGAGAGAGTAGCGACCATTGTAGTCGGTTTTGAATATCGGTGTTGTTTTGCATACATGCTCCAAAAGTATAATAGTGCAAGCATACTAGAACGACCGTTCAAAATAAAAATTTCAATTAATTTTGTGTTTTTTAATATTTTTTTGAAAATTAAATGTACTGAAATTTTTTGTGACGCGTATCGGTCTTGTCGAACAAGAATTAAAAATACGGATCTGTTAATGAAAAAAGTAATCGGCCTAGCCGTTAGCACACTCGCACTTGCCATCAGTCAATCGCTCTATGCCCAACAAGCGGCAGATATTGAAGTGGTTGAGGTAACCGGAAACCAGCAGAGTTTAGATACGCTAAATCCTGGTGATAACACACTTAAAGGCATTTTCGGTAGCGGTTTAAGTGCAGCTGAGACACCTAGAGCGGTGACGTCACTGTCGGCACAAGCGATAGAGGCACTTAACATTAACGATTTACACGACATCGTAAAAGCGGCGCCCAACGCGTACGCCTCTAGCGGCTTTGGCACGCCAAGCCTGCCCAGTATACGCGGCCAATTAGGTGAGCTTTTTCAAGATGGTATAAGACGTCAAGCAGGCAACAATGGCTTTGGTTTGCCTTTGTCGTTCAATAGCGTTGAGCAAATTGACGTGGTGAAAGGGCCGTCGCCAGTGTTGTTTGGTAGCACGCAGCGCAACGGTGGCTTTGTAAACCTTCAAACAAAGGTTGCGCCGACCACAGAAAGCAAGGGGAAAGTCACCCTTCGCGCCGGGCGCTGGGATCAGTATTCAGCGCAAGTGGATTACGGCACAGCTATAGAAGAAGGTAAAAGTGGTATTCGCTTTAGTGTAGAGTACTTAGACCATGGCAGTTTCTACGATTTTGCCGAGCGCGATAGCACGAACCTGTTTGTAGCCTATCGCTATACGCCAAGCGATGTACTGACGTGGGATATCAGCGCGGAGTATTATGACACAGACTATCCAGACAACGCAGGTATCAACCGCCCAACGCAAGACCTTATCGATAACGGTATTTATATTACTGGGCAAGGCACTCAGCCGAATGGCAGTACAGTACCGGGGGCAGGTGCTATCATTTCTCCTACCGGAGAAGTGGTTATTCCTCGCAACCGCGTATTCACAAATCCTGACGACATTAACGGTGCTGAAACTACGGTTATTCGAAGCAGTGTCGAATACAAAATGACTGATAACGTGGCGCTTCGCAACATTAGTTATTATCAATATCTTGAACGTGAAGAAATAGCGCAAAATAGCTTTGTTGAGATCATTGACGGGGCTGACACGTTCGAAAACCGTACTGAGCTAGATTATAAGTGGAACGACAGCCAAACCACGACTGTAGGGTTAGCGCTACGCTACAACGACGTGTTGGGCTATAGCCAGTTTACCACTGAGGCCGATAATCCGATTGATTTAACCGGGCCTATCTCAAACCGCGTTATTCCGCTTACCGATGCCCAAAAAGCCCGATTAGTTGAGTTGCGTCCTGGCGTATATGTTTCACCGGGGGCGCAATACGACGTAGACGGTGATGGTAACGGCGATTTTAACTTGTCAGACACCACCGACTCTACCGCATGGCAAACAGGCCTGGCGCTTCAGCAGCGCTCTATTTGGGCCGACAAATTTTCAACGATTGCTGGCTTACGTGTTGATTACTATGACGTAGACGCGCGTGACCCACTAGCGCCGATTGGTGTTGAAGCAGCTTCAGATTCGTACAGTGATACATTAACCAGCTACCAGTTAAGTGCAGTGTACAAATTAACGGGTGATGTAAATGTTTACGCGGCGTTTTCAGAAAACGACGCAACATCGAACAGCATGGCGGGTGGCACGGTGTTAGGCGGTAATAACGAGATTAACCCGCTTAACTTTACTACTGAAAATACGCTGTACGAAGTGGGTGTAAAATATGCGCCAAACAGCAGCTGGTATGCAGAGGCCGCTGTGTTTGACCAAACCCGAAGCCTACGTAACCGTGATGGCAGTAACAGTGGTGTGAAAACGCAAGGTTTCGAACTACAAATGTTCTATCAAGCAGACGATGTTTGGATCAATGCCGCGTATAGCTATTTAGACGCGCGTTTTGATGATTCAGCGGCGTTTCAAGGTACGGCGCAGGTTATTGATGCGTTTGATAATAGTCGTCCTGATATTATTGAAGGTACAGGAGTAGGATCACCTTCTTTTGCCGCGTTCCCTGCATCAGACAGTCGCGTTCAGGGGATCCCGCCACAAATTGCTTCTATTAACGCTGGCTGGCAAATTACGGATGACCTGCAAGTGGGGGCAAGTGCGCTCTATACCAAGTCATTCCCACTAGACTTTCTGCAAACGGTGCATATTCGCGACCAATATACGGTTGATGTAAATGCAGACTATCAAGTAACAGATGACCTTCGATTGCGTTTAGATATCATTAATGTGACCGATGAAGAAAACTGGCAGCCGCTGTTTGAAGGTGGGTATTTCGGTGCGACACTTGTCATGCCAAACGTACCTCGTCACGCTCAAGTTACCATGCAATACGCGTTTTAAGCGCCAAGGATATTTATGTTTAAACGCGTTTTAAGCGCCAAGGATATTTATGTTTAAGAAAATAGCGCTTTTAGGGGTTATTGTTGCCGCCATATTTAGCTTTTTTTATTTTGATTTAAATAGCTATCTAACCCTTCAAGGTATGAAGGATTCACTCGATACGTTTCAATCGCAGATTGCTCAAAACCCGGTATTAAGTATAGGTGTGTTCTTTGCCATTTATGTTGCCGTAACTGCACTTTCTTTGCCGGGAGCAGCTATTTTGACCCTGGCAGCAGGGGCTTTGTTTGGCCTGGTTCAAGGCTTAGTTATTGTATCGTTTGCCTCGAGTGTAGGGGCGACGCTGGCGTTCTTAGTTTCTCGCTTTATTTTGCGCGACACCGTGCGAAACAAGTTTAAAGAAAAGCTTAAAAAGATTGATGAGGGCGTGGAAAAGCAAGGTGCATTTTACTTATTTACCCTGCGCCTAGTGCCAGTATTCCCGTTTTTCCTTATCAACCTGTTGATGGGGCTAACGTCGCTTAAAACCTGGACATTCTACTGGGTAAGCCAAGTGGGCATGCTTGCGGGCACCGCGGTATATGTAAATGCGGGTACTCAACTTGCCCAAATAGACAGTTTGTCTGGCATTGTCTCACCTGGGCTTATCTTTTCATTTGTACTTTTAGGCATATTCCCTTGGATAGCTAAAGCTATCGTAGCAGTGGTCAATCGCCGTCGCGTGTACAAAGGCTACAGCAAGCCAAAGAAGTTTGATCGCAACTTAGTGGTTATTGGAGCGGGTGCAGGTGGTTTGGTTACCAGCTATATTGCTGCTGCGGTGAAAGCAAAAGTCACGCTGGTAGAAGCTGGCGAAATGGGCGGCGACTGTCTTAACTACGGCTGCGTACCGAGCAAAGCCATTATAAAAACGGCAAAAGTGGCCAATCAAATGCGCCATGCCGATAGCTATGGTTTAGAGCCGGTAACACCCGCTATGTCGTTTAAAAGGGTGATGGCACGTGTGCACGAAGTGATTGCGGCAATCGCGCCTAATGACAGTGTAGAGCGTTACACTAGCTTGGGTGTTGATGTTGTAAAAGGCTATGCGAAAATTATCGACCCTTGGACAGTTGAAATAAAAAAGAACGATGGCGGTACCCAAACACTAACCACAAAAAATATTGTGGTTGCTACAGGTGCAGCACCATTTATTCCCGAATTACCAGGCATTGAGCAAAGCGGCTATGTCACCTCTGATACCTTGTGGACCAAGTTTGCTGAACTTGAAGACGCGCCAAAACGTTTAATCGTATTAGGTGGCGGACCTATTGGTTGTGAGCTCGCCCAAGCCTTTTCACGCCTTGGCAGTGACGTAACGCAAGTTGAGCGTGCCCCGCGTTTAATGGGCCGAGAAGATGCGGATGTGGCGGAGTATGCTGAGTCTGTGCTTAGAGAGAGCGGCGTAAACGTATTGACGTCCCATGATGCGCTTCGCTTTGAACAACAAAACGGTGAAAAAGTACTTGTTGTAGCGAAAGAGGGTGTTGAATCTACTATAGCCTACGACGAAGTCATTGTGGCTGTGGGACGAAAAGCCCGTTTACATGGTTTTGGTCTGGAAGACTTAGGTATTCAATTTGATAGAACAATTGAAACAGACGAATACTTGCAAACCCTGATGCCTAATATCTTTGCCGCTGGCGATGTAGTAGGGCCTTATCAATTTACCCACGTGGCCGCCCACCAGGCATGGTACGCTGCAGTCAACGCACTTTTCGGCACGTTTAAAAAATTCAAAGTTGATTATCGCGTTATTCCATGGACAACCTTCATCGATCCGGAAGTAGCGCGCGTGGGCATTAACGAGCGTGACGCTGCCGAGCAAGACATTGACGTTGAAGTAACGCGATACGAGTTTGCAGAGTTAGATCGTGCTGTTGCGGAAAGTGCCAGAAAAGGGTTTATTAAAGTACTCACGCCACCGGGTAAAGACAAGATACTGGGCGTTACTATCGTCTCGGAACACGCAGGAGATTTACTGGCTGAGTTTGTTATTGCGATGAAGCACGATCTGGGGTTAAACAAGATCCTTGGCACTATCCACGCTTACCCAACATGGGCTGAAGGCGCAAAGTATGCAGCAGGGAATTGGAAGCGCGCAAACGCGCCTGAAAAATTGCTCAGCTATGTAGAGAAATTCCACACGTGGCGCAGAAGGTAGTTAATGTGAAAAAAGCATTAGCGGTGACAAAAGCATTAGCGGTGACAAAAGGATTAGCGGTGAAAAACGCATTGGTGATGGCGAGAGAACAAGTAATGACAAGAGTAATCGCGATGTCCAGACGAATCACTATTAGAAAATTTGGTCGATTGGCAGTAAGCAGCGTCATGCTGCTTACTGCAAGCGTAAGCTTTTCTGCGCTCTCTGATGAAGCGGTGCCAAAGCAATTGAACAGGCTACACGAACCGTTTAGTGCGTTACTAAGCGAGCATGTGAAAACCATTGACAATGGTGCCAGCACGCAAGTTGATTACTATGGGTTTAAACAAGATAGGGAACGTTTAACTCAGTATTTAAATAGCTTAGCTAAGGTAGAAAAAAGTACCTTTGACGGCTGGAGCAAGGCTGACCAACTGGCATTTCTCATAAATGCTTACAATGCCTACACCGTTGACCTTATTCTTAACGAATACCCTAAGATTGAGTCTATTCGCGATTTAGGCAGCTTTTTCTCGTCGCCATGGAAAAAGGAAATTGCGCCGCTACTTGGTAAAACCCGTACGCTGGATGAAATAGAGCACGAACTTATTCGCGGACAAAATAAAACCACGGAAGGATATAACGAACCTCGAATTCATTTCGCCGTAAACTGTGCCAGTATTGGTTGTCCTGCGCTGCGAGAAGAAGCGTATGTTGGCGCAAGGCTAGATAGCCAGCTTGACGCACAAACCAAGCGTTTTTTAGCCGATACGTCTCGCAACAGAATGGACGGTAACACCTTGAAGCTTTCAAAAATATTCGACTGGTACAGCGAAGATTTTGAAAAAAACACCAATCGGAAAAGTGAAAGTTGGCAAGGCATT
The DNA here is from genome assembly GCF_022348305.1 of Alteromonas sp. MmMcT2-2. Taxonomy (NCBI): domain Bacteria; kingdom Pseudomonadati; phylum Pseudomonadota; class Gammaproteobacteria; order Alteromonadales; family Alteromonadaceae; genus Alteromonas; species Alteromonas sp. MmMcT2-2. The sequence goes on from NZ_JAKRFA010000022.1 coordinate 83,099, forward strand.
AAAAACGTAAACACGGAAAATCTCAGCCAATTTTTGCTGTTATACAAGGATGCATTAAACCTATCGAGTCAGCAGATTTCAGTGCTTGAGCAAGATAACGCAGAGTTAGAATTCTTAGATTACGACTGGGCACTCAATGCCACGCAATAGCGCTTTAGTTAGCACGAAAGCGGCTTGTTTACGCCGCTTTGGCAAGTTTAGTCGCCTCATTAAGGGGCTGGCACTGGCGTCAGCTGTTTTCAGTTCTCAGCTAATCACGGCTTCTCATTCATTTGCGCTACCGTTTGATATTCCCAGTGTTGATGTTTCTGGCAATGAAATACAGAGCCAGCATCAATCGCCTAAAGACGACACACAAAGCAAACCTCTGGTACGTTTTCATGCATGGGGGGGAAGCGCTCAAGTGAATGGTTATTTGCAATGGGTAGCGGCGCAAGTTAGCCAGCGTTTTAACATTGAACTGCAGCACGTTAAGCTTGCTGATACCAGTGACGCCGTGTCACGCGTATTAGCAGAAAAAGCGGCCGGTAATCACGATAACGGCAGCGTAGATTTAATATGGATAAATGGCGAAAACTTTGCGGCAATGAAAAAGCATGGCTTGCTCGCTAAAGACTGGGTTAAAGAACTTGATTATTTCGCGCTAACCCGCCCGGAAAAGAACTCTGCCATGGTAACCGATTTTGGCGAACCCACGCTTGGTATGGAAGCGCCGTGGGGTAAGGCGTCGATGGTGTTTTATTATCGTAGCGCGCACATGGAAGCGTTAGGCACTGCACCTCCGCAAACCATTAATGAACTGCTTCGGTTCTCTCAAAAAGCGCCAGGACGCTTCACTTATCCAGTGCCGAGCGATTATTTAGGCATTAGCTTTATAAAATACGCAGCAATTGCACTTAACGGCGATAAGCAGTCTTTGTTTTACCTACCTGTTACCGAATCGTCTCTTCAGGCTGTATTGCCCGCACTTTGGGCTTATTTGGACCAATTGCATCCCACTATGTGGCAGCAAGGTGAGTATATGCTTCGCCAAGCCTCACAACTTCAACGCTTGGTTGGCACAGGTGAGTTAACACTCGCGTTTTCATTTACCGCCGCTGAAATTCCATCAGCGGTAAATCGCTTTGATCTACCCGACGATGTTCGCACCTATGCCATGCAAGACGGTAGCCTTGCTAATGTCCATTTTGTGGGGCTGACCTACAATTCGAAAAACAAAACAGCAGCAAAGACAGTAGTAAATTTTTTGCTTTCGCCAGAAGCTCAGGCCGAGAAGCAAAAGCTGACGGTGTGGGGCGATGATACGGTTCTTGATATGGCATCGCTGACACAAGCACAAGCTATGCTGTTTAAAGACGAGTCTGTGCACAAATCTGCCCTCGACAAATCACAGTCAGCGGTGCTGTTAGCCGAACCCCATGCAAGCTGGACTGATAAATTGCGCGAAGCCTGGTATGAACGTTACGGGGCACGCTACTAATGTTTACTCACATTACACTTGTTGCACGCTGGTGCTTGCTGCTTTTACTTTGTATTCCCGTATTGGCAGGGCTGGTAGGGGTAATATTTCCTGCGTTAGGTTATTTCCCAGCTATCGGCGCAAACGCCTTTTCAACGCAAGTGTTTGCTACGCTATTCGACCTCCCAGACATTTGGCAAATGATGTGGTTGTCGCTTTTTACGGGCGTAGGCTCAACCCTTTTAGCCGTAATAGCAGCGTTTTGTATTCTCGCCACGTTTTACCAATCTTCCCTGCTAGGAAAAATTCAGGGTGTGTTAAGCCCGTTTCTGGTGTTTCCCCACGCGGCTGCGGCCATTTCCCTTTTATTTGTAGTTAGCCCTTCTGGTATATTTGCAGCAACTACCACGCGCTTGAATGCGTATTTTAGTCATGCTTTCACAACCCCCTTTGTTAATGAAATCAGCGAAATGGCATTGCCCGCTGCGAATGATGGAACGCTACTTTATGACGGTCTAGGACTAAGTATACTTATCGCGCTTAGCCTGAAAGAGCTGCCGTTTATTTTGTTAATGACGCTAAGCGTTATGTCTCAGCCGCTGGTGAAAAAGAAACTCACGGGGTATGTAAAGGTGGGGACAGCGTTAGGTTATTCGCCTACTGCGAGCTTTTTTAAACTGGTGCTGCCGACAATTTTTTCCCAGATAAAGTTACCGCTTTTAGCAGTACTAGTTTTCGCCACTTCAAATGTAGAAATTCCACTTATTCTAGGCCCAAATAACCCGAGCACTTTGGCTGTCGCCATTATGCACTGGTTTAATCATATTGATCTGTCCATGCGACTGCTTGCAAGTAGCGCTGCTGTGGTTCAGGTGGCAGTATCAGCGGTGGCGGTAGTATTGTTTTTGGGGATAGAGCGATTAGTGGCATACACCGGTAAGCGCAGCCTTTCAGGTGGTAATCGATATTTTGCCGATGCAGTGTTACGCGCGTGTGGTTTTACCGTTATGGCAGTTTACATCATCTTGATCTGCGCGGTGGTATACACGGTTGTTGTGTACTCCTTTGCTAAGCAATGGCATTTCCCGCTGTTATTGCCAGAGGGGCTAACACTACTGCACTGGAGTACGGCAACAAGTGCGCTGACAACACCGCTTATTAATACCTTATTACTTGGCGTGCTGGTGAGTACAACTTCATTGGTACTTGTTTTATTTACCCTGGAAAGCGAGCAGTTAAAGCCAGCGCGTGTTGTTGCTTCGAATGCATTTTCTGTCTCTCTATTTTTGCCACTATTGGTACCTGGCGTTGCTTTTCTATATGGTCTGGTCTGGTTCCAGCAGCTTGTTTTTCAAAACGCCGTATGGTTTCACACCTATATAGCGCACATGGTTTATGTTGTGCCTTACGTGTTTTTATCGATGGCTGTGGCGTATAGGAAGTTCGACAACCGATACGCCATGGTGGCGCAGAGCTTGGGCAAAACGCCGTGGCAGGTGTTTTATCATGTTAAGCTGCCTTCGTTGTTCAGCGCCATTATGGTGGCATGGGCGTTGGGGCTGGCGATTAGTTTTAGCCAGTATTTACCTACCTTGCTGGCGTCTGGCGGGACGCTCCCTACTGTTACGACCGAGGCTGTAGCGTCGGTATCGGGGAGCAGTACGCGACTTACTGCGGTGTATGTCATTATTCAAGCGGTAATGCCGTTAATTGGCTTTATGATCGCTTGGTACATGCCTGCAATTGCAACGAGAAGACGAAGTAGGCAAATGCTGGTATCAGATACTCACAGCAATCGTTCCGCAGACCCGGTGCAGTAAAAGCGCATGGCTAACATAAGAACAAAAACTACAAGGGCGTAATTTATAGTGCTTAGTTTAGAAAACATCGTAATTTATCGCGATGACAAGCCGCTGCTTCAGTTAAGTGCTGAGGTAGCAAAGGGAGAAGTGCTGACCGTTATGGGACCTAGCGGCGCAGGTAAGTCTACTTTACTTCAAGCCATCGCCGGACAGCTTCAGGCCCCCTTTAGCGTTACTGGACAAATTAAAATTAACCACGTGGTGATAAACGAAATCGATGCGCACCTTCGCAAAGTGGGCATTATGTTTCAAGATGCGCTTTTATTTGAACACATGACCGTGGGCGAAAACATTGCGTTCGCTATGCCTGATAAGGCATATAAAAACAAGCAATTGAAACACGACGCCATAAACGCGTTATTAGTGGCCGTCGAACTTGACGGCATCGCTGACCGGACTGTGAATACGCTCTCTGGTGGTCAGCAGGCCAGAGTAAGCCTTATCAGAACGTTAGCTTCTGAGCCTGATGTGGTATTGCTTGACGAGCCGTTCAGCAAACTAGATGTAGCCCTTCGAAGTCAAATTCGCAGCTGGACGTTTTCGCAGCTAAAAGCACGTAATATTCCCGCAGTATTAGTGACACACGATAAAGATGATGCGCTAGCCGCAGGCGGCAACGTCATAGAAATTTTATAGCGGTATTACATAGGTGCTGCCGAAGGTAGTACTGAAATAGTAAAAAAATACTGCAGAGCGAGTAAAGAGACATGTCATGTTAGATGCCAAAGTTACCCCTTTTATAAAGCCACTTTTAAAACTGTTGATAAAAGCGCTAGACAGCAAGGGCGTTACCCCAAATCAGGTTACGCTTGCCGGGTTTGTCATCGGTGTTCTTGCGCTTCCCTTTATTATTCTTAACTGGTGGAATATGGCGCTAGCCTGCATCATATTGAATCGTGTTTTTGATGGAATTGACGGTGAACTGGCGCGCTATCAGCAAAGCAGCAGCAGTGCGGGTGGTTTTTTGGATATTTGCTTAGATTTTCTATTCTACGCTTCTATTCCTTTGGCGTTTGGCATTGCTAACCCTCAAGAGTGGGGCATACCAGCTATGGTGCTGTTAGCTACTTTTATTGGCACTGGCAGCAGTTTTTTAGCCTTTGCCATTGCAGCAGAGAAGTTTCAAATAGATAGGCCCCAGTTTGCTAACAAGAGTTTTTATTATATGCAGGGGTTAACCGAAGGCACTGAAACCATTTTGGTGTTTTTGGCGTTCTGTATTTGGCCGCAGTATTTTGCAACGCTTGCCTATGTGTTCGCTGCAGCCTGTGCCGTAACAGTCATTACTCGCATAGTAGGGGGCTTTTCTACGCTTCATAGGGTAGAGCGCGACGCTGCTAAGTCAGAACGTACAGTGCCTTCTTCAGGTTATGAATGATGGTGAAAGTTCTCGTAGCAGTAAAAGTAATCTGAATTTTGAAAGTAATTAACGTGATAAAGGTAATTTGCTTTGGATAATACCGCGGTTATTCGCTTAAGTGTATTTCTTGGCGTTTTTGTGCTTATGGCAGTACTTGAAGCACTGTTGCCAGCGCGTGAAGCCGTGCTTAGTAGGAAAACACGCTGGTTGGGTAACTTGTCCATGGTGGTAATGGGGGCGCTGGTATCGCGTATTTTGCTTCCGGCCACACTCGTTGGTGTGTCTTTATGGGCGCAGCAGAAAGGCATAGGTGTTTTCAACGTTTTACTGGATGCCGTGCCGGCTGACGCTTCAAGCTCCAATCAACTGCTAAACAGTGGTGAGCCTCTCAATAATTCATCAACGTATCTTGTTCATATAGCCATCGTAACGTTAAGTGTTTTACTACTTGATATGCTTATCTATTGGCAGCACCGACTTTTTCATACCGTACCTATGTTGTGGCGCTTTCATAAAATGCATCATGCCGATAGTCATGTCGACACCACTACAGGTCTTCGCTTTCATCCAGTTGAAATTGCTATGAGTTTAGGTATTAAAGCCGCGGCGGTGGTGATGCTGGGCGTGCCTGCTATTGCTATTGTTATCTTTGAAGTGGCGCTAAATGGCTTTGCCCTTTTTAATCATGCCAATATTAGGTTGCCACAAAAGTGGGATGATAGAATTGGGCTTGTGCTAATCACACAGCGCTTACATCGCATTCACCATAGCCAGGCTAAAAATGAATCTAATTCGAACTACGGGTTTAGCGTATCGTGGTGGGATAGGCTGTTTAATAGTTTTACGCCTCGCGCTGCGTTTAGCGACGAAACATTGCCCATTGGTCAAAAAGACGTGCCAGCCACTAAGAAGAACGCAAGTATCATTGCGCTTTTACTGCAGCCATTTAAAAAGAGATAGGCATCCCTGCCTTTTTAGATGGGTTATTAACAGCCGAGCGCAGCGGTTAAGCCTCCTAATCCCCCTTCAACAGCATTTTCTTTATAGCTTGGTAGTGACGGCATAATGTTTAGACCTGTTCTGGATTCAACTTCATTAACCGTTACCTCAGTTGCGCAAAAGTTATCACTGCGAGCTGCGTTTTGCTCTAGGATGAAAGCAGAGGCTTCCACCCAGCCGTTAACATCGGTAATGACGACTTTAAAATATCCACTAGGAATGCTGTGCGACTCATCTGCCTCTGGCAGAGTAGCGAAATACCACTCATATAACGGCCCAGAAACCACATAAACGTCTTGCCCAGTTCTCACTACATCACGCACCGCATTTTCTAGATCCACCCAAGGACCTTGGTTTAGGTCTGAATCTTGAGGTGTAATGTTTGATAAATAATTTAACATTTGCCAATCGGCTGTGTTGCTGAACGAAGCAAGAGGAACTTGATGGCCGCGGTCAGTGCCAATTGTAGCCCATGCTCCGCTGTAATCGTTCGGCTCTAAAGTATTCGCAGAGTTAATTGAAGGGTCAGCTTTCCAATTACGACTTCTTGATGGGCCGTCAATAGTGCTTGGGGTTACATGATAGGCCACCCAGTTGGCGAACTTTGTTTGTGCATTATTGTTTAGGGTGTAAATGGAACGGGTAATGGTTTGTCCAGATTGACCAGTGGGGCAGTTGTAAACACAGTTATCAGCAAACGCATTAAATGCGCAAATTGTTAGTGTGAACGCGATGAGCTTTTTCATTATATTTCCTTTTGTTTTTAGACGCCTGCGTTTTACAGGCTGTACCAAAGTACAGGTCTAAAATGTCAGGAAATAGTACCTAATGTTACAAAGAGTACAAAAACAAATACCTATGTTTGAAAACGCGATTAGCAGTGGCTTTTCTTATAATGCCCTGGCTTGTTGAACGAGCCGACGAAGCACGTTATCGCGCAAGATATGCTGGCAGAAAATTATGCTCAGTTGTGTAAGAATTAGTATTAAGAGCTTCGCCAAGCATTTACTCGGCGAAGCTCATAGGAGCGCCCGTCGTTAAAGAGCTTTGGTTTACGTTCTCTCGGGCATATCGACGTTATTTGGGCTGTAACGTCAATACCATCTTACCAATGTGTTTTTTCTGCTCAAATTCTTGCTGCGCTTGGTGTATTTCACTTAGTGGGAATGTGCTCGATACAAGTGGTTTAATATTGCCTGCTTCGATGTGTTTTACTAAGTTGGCAAATACATCATGTCCTAAAATAGTGCAGCCTAATAGAGTTAAATCTTTCAAATACAGAGTCCGTACATCCAAAGAGACGTCGTGACCAGCAATTGCGCCCGACGTCGCGTAGCGACCAAACGGTTTTAGGATCTCAAGTAGCTCAGGCCATCGTGGGCCAGCAACAAGGTCGATAACAACGTCGAACGGCTCGCTTTCTGCCATGTGTTGCCAATCTTCATCACGCAAAACGGTCTTGTCGGCGCCTAATGCTTGTATGGCTGATTGCTTTTGTTCGCTGGTTACTGCAACAACATAGGCGCCACGTGCTTTAGCGAGTTGTACGGCAGCTGAGCCTACGCCGCCCGAGGCACCGGTTATAAATACTCGCTCACCTGTTTTTACGTTTGCTCTGTGCAGCATGTTTTCGGCTGTAGGGTAAGAGCAGGGGAACGAGGCTAGTTCCACATCTGTCATCGTTGAATTTACTGCATGGGCGTGGCGCGATGCGACTTTAGTAAACTGTGCGAAACCTCCATTGCATTCCGAGCCGAAATACCAAGGGGTACTTAGCGGTTTACTGTCAACTTCTACCAAACAAGGCTCAATGATGACGCGTTCACCAATACGTTCTTTGCTCACGTTATTACCCACAGCGGTAATATAGCCACATACGTCGGCGCCTTGAATTAGAGGTAGGTTTAACGCATTGCCGGCCCATCCAGCATCTTCTGCATTGTTGTCGCCTTTGGAATACCAACCTTTTCGCGTATTTAAGTCGGTGTTGTTTACCCCCGCAGCGCGTACTTCAATAAGTACATCGTTGTCGCTGAGTGTAGGCAAAGGTATGTTTTCGTTAAATGTAAGCGCGTCGAGATCGCCATGTTTGGTTAACTGCACGCCGTACATTTCATTTGGCAATGATTTCATATTGTCCTCCAGAATTTTTGCTTTAGACGAGAAAGGTAATGGTTGATGCAAGTGCTAAGAAGGGCTAATCAAGTAGCACTGTTAGTGCGCCTTTCGCTGCGGTTAACGCTTTATCACCAATCGTTGGCCATGCTGATGACATGCCCTCATGTAGCAGGAACACGCTGTTTGAAAGGGCTGGGTCTTCGAGCTTTTCATTCAGCCACGTTAGCACCGCGTGTTTGTGGTTGTTCACAGCGGTTTCAATTTGAAGGTTATTGGGGTAACTCGCCAAAGCCTGCAATGACATGCAACCTCTGGGAGCGAATGTCGTTAGCCACACCGACAAGCGTTCAAATATGTGGTTAATTGCTTCGTTACGCGTCGAGGGACAGTTTTCTTCCAGAAACGCGATGTAACGGCTGTGACGATAGTCAAGCGCGCCAATAATCATGTCTTCTTTTGAAGGGAAGTATTTGTACAAGGTTTTAAGTGTGGTGCCAGTGTAGTCCTTGAGTTTAGCCACATTAGGCTCTGCGAATCCGTAAAGGGCAAAAGCTTGCTCTAGTTTCGAAGCTAACTCAGATTGTTTGGGCGCGGTCATACCGGGTCTCCTCGAAAGCGTTTGTTATTTTCGTCTGCTTGGCACATCGCTTGTTATCCAATTAAACAGATTTTAAGTAGAATGAATATTCTACTTAATCAACAGCCGCTATACGTTCTTTGTTATATTTTGCTTTCCGTTACGCAATTTAGTCACATGTGAATTTGTGATTAATAATAATCACATTTTGCTGTGTGATTGTTTTTGAATTTGAGATGGTAGCGTGTCATAGTGGACCTCTAAACGGAAAAAAGTGTCTATTGAAAGTAGAAAAGACAACGCGGCGCATAGTGAAATGACAAGAAAGAGTGCTTTAACAAGCAATACAAAAAAGCGCGCTGGTGTGATTACCGGTGACGTCTCCAACTCTCAGTCTTATTCTGATGCTGAATTCAGAGAGATAATTGCTACGCTGAGAGAGCGTTTAACATACTACGCCGAGTACTACGGTGGAGACTTTGATATTTATCGAGGAGACGCATTCCAGCTAGTTGTTGCACAACCACAGCATAGCATTGCAGCCGCAGTTGGATTGCGGCTAGCACTCAAGGCGCACGCTTCAGGCGTAGACGTGCGAATGAGTGTTGCTGTGGGAGAAGCGCAATTTCGCCCTTCAGAAGTAAAAACTGGGACTGGAGACGCATTTGTGTTGTCAGGACGAGGGTTAGATAACATAAAGCCGCACCATCTTACTTTTTGTAGCGGTGAACAAACACTCGACGACAAAACGCAGCTCTTAACACGTTTTGCCGACGCGCATATCAATGGACTGACACAAACCCAGTCGCAAACCTTACTCGCGTATCTTGAAGCCACGGATAAGAGCCATGAAAGTGTAGCGGCCATACTAGATAAAAATCGCAGTAATGTAAGTCGAATCCTCAATGCCAGTAACTATAAACTGATAGCAGAATATCTCGACTATATGGAGAGAGCGCTCATTTTATGGGTTCAAGGTGGAACCTCATTAAAAACGGAACAATTGACCAAGGAAGACTAACGTGATGACGGGTTATGCAAAAAACATAATGCTTGTGACTGGAGAACCAAATGCTTGCTGAACCTCAACTGCTGGTGGCACTCGTGTTAGCGCATCTATTAGCAGACTTTTATTTTCAACCGTTTACCTGGGTACAGCAAAGAAACGAACGTCACGCACTGGCTTTGCCTTTATACCTACACGCAATCATACACGGTATACTCGCGGCAGCAGCAATGTTCTTGTTTTCATCAACGATAAGTATCGCAAGTATAGGTGTTGGTGCAATTGTAGTCGCCGTTTCTCACTTCAAAATTGACGTGATTAAATCGTATTGTAAGCAAAACACTACGTCTTTTGTTGTCGATCAAATAGCGCACATTGTCGTGATCTTAGGCGTATTTTTGTATGCCACCAATCAGTGGCGCGAGGCAGTGGGACTACTTCAGAAGGTAGGTACAACGCACCTATTAGTGGTCTTGGCCTATCTGGCGGTACTCAAGCCCAGTTCAGTTATTATTAAACAGCTGCTGTCGCCTTGGAGCGATGAAGTATTAGCTAACAAAATGCCGTCTTCTCACCCCAATGATCCGCCTACAATAAGTACAGAGGCACAACAAACTTTATCACTGGCAGGTCAACGAATTGGCTATTTAGAACGTGTACTCATGTTAACGTTTGTGTTGTTAAATCAGTTTTCTGCCATAGGTTTTCTTATTGCGGCGAAATCTATATTTCGCTTCGGCGACCTCACTAAACACCAAGACAGAAAATTAACTGAATATGTACTTTTGGGCACCTTCACCAGTGTGGCGATGACGTTTGCCATTGGCTTGGCATGCGCAGCGGCATTAGGGCAGTTACCTATAAAGTCTTAGCAAGGGCTTTATTGAGTAGGTAGTGTCCAAAGTAGTTTATTCTACGTGCTGTATTGTTTAATGAATTGACTTGGGGTAATGCCTTCGTGATTTTTGAAAACACGACTGAAGTGAGATTGATCATTGAATCCCAATGATAACGCGATGTCGCTCATGGACTGAGTATTCGCGAGTAAGTATTTTTTACTTTGCTCAACACGGTATTGGGTAATAAATTGGTAAGGTGTTTCCCCAACACTCTTTTTAAACTCTCTTAAAAAGTGGAACTTGCTGCAAAAAACAAGCTCGGCCAGCGCATCTACGCTAATGGTACTGCCGATATTTTCTTTAATATATTGCTCAATCTTATCTATCTGTGACTTGCCTATTTTGACACTCTTTGCTGAGGAATCTTGAAGGTCGCGGTAATTTGAATAATTTTGGATATAATGAGCAGAAAGTGCAGACAATAAGTTACTTAAATAGGCTTTCCCATTACGACCCTTTGCTTGTGTCTCTAATAACAGAAGCTCAATTAGCCCCTTTATGGTCTCGTCTTCCACGTTATAGTTGTTCAGAAACTGCAGCTGATCTTGTTCTACCTTAAACGGACATGCGTCTAAAAATACACGCTCTTCAACCGCTAAAATAACAAAATAACAAGGCTCGGATATGTCGTGTGTAAACGGCGTTTTAGGTGGATTTATCCAAATGTTTCCCGGACTGGTTTTTAAAGAAACCATACTTCCATTCGCTTCTATGTTCCAATTCAGATCGCTTTCAAGGGCGAGTGCGAAATAGAAATAAGGGGTATACACATTTTGAGGGTAAAAGTGAGGCGACTTTCCTTTCTCTAAAATGATGCCTTTCCAATCGAGACCGTCGTTTGAAAACGCAATATCTAGTACGTCTTTGCACGATGAAGGTTGATGTGTCGAATGATCAAAAAAGGCTAAACGTGACTTCAAGCTTTATGTTTCCTTTAGCAATAACCTACAAATAATTAGCATTAATGTGCAATAACTAAGGCGCACTATTTCATATTCTGTGTTCATTGATTCTTCACTTAAAGAGCGCAGCAAAAATGCTTAAACCTACCATAACAGTAATTGCACAGTCACTTTTGATATCGCCACTGGTCATATTACAACCGGGCATATCACACGCTCAACAACCATCGCAAACAGACGCGTTAAACCAAGCCCGAGCAGGCATTGAACAACTAAGCGCTAATCACGCGCAGTTAAGCAGTGAAAACAAAAATATTCATCGTCAATACAACCAGCAAGGATTTCAAATGGAAAATATCACGTTAAACACAGAAGTGGGCAACTTGGCCGCAAATTTATACCTGCCAAAAGGTATTACTAATCCACCAGTGGTCGTTGTTACAGGTGCATGGACATCAGTAAAAGAGCAAATGCCAGCTGTTTATGCAAAGGCACTAGCCGAGCGAGGCTACGCTGCTGTTACATTTGATTTTAGAGGTTGGGGAGCGTCAAGAGATACTGATGACAACCAAACTGCGTACCTTGAAGACCCTGTTCGTAAAACGCAAGATATACAGGCTGTTATCAAAGCGCTGCCAAATGTCGCGCAGGTGGACAACAGCCGTATTGCTGGCTTGGCCATTTGTGCCTCAGCGGGCTATATGCTTGATGCTGCGGTTCAAAATACTCAATTAAGCCAAAATACACGGTTAGGCGCGGTGGCAGTAGTGGCCCCCTGGTTACACGATGAAGCAATGGCAACAGCCATTTATGGCGGTGAAGAAAATCGCAATCAATTACTTGCGTTAGCAGCGGCAGAGAAAGGCAAATCCGAGCCATTAGTTATTGAAGCGGCAAGTTTAACCAATGAAAACGCATTGATGTACAACGCACCGTATTACACAGAGCAATCACGAGGTTTGTTGCCTGCCTACGACAACAAATTCAACGTGACGTCATGGAGCGGTTGGCTTAATTACAATGCGCAGTTAAGTGCATCAAAACAGACTATACCGGTTTTAATGGTTGCATCAGAAGCGATGGCGCTGCCACAAGGTGCACATCAGTATTTGGAAAACGCGACTGATTCGGTAAATGCAATTTGGCTAGATAACATCAATCAATTTGACTTCTACGACCAACCTGAAGCCGTTGAAAAAGCCGTTAACGCCGTAGTTTCCCACTTCGACAGCGCTTTGTAAGACGAGTATTTACCTATTAAAGGCTCAGAAATGAAATTTAAAGCCATAATTTGTGTCATGTTAGTTGGAGTTTTTACTATGGGCCATGCTGCCACATCCCATTCGAGCCGGGATAAAGACATTGCAAGTATTCACAGCAACCTGAATAGCTTTTCAGCATTAGCTGACAACAATGCTTATGAATACTTAACCTTACTGTTTGCCCCAAATGTAACAACAGACTACACCAGTTTGTTTGGGGGAGAAGCGGTAACCCAAAAACGTGAGATCTTAATGCAAAACTGGGCGGCTTTTTTGCCTGGTTTTGACAAAACATTTCACAACTTGGGAAACCCCAGTATTAATCGAAAAGAAGATATAGCGTTTGCTAACGTGCCATTTACTGCCAGTCATTGGCTAGGGCATGATGGTTTTTGGCAAGTTTCGGGCATCTACCACTTCACTTTTAGAAAGATAGAAGGGCAATGGCTGATTACTTCAGTGACACTAGAAAAGAGAGAGGAGGCGGGCAGTCGCGATATTTTAGCGATTGCGCCAGAAAATGCGAAAGACCGCTTGGCGGATCTGCAGCAGCTTAAAAACGATACGCTAGTGCACTGAAAGCAAACGAGTTACTAACACCTGTTGAGATTTGGTGCACAGTAAAGAACAACAGGCTAGTGTCAAACGGCGTGTTTTTCTTCAAGAAAGTCGATTAAGGCCCTAATTCTTTGGGCCTTTTGACTATGTTGCTGAAAATACATAAATAGCCCTGAATAAGGAAACCAGTTCTCTTTAAGTACGGGAACAAGCTCGCCAGTTTGAAATAATTCATCCACCATAGGTTCAACAATTCTTCCTATACCTAACCCTTTTTTGGCAGCATCAATCATCAAATCTGTATCGTTGACTACCATAGCAATCGGCATTGAAACACTCACAGCTTGCTGGTTTTGCCACAGATGAAGTGGCGCAAGTTTGTTAGAGGTAATAAAACGATATTGAATGAGCTTGTGTTGCTGAAGGCTATCAATAGACGAGGGAAGGCTATACTTTTTAGCGTAGTGAGGTGAGCAGAACAAACATTCTTTAGTGGCATTAGTTAATCGCTTTGCCACCATGCCTTCTTCTATCCTATCACCAAAGCGAATACCCACATCCATCCCATCGGTAATCAAATTTACGGCTGCATCGTTTATCGATACCTCAAGCTTTAAGTCTGGATAGCGCTCGCAAAACTCTTGGTAATAAGGCGCCAAAAGCTGTTGGAAGGCGAAGCGAGGAGTGGTAATACGAACCGTGCCCCTAGGGGTATAGCTAAGGGCGTTGACCTCTTCAAATGCAATATCTAACGTGTCGATAGCATGATGAGTTTGCTGCTTAAGTAACTTTCCCGCATCGGTTAATTCAACTCTACGCGTGGTTCGATTGAACAAAGGAACGCCCACACTTGCTTCTAGAGATTTAAGCGCGTGGCTTACAGACGGCGGTGCCATTTCTAACTGGCGAGCTGCGCCACTAATACTGCCTTCATCGGCAATAGCATGAAAAACAATAAGTTGTTGAAATGTGGTGCCGTTCACTTATAGCGCCTCTTGAAAGTCTAAGTGACAAATTGGTCGAAGGGTTTCAAGCCCAAAATTATGTCTAGAATTTAATTGTTAGTTTTAAACTAATAATCTTTGAGTTAATCATCATATAAAACTAAAGGTTGTTCAAGCATAAACTTCTATCTGTTCACTTTGAACCAACCATAAAATTATCACGCAAAGGTAGAAGTAATGAGTAAAGTATTAGTTATCTCCGGCCATCCTAATTTAGACCAGTCCAATGCTAATAGCGCTATTTTGCAAAGCCTGACTAAGCGCATAGACGACATTGAAGTTAGACGTTTGGACACCCTTTATTCTAACAACCCAATTGATGTAGAGGCAGAGCAAAAAGCCTTGCTTGAAGCTGAGGTAATTGTGCTGCAGTTTCCTTTCTACTGGTATTCTGTACCAGCTTTACTTAAGCGCTGGATTGACCAAGTATTTACTTATAATTTTGCGTTTGGCCCTGAAGGAGACAAGCTGGCGAATAAGCACTTTTTACTGTCCATTTCGGTAGGTGGCCCAAAAGAGTCTTATAGACCGCTAGGCTATAACCATTTCAGTGTGGAAGAATTCTTACGCCCGCTAGAACAGCTCGCTTACCTTGCAAAAATGCAGTACCACAAGCCAATTTACAGCCATCGCATGGTGTACATTGAAGGTGTTTACAACACGCTTTCAGACGTTCAGGCCCGTGGTGATCAACATGGTAAGCGGGTAGCCGATGCTATTGATGTTTTGATGAACTCTCCAGAATTGCGTATCAAACAGTTTGTAACGACGTGGTTTGGGCAGTTCGATCAATTACCGGCGTCAAGTGAAGCGTTTCTACCGAATCTCAGCGAGGAGGTTGTCTGGCAAGCGCCAGAGGGACGATTTCAAGGCCATGCTGGATTCAACGACTGGTACGCGTGGGCACGCAAGACGTTTAAACCTAACTGTGAGCACCGCGTAGATCAAATTGATATCAAACCCGATGCTGATTCAGCGAAGCCCAATGGGTTTATAGTAGACCTTCGAATTAACCTTCGCGCTGACACATTTGAATCGTCTGACTTTAAAGGGGAATCGGTTGAGGTACAGGTAAAAGAGCGCTGGCATGTGCATATTGATACCGAAGGTAAAGTAACCATCGACAGTTACGTTGTTAGTCCTTTGTAGGGATTAACAACGTGCTAAAAACTCAAAACCAGAATTTAAAACCAAGGCAAAAAGCATTTAAAAAGTTAGGCGAGACAATGAATAAACCTATCCCGTTTACAAGAAAAGCGTGTCAGTCTCTGGCGTTAATTATGCTCTCTGGCATGGGCATTACCACCTCGTTTAGCGAAGCCGTGGCAAACGAAGCAATAGGGGCGCTCTATTCAAGTAAGTTTGAAAGCAACATAAATCAGAACCTAACACCGCTGCACAAAGCAGTGTGGGATAACGATATACAGCGTGTTAAGGCCCTTATAGATAGCGGCGCAGATGTTAACGCACTCGATAGATTAATGGGGGTAGCACCGCTTCATCTGGCTGTTCAAGGAAGGAATTTAGACCTTGTTAAACTGCTTGTGAAGGAGGGGGCATTCGTAAACTTGCAGTCAGTACGCCTGGGCGGAACGCCACTGCTATTGGCCGTGTGGCACAGAAATATTCCCGCGGTGGAATATTTATTAAGTTTGCCCGACATCGATACCACCGTTATTTCAGCGGCAGGCGCTACAGCCCTTGGGTTTAATCGAAGCGGTGCAAAAGCAAACGATAAAGCGTTAAATGAAGATGTTGCCACTATTAACGCGCTATTTGCGGCTCATAAAGAGAAAACGCTGCAGCAAGCGCAAGAAAAAGCAGCCATTTATATGATCGTTGCCAACCAAGCGCTGTCTGAAGAAGAAATGGTAGCTGAAATAAAAGTGCTGCTAGAAAAAGGGTATGACGTTAATGCGGTTGCGCCCGTATTGAAACAAGGCAGTGATTTTCATAGCGCGCTGCTGCTTGCAGCGATGAAAGGCTACCTGAAAGTAGCAAAGCTGTTGCTAGATAACGGCGCAGATCAAACGCTTACCGGCGCCTACATGGCCGCAATTGCTTTACACAAAGCCGCATATTTTGGGCGTGCAGACATGCTGACGTTACTTAGTCAATATCCTGGCTTTCAGGATGTGCTTAACGCGCAAGGTCCTAACAACGGGTATACACCGCTTCATGACGCAGTGTGGCATGGGCATTTAGAGGCAGCGAAAGTATTGGTGGAAGCAGGAGCTAGGTTAGATTTGAAAGGTTACGATGGCAATACACCAGAGCAGCTTGCAAGGCAAAACGGTTATTCTATGATTGCTGAATACCTAGAAAATACGCGAAGCAAGCGTGGAAATGCCCCGCGTAAGTGAGCTGAAAAAAGCGTACTAATCTGCAACGCTAAATTTTGACGACGTTCTTACGTATACAATGGTTTCGCTCTGGTTTGCGTTTTCAACAGAATGGTGTGCGGCAGTTGATGATTCAATATAACTTCCTGCGTTTAATTCAATCTGTCTGGAGGTATTGTTTTGGGTATAATTGAGACTACCCTTGATAACCACTGCCTTGAATTCATCACCATTAGATTTTATTGAACCTTTAAATCCTTTTGGAAGCTTGATAAGGGTGCCGTATACACTACTTGTGTCGCCCCACAAATAGGCAATAGAAACACCGTCGGCCGCTATATTTACAAGGTCGCTTTTTTGCAGCCACACCATATTGTCTGCGTGAACGTTGATTGGCCTTTCACCGTTGTCAAAATGTTCTCTTGATGGCTTTACAAGGTATGGGCCTTCATCAATTTCCAGGTAAATCAGGTTGGTTTTGTCGTTTGCTGCAGTCGTGTGATCTTCACCTGCAGGTTGAGTCCAAAACGAACCTGTTGGCATCCACATCTTTGCTGCGTTTGGATCGTCATTGTGCATTTCACCTTCAATCACAATACCTCTATAGGTTATGTTGTGAATGTGCGGTGGCGATTCAAAGCCTTTGTTAAATCGCACTAACATCCCCGTTGCCGTGTCTTTTGTTCTGTCTCCCCACAAGTCTGCTGCCCCGGGGCTTTTGTCGCCACGGGCTGGGTTCAAGTAACCCCACTCTACATCCTTGGCTGCAATAACTTTGCCTTGTGCTTGTGCGCCGGGTACAAGAAGAAAACAGGTGCTCAATAATAGCGATGCTATTGTAAGTTTGTTTCGTTTCGTTGGTTTCATTCAAACCTCCTAATTGTTGGTCGTAGGTTTTATTTAACAGACAGGCACAGTCTATTATTTCGAATAAGTCTCATAAACGACCAAAATC
Source organism: Alteromonas sp. MmMcT2-2 (assembly GCF_022348305.1). Taxonomy (NCBI): domain Bacteria; kingdom Pseudomonadati; phylum Pseudomonadota; class Gammaproteobacteria; order Alteromonadales; family Alteromonadaceae; genus Alteromonas; species Alteromonas sp. MmMcT2-2. The sequence goes on from NZ_JAKRFA010000022.1 coordinate 100,402, forward strand.
AATAAAGACTTTCCTGAAAATGTGGATAATAGAGGTGCTCCATTTTGCTTTGTCTTTTTTGCCTTGAAATCAAAAGAGTGAAATAAACGTTGAGGGAAGTATGAAAACCGAAGACCTGTCTGTGTTCGTAAAGGTGGCTGAAGTGAGCTCGATAACCACTGCTGCGATAAAACTTGATATTAGCTCATCTGCTGCAAGTATGGCGGTTAAACGTTTAGAAGAGCAGCTTGGCGTAGCCCTATTTGTGCGAAGTACACGCAAAATTCGATTGTCACCTGAAGGAGAGCAGTATTTGCCTATGGCAAAGCAAGCACTCGACACCTTACAGCAGGGCCTTGCATTAGTAACAGAGCAGAAGCAGAGCATTCATGGTGAGCTTCGCATGGCGATGTCTTCGGAAATGGGTCGCAACTTAATGCGTGAACTGCTAAATAAAGTGCAACGCGAAAATCCAGAACTTTCATTGCGATTACATGTGAGCGACAGTCGGGTGGACTTCTACCGCGATGGTGTAGATGTAGCACTTAGAGCCATGACAAAAGAAGCGGTTAAAGAATCGCAGATGTATGGTTTTAAAGTGTGCAATATTCCGCATGTGATTTGCGCGTCTCCCGATTATTTAGAAAGAAACGGTGAGCCTACAACTTTGACTGATTTAGCGCAGCACAACGCACTTCTTTATAAGCTCTACGACCAAACCCATAATACGTGGGAACTTATCAACGAGGGCGAGAGAGTTAAAGTGAAAGTGAACAGTAATCGCGCTGTGAATGACGGTGATATTGTTCGGCGCTGGTGCGTAGATGGAGAGGGGATCGCTAAAAAGTCATGTATAGACGTTGCGGGGGATTTACTGAGCGGAAAGCTGCAGCGTATTTTGACTGGTTACCACGTACCGCTAACTGAAATGTGGCTCATGCTGCCTAGCCGGCATCTTATTACGCCAGCGGTAAGATTAATTAGAGATGAATTAAAACAGGTTATTGAAAATAAGCGTCAACGTCTTATCAATACATATATTTTGACGGAGCGAGAGTGGCCTGTCTCCAATGAAATTTGAGCTCGTTTTTAGATACTCATTTTTTTATGCTAAGTGAATAAAAAATAAACTAAAAACAGAATCTTATAATTGAAAAAAAGACTGGAATATCCTTTAATAGTGCTCGCAAGGGATTGCGACATTTCAATAGTACACTCAACTATGCAGGACGGCATGGTGAAGTCTCGTCATGTGCAATCCTTTGTTTTCATAAAAAAGCTTCAGTTCTAAATATTTTAGCTAAAGCGAAAAACAGAGAAAACACATGAATGCAAAACTATTAGTTCCATCTTTATTAGCAGTTTCACTTCTTACTGCGTGTGGTAGTACACCACCCTCGCCAGAAGAGCAGGCAATGGCGAACCAAATGAAGCAAGCGTTTCTTGCGAAAATTCAAGGCATGTCCTTACCTGTTGCTGCCCAACAGCAACAGCAAGCTGCACCCCAGCCAGAAATCGTTATCAGTGCGACTGAACTTACAGCACAAAAACAGAAAATTGACGAAACCGGCGGAGCAGCGATTTTTTATCGTAAGAAAGATGGCATCATGATAGATGGGGAGATGTTTCATGACTTCGAAGGACAAGTTGCCAACTTCGGAGGTAATAGGTTTACTGGTGAGTTTACCTATGCGGTAGAAAATTTCGATGGCTCATTTACACTCAAATATCACAAAGCCAAATCAACTGAAGCACCTATAAAAATTGCAACGGTGTGGAAGCGTGGTGACCGGTATGAAGTAAAAACAGTTACCGGAAAAACTGCAACAGGTAGCAGTGTAATTCCTACTTCAGACGGTTTTATTATTGGCCGTCCGGGGTCTGCTTTTCGCTATATTATAGACAATGATAACGTAAAAAATATAACACTCTTAGATAACTACCACATCGCTAAACATCAGAAGGGCGATGCTGCATCTACAGGTTTTATTTTGTTAGAGAAAGATCCTCGAGACAAAGGCGACAGTGTGGGCGGATTGCTAGACTCCTTTAAAGAAATAGGTAATACGTTTGGACTTAACAAGTTTGATGACTATGTTTTAGTTAGTCTAGACGGAAAGACCATCGTTCCAATGGATGTTGGATTAGGAGGTAAGGATGTTGCAGAATACTCAAACTGCGAACGTCAAAATGCTGTGATGAACAAGTGCGAAAACGTGGATTTCAAAGAGTCGCTGTACACAAAACTTGGCTTACCTAATTACAGTCACTATTTCTGGTCAATCAATTGGGTACAAACGCAGTCAGGCCCACTGGCTATATATAGAACATCGACGAAAATTAAAATTGTCGATATCAACAATAATCAGGTTCACACTGCATTTTCGCGCACCTTAGGTGTAAACGAGTTTGATATCATTGAAAACGCTGACGGAACTACTGGTATAGAAGCAAGACTCGGATTTTCTAAAGAGAAAATTAACGATATAGAGTCATTTATCAAGAATAATACGTCTGACATCGAGCCGATTCAGACTTTACAAAACTCTTAATTTACACAAAAATTAAACATTCAAAAGTCGTAGTAAGGAAGCGGTAATAAGTCCCGCTTCCTTTTACGTTAAATTCTAGACCTTAAAAGCGATAGGCGGCGGTAAGCCTAAAGCGTTGAGGCGCGCCAGGTTCAACCCACACATCTGCGAAAGAGTTAGTATAAAACTCTTCATCAAACAGGTTATCTACTGCAACTTTAACTGACAAGTTTTCTACAGGTTCTATTTCAGCAAACGCACGAACCGTGGTGTAGCTTGGTAAGTAGAAGTCGGTAGCGGTTTGACCTAAACGCTCATCAACATACAACAGTCCTGAACCGATACGTACTGGCATATCAGCAAATATAAGTCCCTTGCTCAACTGAATGCTTAATTGGTTTTCTGGAACGTTAATTAAAGGATCGCCAGATTCAATGGCTGCAACAAAGTTAGCATCCGCCGCATCGTTTGTACTTTCAGCATCTACGAAGGTGTACGACACCCAAAGCGAAATATCATTTTCAAATTCAGCGTTAATGTCTAACTCAACACCACGGCTACGCGCTTCGCCAGCGGGGGTTAAGAAGAAGCCGTCAGACGCCTCAGGGCTATCATCATAAACAAGGATGTTACTTTGCTCGATATTAAACACGGCGAAGGTGATATCACCCCGTATATTATTAAACATCGATGTAAGATCAGCTTTAACGCCAATTTCCGCAGATTTAGATTCGTTAGGTTCAAACGGATTTCCGGCGAAATCCGACCCCGTCAGCTGACGGAAACCTTCACCGTAGGTTGCGTACACACTTGTGGTGTCATCAAACAAGTAAACAGCGCCCACTTGTGGCGAAAAGCGTGTGTCGTCTTGTGATGTGGTACTTACAGGTGACGCTAAGCGATTATCAATTTCCTGTTCGAACTTATCGAAGCGACCCCCCAGCCTAACTTGGAAATTATTAGTGATGTTGATTTGGTCTTGGAAATAGATCCCCCACGCTTCCTGAACTTCAAAACGGTCCAAGTTGTCAGACAATTCCACATCTGGAAGTGGTGAGTAATCCGGATTAAAAATATCGACCACTAAGTACTGTTCTAAGTCCAAGTCGTTAATGTCAGTATCGCTTGAAAAGAATGGCGGGCGATAGCGCAGAATAATCTGGTCATTTTCAAACTTATCGTAGTCAGCACCAATAATCACGCGATGTGATAGCGACCCAGTATCGAATTGTCCCGCGATTTCGCCGCGTAAAACGTAGTAATCGGTTTGGAAATTACGGTAGCGCTTAAAACGAGACAACAAAGCTTGATTAGGATCGATAAACAATGTTTGGCGACCATCAAAGTTGTTTTCTAATGCATTACCCTCGAAAGTGGTATCGCGTAAGCCAGCACCCAAAAGCAGGTTCCATTCGTCAGCAAGTTTATGAGAAATCTCAATTTGATGACCAACCACTTCCGTATCGATGGTGTCGCCATTAGGATCGCCAGTAAAGGTTTCAATTGGCTGATGGCCCAACTTACCATCGATGGCCACTACGCCACGGTCGAAAGGAATTTTTTGCTCGGTGTATTCGAGTTCGTACGTAACCGTGGTGTCTGCTGATGCTTCCCACGTAACCGATGGATAAAAGCCAAAACGCTCTGTTTCTACTGTATCGCGGAAACTTTCAGCATCTTCATAAAAGCCTACTAAGCGTACACCTACATTTTCAGTACTGCCTGCAACCGATTGTACATCAGCCTCAATGCGCTTCTGCGACCAGCTTCCGTAAGTTGCTTTAATTTCACCACCTTGACGAAACTGGGGGCGCTTTGTAACAAGGTTTACCGCTCCACCTGGTTCACCGCGACCAAACAGCGCAGCTTTAGGACCTTTTAAGACTTCAACATGATCAATGCCAGAGAGATCACGAGGTCCGCCAAATCCGCGTCCTGCGTTAAAACCGTTTACCAGAAACCCGCTAGGTAAGTTTTCGTCACCTGAAAAACCACGAATAGCAAAGCTGTTCCAAAGGCCACCAAAGTTATTTTGCCTTGCTACCGAAGCGGACAGGTCTAAAGCGTCGTTAAGGTTTATAGCGCCTGCATCATTGATGAGACCAAGGTCGATATCCTGCGCTGCTGCCGGCACTTCTTTATATTCAAATGCCCCTTGATACGCACGGTGCATACCATGCACCGTAATTTTCTCTACATCCGCTTCCGATTGAATATCAGTATTTTGCGCATTTGCAGGCGCATTCAAAAGCGTTGCGATAGAAAGGGCGAGGGTAGATTTTACCCAACTAGTCTTCATTAGTGTTTTCCTGTGTCTTTCTTATTTTTGGTGAAAATTGAGGTAGCTGTTTAAAACTGGCCGATGAAAACTCCGGGGCTTCAAACAAGTGATGATAGTAGAATTTGCGCAACGACGCATGAAACTCGCGAACATTATTTTCGTAGTTAACCATGGCTTTAACATCGGTATCAGCCGCACTCGTTAATAAGCGTTGCGTTAACAAAGACGGGGATAGCAGAGCAACATAGCTTGCAATTTTATCTTTGCGTAAGGTGGCGGCTTGATAAGCCTCTGAAAGTTCCTTTGCCGTTTGGTCGCCAACTTGTTGAAATGCGTAATACCACTTCCAATTAAATGAACTGTCTCGTTGTGGATCAAAGTCGGTTTTATCCGCCCACTGTGGGTGAGTTTCAATAAACGCATCCCATGTTTGTTCAACAGGTTTGTCCCATGCACTGTTAACGGCTTCTCGCTGCGTGAGCACAATGTCGCCGCCCTCAGGTGTATCGACCGACGCATTAATTATGGTGTGCCCGGTAACTGGCACAATAACCGTTGTGACAAGCCATACGCCTAACATGATTGAAGCTAGGTGCGTGGCGCTGAAATTGGCAAAACGCTTAGCAGCACCTATAGCAAGCACAATAGCGCTCCAAACAATTATGCTGCCAATGACGATGGTACAAACCGTTACTGTTTGAAACACAGACGCGCCATTCACTACACTAAAGGCAATAAACGGAATAAGTGTAACTAGTGCCAAGGGCACCAGGGTTACCAATACGCGTGATGACCAAATAGCATGCGAATTGCGTGCGGTTACATTAAGTAAGTCAAAACGGCGGGCTTCGCGTTCCTTCGCTTTTAAGTCGTAAAGGAGCAAAATGATAAACAGAGGCAACAGCACACTGGTAACGAAAGCAAAGTCAAAACGCCCTAAGAAAGCAAGCTCCGGATTGTCTGTATCGCTTTCATAAATCTGACCTTCTAGCGCTAGCATTCTAATACGGTGCTTCCACGGAAACACATCGCGCTCTCCTACGGCAGCAAACGCCAACGGCGAGGGCGGGGCATAGGTCAAATGAAAGGCGTAATAGGCTACCATGCCATAATTAGATTGGTGAGCAAGGACAGCGTTACGTTCTGTTTCATCTTTCTCTAACAAGCGCTCTATAGTGGCTTGCTGCTCTTGCATTTCCGAATAGCCAGACCACAACGACACCGAGCTTAAAAGAAAGACGACCAAAAGCGTTAGTTTTATCTGACGATGGCCAAATACGAAACCCGCTTCTCGTTTAATATCGCTATAACGCATTATGGATTTAAATTCCTAACTGCAGCTTGAAGAAGTAGTGCGGTAAGTCCCATCCAAAGCAACAGCTGAATAAAATAAATCAACGCGTTACTAATGCGTGTGCTTCCTGCTTCTGGTTTAAAATCAAACTCTGCTAAGATCGCCCAGTTATCTGCGCCAACCACAGCTTTGTCTGCTGCTTCTTCACTGGCGTTGCGGTTCATATCTAACTTGTAATCGAGTTTTTCAGCGTGAACCTTGTTCAAAGCCTGAACAAACTCAAGTCTTAGCGTTTCCGCTTCCCTTAAAAAGCGGTGGTGTGTCTCGAGGCTAGTTCCCGCAAGGATCGTAGAAATAGAGCGCACCGCAACCGTAGGCGAAAGCCAGCCAAACTGCCGTGCTATTTGGGCTTGTTCCAACTCTTCGGACATTCGCGTTTCAGCAAACTCATTAAGCACTTTGGCTTGTCGACCTTCGGAGTACTGGGCAACAATGCCCCTGAAATTAACGGGTAAGTCGTCAACTGAATCTACATTGTATTTAGCGAGCAAATCTTCTTTTAGCTTTTTGAATGCAGGATCGTTAACGTCATGACCGTCACCTAAACTTCTAAGTTTTTTTTCCACTTTGAAATCGGCTTCAAGTTTTCCCATTGAAGGGGCAACGTTTGTGGCAACGCTGCTCCCTAAACGAGGAAGTAACACACAAGCGCTCATCCAAATGACAACAAGTACAGTGAAGCTAACGCTGCTTTTCTCAAATATTGCCGAGCACGCAGTAACTACCGTGGCCCACAGTAAAAAGTAAACCACATAACTAAAGCAAAAGAGTATTACAACAAGTGCACTTTCGTTTGAAAACGCGACATAAAGACAGGCAAGCAGTAGCGGGAGTAAAAATAGGCTGCTAGCGGTTATAAGCGCCAGAAGCTTCCCTAAGAGCAATTGCCAACGGGTGGTGCCTTGAGAAAGCAGTAGGGTTAGCGTGCCGGCTTCGCGTTCACGTGACACGCTGCCGTAGCCAATTAGAATAATAAATAAAGGTGCAAGAACCAAAGCTAAAAAGCTGGGTGTTAAACTACTAAAGCGTGTAAGTCCTGCGGATTGGCGCTGCTCGGCGAACATCGCACTATTTTGGCGGTGCCCTTCTAAAAATATAGCGTTCCCCGTGTAGGTATCGACACCCGGTTCAATTACGCTCAGTGGAGTGGGGGCACGAAATACATAATGACCATAATGCACCATGCGATGAGGGTGCTTATCAGGCTGTGCCTCAAAGCGTTGTTCAGCTTCTGTTTGAAGGTGGTCTCTGGTGTGGGCAGCCTCATCGACGTGAAAGGCGTTAACTACCAGTGCAGCTATGGTAAGCATAGCGCCTAGCAATAAAACGGTCGCTGCTACTTTTGTTCGCATCCAATAGCGCCACTGTTCTGCACAAATGATTTTAGCAACATTCAGTATCATACATTACGCCCTGCAAATGCTGCGTGAACGGCTTCAGTATCTATTGGCGTATCGCCAGCGCGCTCGAAGGAACCGGTTAATTTGCCATTACTTAAAAGCACAATTCGATGGGCAACTTGGCAGGCTCCATAAACGTCGTGGGTAACCATAAAAATAGTAGCGCCACCCGCTGCCAGCTCTGACACTAGCGCATTAAATTCGTCGATGGCTGCTGGATCTAGCCCAGATGTAGGTTCATCTAAAAAAAGAACAGGCGCATTGCGCAGTAGCGCCAGGGCAATTGCGGTCTTCTGACGCATGCCTTTTGAATAATTAGATAGCGCCTTATTCCACGAATCTTCTTGAAGTGCGACCTTGCGAAGTGCGGCGAACATATCGTCGTCAGACTTATCGACTCCAGCCACTGACAAGAAATAACGAATGTTTTCTACGCCAGAAAGATGGCCATATAAGGTGACAGATTCGGGTAAGTAGGCAACAGACTTTTGAACTTGGTTTGGCTGGGTAGAGGCATTATGCCCTAATACAGTGGCGCTACCGCTACTTGCCTTCATAAGCCCTAAAAAAGTTTTAAGGGTGGTGGATTTACCTGCGCCATTTCCACCTAAAAGTGCAAATACTTCGCCTTTTCCTACATTAAAATTGAGATTGTCTAGAAGCGTGCGATCGTCAACACACACGGTAAGCGCATCCGCGCATATCACTGAATTTGTTTGCATTGTTTGGAGAAGCTATACATTAGAATCGTGCTGCAATGTTATAATATAACCATCTAGATGGGAATAGCTTTTATTTAGGTAGTGTGTGTTTTGTTTTAATTAGAAACAATTTACAAATTTCGGAAGCTGAAACGAAAAAGGCCTGCCGAGTGGCAAGCCTTTGAAAGTGGTGGAGCTGGCGGGATTTGAACCCGCGTCTTAGTCGCTATTTTATTGGCCTGTAGGGGAGTCTGTGCAGTATTTGTGTTTTTTGATTTCTGCTAGGCTAAGACCTTATGCTTCAAAATTGGTTGGCTTCTCTTTTTTCAAAGGCGCATTCCACCACTGCCTAAAGGTCATTTTGTCCTTCCAACATTCGTAAAGCACCCTGCATAACTCATATACCAAATACAATCCGTAGAACACTGCGAAGAATTTCCAATCCATGCTTACGCTCCATGCCTGTTCTGTGAGTCATATTACCATAATTCTCCAAATGTAAGCCTAGTTAGTTATGAGGTTTACTAAATTGGACTTAACTATGACTAAAAAGACATCAAAACGTGATCTGCAAATCACATTTATTCATCAATTCAAACGCGCTACAAGAACGGAGTGGCCTGATAAGTTTCGAGTCTGCTGGCATTTTAATCCAGAGTCACTCGACTATATCTATGAACACAAAGATGAGAAGTTTATAACTAACGGCTTTGTACTCTCAGATGGGCTAGTACAGCAGCTTCCTGAGGAACTGAGAAAGAAATACTTCACTCCACCAGAAAGGTGCTTGTTATTTCTGTTCTTCGAACTACAGATCTCTGAATTCATCAACTCTAAAGAAGTGGATGATGTTGAATTTGAAAACGTGTTCGGCGTATCGAAAAAGCGTTATTTTTCGGTGGAAGCAATTGATGAATGGAGTGAGCAGATCGACTTACTTTAAGGGCTGCTTTGCAGCCCTTTTTTAAATTTCCTTATATAATTTGTAAAGTGCTGTATGTAGCCTCTTGAAATCCTTATCAAGGCTTTTCCTTTCTTCTTTACATCTCCGAACTTTCCAGGCTAGATAAAGCCGACAGAAGTTAGCGTATGAACGAGGCTTTGATTTCTGACGCTCTTTTATAAACTCATAAGTATAAGCATAAAGATCTAGAACCGTTGTTCCATATGTTTTGTACAAATAATTACCATCATATACTCTGTGGTGTATACCATTTGCTGCTCGTTCCCATTCATTCAGAATAGTTACAATTGCTTGGGTTTCAGTAGTGGCATACATTTCCTTTTTTGCGAACTCAACTATTGGCTGCTGCAGACGGTTTTGCGTTATCTTCATCAAAACAAGCCAAGCATCTCTTACTTTGTCGCTATTTTTGTAATTGTGCTCAAAGTCAACGGAGTTTTTTTCTCGGGCAGATTTCCTATTCATTTTTATGCTGACGTAAGCGAATAGTGCTGCGAGCACAGCTGCTCCAAGAGTGGAGTAAAATGTAGGGTGATACCTTGCTATACATATAAGGTAGCCCATATCCCTAAAACACTCATCCATGAACCACCTCTTCTAAACGAAAAAAGCACAATGAACTCATTGTGCTTTTAAATATAGTTTGTAGGCTTAGTTAGCCTAAATCGCCCCAATCTTCTTCTCTGTACATCGTATTACTCCTGTACGTTACTTAAAGACTAATATAACTGAATAATCACCTCAGTCAAGAAACAAGTCTTTTCTGCAGTAACCCTCTGATTGTAAAGGTTTTTTTCTTCGCCTTTGTCTATGGCAAGCTTTTCTTCGAAAAGCTTGCCATAGACAGCGAGATAGATCAACACTTATTTCCATATAATATCTACATTTTACCAAACTATCAAGATCACATGTTCGAAAGAAAAGCACCCCTAGCGGGGTGCTCAATATTATTTACTCTCCAATTTTCGCATACAAAAATACGCAGCTAGTGAAAAAATAACCCCTATCCCCACGCATCCAAACGAAATCAAAAATAACCTATATGACAATGCCTCAAAAGCAATGAGGTCGGGATAATCTAGCAATAGAAACAGTATGTTCCAAAGTGTATTAATAATTGCGACATAGCTCACTGAATTAGCAAGTGATATCCATTTTCCAGAGAGTTTAATGCAAGCGTCGAAAACGCTTTCGTAGTTAGGTCTCATAATAAATTCCTCAGTTAGTCCTATGATTAACTAAGTTCTGCTCATGAGAATTCTGCTAGATGAAAGGGATATTTTTACTTTAATTTGCGCAATGGTTGCCTTTCGTACAGCAATACAACAGTTTCAGTGTTGAAAATCGAGATGCTGATTTTACAAACGTTCGACTATTCAAAAGGGCGCGGGAATACCTCGAAGTGACTCGATACAAGCAAACTACATATTAAAAAGGACGGTACGCCTTAGGGGATAAAGCAAACACTTTATCTATATGCCGAGGTTGTAAGACGCCTCCGCATCGTCTAGCCCACTAATTTATGGCAAGAGCCAACGCCAATCTACCAGATAGGTTTAAGTCATATTTAGTCTCCTGTTATATGAAGGGGATGTTAATGGCGTACCGTCAAACCTGTTACCAGACTAATGCGTCGCGCTCACATTAATCAGTAACTATATTCAGTTTACTTCAACCGAAATTTCCATTGTCATGTAAATTATGCTGAAATTTTTCGTAATCGGAGACTATGTAGTAATAGCTGAGCCGCAATCTTTCATAAACTCAATCTGCTTGAGTCTCATGAACTCGGGTGGGAACACTACTGATAGCACAGTAAACCTCGACAGTGCAATCCTCCTGCTGGCTCGACGTGCATAGAGGTATGTGCGTTAAAGTTGCTTTGCTTATCAACACGATTCTCAAAGCCACTTGAAGCTAAAAAGGCCATAAAAAAGGGAGCGTATCGCTCCCTGAGGTCAAGTTTAAAATTAATCTAGTAACCCTAAAATTCTTCCTCCGTCACGAAAGCCTTCTAACCTTATTTCCACTATTCTGTCTTTGCTACTCTGTGCAAGCGCTTCCAGTTTGGCGAGTTCGGTGAAAAACGCATCTCTGGAAACAGACTGTGACTTCTCATCTCCTAATGGCCTTTTACTATTAAACATTAATTCGTATATGACATTACATTGGTTTTGCTGAAATTTGATTCGGTTCGTCAGCGTTACTTGCTCACTTTCAGTGAAAGAAGAGCGGGTATTTGCGAATAGACGAGCGTGGGCCTTCTCAATCTGAGTAAGAAAACGCTGGCGGTGACTATACATGTATACAAATTCATATAGCCCGTTGTCACTTTCAAATTCCTGTAGATATTTGCTAAGTATTTTTGCGCGAAGGTCGCCATTAGATTTGTTCTTGGCATTAGATGCTTCCATCTCAATAGCGATACGACAGCCAGTATTTGCATCGACGACCAGAGCATCAACCAGTCGAGGGTCATTTGCTCTATTCTCTAACTGAATAGCAATATCGCGCTCAGAAGCAAATCCCGTAATTTTCTTAGCCTTCACTAAGTCGAGAATAACAATCTGTACCGAGAGGTCATGAAGCAAATTTCGTTCGTTCACTCTGCTAGCATCTGAGCGCAGGTGTAGTTCTCTGTTGAGCAAAAATTCCGCCTCCCGAATTCCTTGGTTAGTTAGAACTATGAAGTTCCTGTCTTGGTTAGCAAAAGTAGGGTGTATAGCTACGATTTGCTTCTTTTTGAGTCTATTTACAAGTTTATTTACGGCTTCTCTAGATAGCTCCAGGTGCCGCTGAATTACGGTTTTACAGGTAACTCCAAATATTCCTGTTATCGCTATTGCGGCATTCTCTCGCTGTATGCCAAGTGACGCTGGGTCACTCTTATTAGTAATATATAGGTTGCGTGTAGAAGACTCGATTGCACGGTCTATGTAGTTCATTTCATTCTCCTGTTTTTAAATCATAACTACATAGAATCAGGCTCGGGAGAATCTTCGAATGAGCGCACAATGCTTTGCATTATGCTTAAGCTTCGCTTTGCTAAGCATACTGCTTAGCTACAACATTTTTTATTCTTAAAATGTTGTCTACTGCGTAGAAGTAAACCTTCTGCAAAGCAGAGCTGACGCGACTCGTCGCTGCTCTGCTACTTGTCACTTTGTGACTGCGGCAGAAGTTTTACTCGGAGTCAGCTACCGCTGATTTAGCCACATTCCACCAGGCTCTACTCAGGGAAAGCTGCGCTTTGAATACCCCATCGCAGAGTTCACACCGTTGGTGTTTCAGTTGCCTGCAATTACTCCGTAATTACAAGCAATTTTGCATAAGCAAAATGAAATCTGGCTAAATCTGCGATGCTGCCTCCGGCTCCGATAATAGTTCTGTTTCACAAAACTATTATCTGCGCAGTCGTTATTGAGCTTTGCTCAAGCTTTTTTACATAATCGTACCGATTACGTTGTTTGCGTCTTCGATGAGAGCGAAAAGCGAGTTGCGGGTGGTAATGGGCAAATAATTAGAAGAAAAAAGAGCACCCAGCGGGTGCTCCAAGAACATTCTATTTTTTTCGCAACCTTGCACTTTGTAAGTGACAAGCAAGTGATAATAAATAGATAAGCAAAATTAGCAAATAGCCTTTCTTTCCGGTAAACGGATAACTCTCTGCCACTTCGAATTGAGTTATTAGTTGCACAACAAAAATCGCAAACAGAATGTCTCCTATGATCATTAGTTGTGAGCTTAGTACGTCAAACAATGCGATAAAAAATTGCCGCTTACATTTCATGTATTTCTCCTTTTATGTCTTCAGCCTTAAAAAGGGCCAAACAAAGAGAACTTTTGAGGTTGCCACAAGCTTTTTCGTTAACGGCTATCTTCGTGTGTGAATCAGTATGTAAAAGTCGATGAATAGCGCGTCAGCGGTTTCTCGGATTGATTTAGTGTTTTATTTATTGTAAAAATTACACATAAATTACGCTTTTAACGTAAATCATTATTTGCGATCGTATGGTGACGAAAACGAGGAGAAAGCTGTGAAAGAAACTGAAACAAAACTAAATAAGCAGATATCAAAACACTATATTGAACACGCGTGCTCGATATCCAGCAGTGGTCAAGTCGCCAAAGATTTGAACTTAGAGCCTTCACGAGTTAGTGAAATTAAGTCTGGTAGACGTCGACTGTCGGAAAAAGAGTCGGAGGTGATACAAGAATTATATGGCTTACCTTCGACCTCGGACGGTCACTGGGTAGAGGCAGAGTTAGTAGGCCTTAGCGATTTGAATAAAGCATTTATTGATAACGGTCTACTCAATCAATTAGCGAGTGTTGTTGCGCTGGTAAATTCTGAGGGCTTTATAAATAGTGTATTAAATGTCATAAACGTTGATGAAAGGCTAGTTAAAGGCTATGTGCATATTCCGATGGTAGAAAGGGGAGAAAATACTTCTGGAACTGAACAAAAAAATAATCGACTGGTGAAAGAGCATAAAATTAAGTTACTTAATCGACTCCTTTCACATACCTATTTTCAACATTGGTGCGATACTGCCCTTCGTTTGCTGAGTGACGAAAAGGTAATCAAAAATAGAGAGTTCTATGAAAACCTTTATTACCAAAAAGATGTGACCATGCCTATTGCAATTGGTAGCGAGGTCAGATGGGATTTTCCAAATTCGGATTGCATTACTCTTCGCGGTATCTGTAAACAAATCGAGCATGGCTTTACTTTGAACTTAGACTATTACAATCCAACTCAGCACACCTTCGAACTCATTGCGTTATTAAAACTGAGTACAATTTGCCAGTTTAAGTCATTTGCGCATGTTTTTGAGGCTAACGATGGATTTAAATTCGGAAGAAAGCTAACGCTGAATCGCAAAAAACTACCTAATCAAGAGTATGTGGTAATCGGGAAATGCGTATGGGAAAGCAACGACCTGTTCCGTTTAGAGAAGCCTTTTATTGAAAAAAGTCTGCTTAAATTTGATGCCCAGACAATCAAAAAAAGTGACACCAATGAATCCCTGCTACCTATTACCTCTAATTTTGTCTCTGTAAGGCTGTTCTACACGGAGCAATACAAATACTTAGTAGAAATAAGTTTTTATCTGGAGGATTGCAGTAACCCTCACCGAACGATGCTGATTGAGATTGAGGAAAAGAATAAAGTCTTTGAAAACCTCGTTGATATATTTAAGCACTTTGGTGTAGAGCATCAAATTACTATGAAGAACATTAAGTATGCCGTCGCGAGTAAAGGGGGCTATATACCCTCAGCTATTTATTTAAAATAGACTATAATGTCGCACGACCGATTACAGTACGTATGAGTGACAATAAAGCGGTGTTCTGATACTTTTGTCTAATAAGAGGCGAATACACGCGAGCATCGCACAAAAGGACTATCTCGTCACGCTGAAGGGAATCAACCCAGTTCTCATTAGAGCACGGTCATTGGCCCTTCACGTGAACTGTATACGGAGTACGTATGAGTTCAGTGAATAAAAAAGCGCTATCAGAAACCGATATAATTTCTAAGTTCATCATGCCTGCTGTGAAACAAGCTGGTTGGGATGACATGACCCAAATCCGCCAGGAAGTAAAACTGCGTGATGGTAAAGTCGTTGTTCGTGGAATGGTGGCTGCACGTAAAAAAGTAAAATCCGCTGATATCGTGCTTTATCACAAACCCTCAATGCCCTTGGCTGTTATAGAAGCCAAAGCCAATAAGCATGAAATTGGTAAAGGGATGCAACAAGGGCTTGATTACGCCCAATTACTCGATGTGCCCTTCATTTTTGCCAGTAATGGTGACGGTTTTATCTTTCACGACAAAACGAACCCTCAGCAACTTGAAACCGAAATTAGTCTAGAAGACTTCCCAACGCCCTCACAACTGTGGGCAAAGTATTGTGCGTATAAAGGCTATAAAGAATCACAGTTACCCATTATCACGCAAGACTACTATGACGATGGTTCTGGTAAGTCTCCGCGTTACTACCAGTTACAAGCAATTAATAAAACCGTAGAAGCAGTATCCTCAGGCAAAGACAGGATTTTGCTGGTAATGGCAACAGGTACAGGTAAAACCTATACCGCCTTTCAAATCATTTGGCGCTTGTGGAAAGCCAAAGCGAAAAAGCGTGTTTTATTTCTGGCAGACCGAAATGTGCTAGTAGACCAAACCCGTATTAATGACTTTCAGCCCTTCGGCCAGGCAATGACGAAAATCACAGGCAGAAAAGTCGATCCCGCTTACGAAGTTCACTTGGCACTATATCAAGCATTGACTGGCCCCGATGAAAGCCAGAAAGCCTATAAGCAAGTCGCTCCTGAGTTCTTCGACCTTATCGTGATTGATGAGTGCCATAGAGGCAGTGCATCAGAAGAGAGTGCGTGGCGCGAAATTCTTGAATACTTTAGCTCTGCTACTCAGATTGGCTTAACTGCTACACCCAAAGAAACCGATGAAGTCTCTAACATCGACTACTTTGGTGAGCCAGTTTATATGTACTCATTAAAAGAGGGAATCGAAGACGGCTTTCTTGCCCCTTACAAGGTAGTGCGCGTGGATTTGGATATCGACTTGCAAGGTTGGCGACCAACCAAAGGGCAGGTTGATAAGCATGGTAATGAAGTAGAAGACCGAATTTACAACCAGAAAGACTTTGATCGTACTTTGGTCATCGATGAGCGCACTCAACTTGTAGCAGAAACAATTACTAATTACCTGAAACGTACCGATCCCTTAGCAAAAACCATTGTGTTCTGTAACGACATCGACCACGCCGAACGAATGCGCAGAGCGTTGATTAACTGTAACCCAGAACAGTATGCCAAAAACGATAAGTACGTAATGAAGATCACTGGTGATGATGCCATTGGTAAAGCCCAGTTGGATAACTTCATTAACCCCAAACGTACTTATCCTGTTATCGCTACTACCTCAGAGCTTATGACAACAGGCGTTGATGCGAAAACCTGTAAGCTGGTAGTGCTCGACCAGAACATTCAGAGTATGACCAAGTTCAAACAGATCATCGGCAGAGGCACGCGTATCGATGATAAATTTGGCAAGCTCTGGTTTACCATTCTGGATTTTAAGAAAGCCACAGAGTTGTTTGCCGATGAACGCTTCGACGGTATCCCAGAAAAAGTCATTAGCACCAAGCCCAGCGATATCAATGATGCCGATTCTGATTTCGACGATATTTTAGAAGGACACGACTCAGAGGATGAAACTGAAGGCACTACAGATAGCCCTGATAATCTCGGCAGCGATGATGACTTTGATTTTCCTGAAGGTGGGGATGTACCACAAACAGGCTGGGATGACGACGAAGAAACGACAGTTACCAAATATCACATCAATGGTGTCGCAGTTAAGAAAGTCGGGGAGCGCGTTCAGTATTATGATGAAGACGGCAAACTCGTTACTGAATCATTTAAAGACTACACCAAGAAGACCCTCACTAAATCTTTTGCATCCCTTAATGATTTCATCAAGCGCTGGAACAGTGCTGAGCGTAAACAAGCCATCATCGATGAACTAGCGTCTGAAGGGGTTATTTGGGAAGTATTGGAAGCAGAAATCGGGAAAGAGTTAGATCCCTTTGATATGATATGCCACGTTGTTTTCGACCAGCCTCCGCTAACGCGCAAAGAACGCGCAAACAATGTTAAAAAGCGCAACTACTTCACTAAGTACAGCGAAATGGCGCAGGCCGTTTTGAATGAACTGTTGAATAAATACAGCGATGAGGGCGTAGAGGCGCTGGAAAGCAAAGACGCCCTTAAAACAGGTAAAGTTGTAGAATTTGGCCGCCCCATCGAAATTGCCAAGAAAGGATTTGGTGGGCCAAAACAATATGAAGCAGCCATAGCTGAACTGGAAAAAGCCATCTACGACACCACACCAAATAAATCAGCCTGAGCACCGCTCAGGCCGCAAAATAAAGAATCAGAGAAATAAAAAAAGTATGTCGATCAGTACCGTTATTAAATCCATTCAGGACATTATGAGAAAAGACGCTGGCGTTGATGGTGATGCCCAGCGTTTAGGCCAGATGTCATGGTTACTCTTCCTAAAAATATTCGATGCGCAGGAAGAAGAGCTGGAATTCGAAATGGATGACTACCGTGAGCCAATTCCACCTAAGTATCTGTGGCGCAATTGGGCAGCAGATGATGAAGGGATCACAGGTGATGAGTTAATGGAGTTTGTGAATGATGACTTGTTCCCAGCGCTTAAAAACCTGACAGCCCCAATCGATAAGAACCCGCGCGGTTTTATCGTGCGCGAAGCGTTCTCCGATGCTTTTAATTACATGAAGAACGGTACGCTGTTACGTCAGGTGATCAACAAGCTAAATGAAGTAGACTTCACTGACTCTAAAGAACGTCATTTATTCGGTGACATCTACGAGCAGATACTACGTGACTTACAGAGTGCGGGTAATGCAGGGGAATTCTACACGCCTCGTGCCGTTACACGTTTTATCGTAGACCGAGTAGACCCTAAATTAGGCGACAAAGTATTTGATCCGGCTTGTGGCACAGGTGGGTTTCTAGCTTGTTCAGTTGACCACGTTAAATCAAAATATGTAAAAACCGTAGCCGACCATAAAACGCTGCAAAACCAAATTCACGGTGTAGAGAAAAAACAATTACCGCACCTGTTAGCTACCACAAACATGATGCTTCACGGTATTGAAGTACCCGTGCAAATCCGGCATGACAATACGCTTAATCGCCCACTTTCAAACTGGGATAGCGAGTTTGATGTTATCGTTACCAACCCACCATTTGGTGGAACAGAAGAAGACGGTATCGAAAAGAACTTCCCCTCAGATATGCAAACACGGGAAACCGCCGATCTGTTCTTGCAGCTGATCATAGAAGTGCTCAAAGACGGTGGACGCGCCGCTGTGGTATTGCCAGACGGCACGCTGTTCGGTGAAGGTGTTAAAACCAAAATCAAAAAGCTGCTCACAGAAGAATGTAATCTGCACACCATAGTTCGACTTCCTAATGGCGTGTTTAACCCTTACACAGGCATTAAAACCAACCTGCTGTTTTTCACCAAAGGAAAGCCAACCAAAGAGATTTGGTTTTACGAGCACCCTTACCCAGACGGCGTAAAAAACTACTCCAAAACCAAGCCAATGAAGTTTGAGGAATTTCAAACCGAACAGGAATGGTGGGGTACAGAAGCCGATGGTTTTGCTAGCCGTGTAGAAAACGAACAAGCCTGGAAAGTTTCAATCGAAGAGGTCATCGAACGCAATTTCAACCTCGATATTAAAAACCCGCACGTTGGCGAAGTAGAAAGCCACGATCCTGATGAACTGCTTGCGCAATACGAAACACAACAGCATGAAATTCAGGTATTACGTGATCAGCTAAAAGACATACTGGCGGAAGCTCTGTCATCAGGCGCTGAGGGTGAAGCTTAATGTCAGTAGAAAGTATCATTACTGAAAACCTGGATGTCTGGACATCGGCAATTAAAACCAAGTCTGCGTCAGGGCGGGGTAGTTCCAAGAAGTTAGAGCTTTTTGGGATAAAGAAACTACGTGAGTTGATTTTAGACTTAGCAGTCAGAGGTAAACTTGTTCAACAGGATCCAAATGACGAGCCTACTTCTAAATTGATTGGGCGAATTAAATTCGAACAAGATAAGTTAGTTGAAGAACAGACGATAAAAAGGCTAAAGCCTCTACCGCCGATTTCAAATGAAGAGAAAACCTTTCAATTACCTGAAAACTGGGAATGGTGCCGGATTGGGTCATTATTTAACAGCATCGTCAGTGGAGGCACTCCTAGTAAAAGAGAGCCAACATATTGGAATGGCGATATACCTTGGGCAAGTGTGAAAGATCTGGGCAACGAGTTATTCCTGAGTAAAACTCAAGACTATATCACCCAGAAAGGATTAATAGCCGGAAGTAAACTAGCTGAAAAGGGAAACCTGTTAATTTGTACCCGAATGGGCTTAGGGAAAATAGCAATAGTTGACGTGCCAATGGCCTTTAATCAAGACCTAAAGGCTGTAGCTGTCTCAAAACAGATTGACTTAGGTTTTTTCATTAATGCATTTAAAACTATCAAAATTGAAGGGACTGGGACAACTGTAGCAGGAATAACGCAGGAGCAATTGACAAATTATCCTATTGCTCTTCCTCCCTATAATGAGCAAGTGCGAATAGTCGCCAAAATTGATGCATTAATGGCTCTCTGTGACCAACTAGAGTCACAAACCGAAGCCAGTATCGAAGCGCACCAAACACTCGTTAAATCACTGTTAGGAACGCTCACCAACGCAAAAGATTCGGACGAACTAAACGAAAGCTGGCAGCGCATCAGCGAACACTTCGACGTGCTATTCACCACAGAAGACAGCATCGACCAGCTAAAACAAACCATCCTGCAACTCGCAGTAATGGGCAAACTGGTAAAACAAGATTCCAACGACGAACCTGCATCAAAATTGCTCGAACGCATCGCCGCAGAAAAAGAACAGCTAATCAAAGATAAGAAAATTAAAAAGCAAAAAAAACTGCCGCCAATCACTGACGAGCTAAAAAATTTTTCCATACCACCATCATGGCGATGGGCACGATTTGAAAGTATTTTTTATGACTTGAAGTACGGGACATCTAAAAAATCGGATTATGATATAGATGGTAGCGCAGTGCTAAGAATTCCAAATATTGTTAGCGGAGAGGTTACGTTAGACGATTTGAAGTTTTCAAAAATGTCCGAAGACGAAGTAAGAGAGTTAAAATTATGTAAAGGTGATTTGCTATTTATAAGATCTAACGGCAGCTTGGGAATTGTGGGACGTTCAACATTGGTTGAAAATGATCTGGATAAATTTGTCTATGCTGGTTACCTTGTCCGTGCAAGATTGCCAGTTAAAAATGTAAGCTCAGAATTTATAACTTTACTTATGAAAACTAGGCTTTTACGAGACCAAATTGAAAAGCCAATCAGGACAACGACTGGGGTTAAGAATATAAACTCAACTGAGCTAGGTCTTTTATATTTTCCTCTACCACCGCTCAATGAACAAAATCGAATTGTAGAAAAGGTTGAGCAATTAGGTGCGGTTATAAAGCGTCTAACCGCTGGGGTTCAAAATTTGAACTATGCAAAATGTAAATTGTGTGATTTTGTAGAGATGGCTTGATGACAAAGCAGTCTAATGGTTCTTGGTTATTTAAAGAAAAGTTCAAACACGAAGTCGATCATTGGTAAATAGAGCTATCTGGTAGGTCATTCTATTGATAAACATAATCGAAATTCAGCAAAGAATGTCTCAAGGCTTTACTAAGCCTTGGCTATGTCTTGGTGATGACAATAAGAAATATGTGGTAAAACGACTCAATGCTACTTACAAAGGCTGCATATATGAATGGGTCTCGGCAAAACTTGGACAGGCTATTGGACTGCCAATACCACGCTGCTGTTTGGTTTATATCGACGAAAGCCTTGTCGAGTATGACTTTGAACTGATTCATGACTTAGGCTGTGGTATCGGATTTGCTACTGAGTATCAAGACGACCTTCAGGAGGTAAGTCTTGAGCGTATAAATTTAGCCGATAAAGGTATACTCAAAGATCTTTTTTTGTTTGATTATTGGATTAATAATGAAGATCGTACCCTCGGAGAGAGTGGGGGAAACCCAAACCTATATTACAACGTCGTTTCAAAAGAACTTGTAGTTTTTGATCACAACCTAGCCTTTGATAAGGAGTTCACAATTGATGAGTTGAGGAGGTGTCACGTGGCAGGAAGCGTCCTCAGAGGACAAACTGACTTGTTTGCTCCTGAAATTGATAGACAAGTTGTATCTTCTCGGTTTGCTACAGCATTTCAAGGGCTTGACGACATATTGGAAGAAATCCCCGAAGAATGGCTAGAAGACATAGCAGATGCAGATGGAGAAATTGAAAGGATCAAGGTAGTATTGGGTAAGTATCAAAGTGACGAGTTCTGGGAGGCAATAAAGTGAAAAAGCAAAATACTGTTTTCGAATATGCAGTCGTGCGCTTTATGCCGTTTATTGAGACCAGAGAGTTCGCAAACGTCGGGATAGTTATAATCGAGCCTAAGTCTGGATGCTTTGGATACAAGCTAGCCCCGAAACGCTTTGGAAGGGTTACTACTTTCTTTGAAGGGATAGATAAGCAGCTTTACAAACAATCTTTAGATAATTTTGAAGCTGAGCTTATCAGAGTTAAAGATTTTATCCGTTCTAAAAATGTCAGAGGTAAAGAGCTGGTTACGTTGTTTCGGGAAGTTACTCGTAAACGTGAGTCTGTTTTACATTTCGGCGCTGTAGGTAGGCTAATGGGGAGTGAGATCGATACGACCCTGAGTAATCTTTTTCAAAGGTTTGTCGCGAGAGATTTTGTAACGCCAAAATACCGTGAGCAGCAAATGGTTAAAGCTTTGCGCGAGACTTTAGCTACACAGCTAACGCATAAATATTATGAACGTAAGCTTAAAGCTGGTGTATACGAATTTAAGCTCCCCTTTGTAAGTGACACAGATGAAGGCAAGAGAGTAATTAAGCCTCTTGCATTTGATCAGAAGACTGCAATGAATGCAGCAGATCATGGTCATAATTGGTTAAACCGAATGCAAGCTCTGGTCAATAAAGGCATTGTCGAGGCAGGTCAAGCACTCGTGACAGTGGAGAAACCCCAAAAAAGTAAACATGACTTTTTCGATGTATACGAAGAGGTAACAGGTAAACTTCTTGAGGTGGGAATACAGCTGGAGCAGTTCGAAAACACCGATAAGATTATAGAGTTTGCGCGTGGTTCTGACATGCCAGCGGAGCATGAAAATTATTGGCAGTAATTGGGGGTCAAATAGGGGCCAAAAGTTAAGTGCTAATGAGTAATATTGAGTAATTGAATTTATGACTACAAAGCTACATCCCGCTGAAAATAACACATCAGCACTCATCCGCGACGAAGCCTCATTTGGCTTCAAAATGCCGTTTTATATATTCCCAAAACGTTGTCATTAGGTCTTGTTCTTTCTCCACCTGACATATTGAGGATATTAAAAGGGTCTAGCAAGATTCCCCAATCTTTCGGACTCTTTTAATTTATAACGCATATGATATTAATGGTCTATTAAGGCTGTGGCACGGGTAATTTTTTATTGCGTGTAATCACTCATCGTTCCAAAAAGGTTTAATCTCAAACAAATTAACTGAACTATAAGTCCGCTAGAAAAATTCAAAAAACACGTTGTAAATGGAGGAACGCAGTATGGTAAGGGATTACGACTCTCAGCCTAGTTTTGCTTATGAAAAACAAGAAACGCCTGAATCGAGAACTGATAAAAACGAAGCCAAGCCTTCAGAAAACCAAAACGAGCAGCCACTTAAGAGCTTAGACGTAAGCGATTTAGAATCTAAATTCATTCTGAAAGCCAGAAAAAAAATAAGGTTGTTTGACCCCGAAGGTATCTATCAATTTAAAGGAAGCGCGATACCTTATTATCAGTCTTTTATGCACCTGATTTCACTGCTGCTCTCATTATACTTAATTACCTGTTATTTCGCGCTTATTGTTTTTTCAGAGCTTGAGCATCTAGATGGGGTGGGCAACACATCTGATTTAACAATGATAGACAAGTTATTCATGATAACCCTCGCAGTGCTAACCGTCTTGAAGCTAAAGAAACTGATATCTGTGAAGGTCACTCACTATGACGTCAGATATAAATTGGCGCTAGCGGCTAACGGATTCAACTGCATCGTTATAAATTTAGTAAAATTCTCAATTTACTTTTTAGCACTCGCTTTATTCTTAATAGGTTTAGACCACCCAAACGAAACAATATTAGGCGCTTTCGAAAGGTTAGGAAACGGAGTGATAGCAGATTTTCTCGTTTTTTCCTCATGGATAGTAACATCGCTTATTTTTGTGAAAGCGTTTAAGCGTTTTGGCAAGGAGTAAACTTATGAAGTATCTTATTATCTTAGCCATCTTCTTAGTTTTCTCTTCACAAGTATATGCAAAAGAACGTTTACCTTCCAACTGTGCCCACCTAAGTGAAGTGTCAAAAGCTTCCTTTGTACTATTCAACAAAAAAGAATTTATGCAATTAGGAGAGTGCTTAGCAATAGCAGCGCTTAAAAACCAAAAGAAGCTTGATCTTGTGCGGTCTTGCAATGAAGTAGATGAGGATAGACGGAACTTTTTGGGGATACTTTCTCTGTCTAAGCTGGAGTCAATTCTGCTAGGGCAATGTATGGGAACAATTAACTATATCTATGAACACTACAATAAAGAAAGAGTAAGTAACTATAGGTATCGTTCAAGTAACCGCATAGTTTACCGCTGCAACAAAGGTGTGAAAGCAGTAGATATTCTTAGGAATATTAAAACGGAGGAAATAGGGCGGGAGGATATACGTGAGTTACTTTGTGACGAGGTGTATTACTGATGGAAAACGTAGAAGTTCAATCGTTCCTAGATTTGGCTCGCGTCTGCCTAAAAACAGAGGACTTACCAGACAGTATTCGAATTCCATTGAATACCATATTTGCTAAAAAAAGCGGTGCAAACCTATATAGACCGAAAATAGTTTGCGAAAAAACAAAAGGTATTCCACAAAACAAACATCCTATTCTTAAAGGTAGGCGAAACTCTGTTAGGAATATTCTGTGTATTTGGTATCTATTAAATGGAGATACCAAAAAGACGAAGGAATTTCTGCAAAGCTATGCGAAGTCAGGGATGACTGAAAAATATGACCAAGAGTTGATGGAGCTTGCTAATCAGCAGTATTTAGAGTTTTTTTGCTTAGGCGTAGTTAGAGAAAATGTCCATGAAATTATTGAAACGCTTAATTCGTCTGAGTTCGATTTGTTCAGGGATAAACTGCCATCCCCGTTTTTTTCCAATCAGAATGATCCTTCTGATATATCGCCAATTTTAACAGCGTATTCTCAAGTCATTCCCTGGGAAGATTACATGGGCCGATACGAGGAAGCAGAGCGTTTCTTTAGTGACAAGCAGTATGAAAAGGCTAAAGAGGTACTGCGCAAACTTGAAGAAGACGCCGTCATTCGTCTACCTGTAGTTGAGGCACTGAATAAGAAAATAAAGGCTATCGAGGCAGAGGCGGAGGAAGCTTGGAATTATTTTCAGAAAATGTTGAATTAATGCTTGTTTGTGCGGAGCACAAATAAAAACTGGCTATCGTCGAAACAAAGGAGATAGCCATGACAACATTACGCAAACTTTTCAACCAATACGAATCGGCTGAGTGCCGTAAGTACATCTCTAAAGCTGTTCAGATAGAGGAAGGCCTTAAGTCTGGTAAAAGCTATGCTGAACTTGGCGGACGTAAATTGAGCTTAGCGAAAGGCTTGATACGATTTAAACTAGGCAACTACCGCCTCATATTCAAAAAAGCTCGTGAAGAGTTCATTCCTGCCAGTTTAATTCAACGAAAGCACTTAGAACGTTTCCTTAAGCGAAGGTGATACGTGTTTGTGTAAGCGATCAATATAGACCGTTGTGATTCGTTTAGTGTTTGAGGCTATCTTCGTTTAAGGAGATGCGTTCTATATCTAACCGTGCTTCACAGCCGAAG